>JAIXXC010000018.1 GCA_027490985.1 Verrucomicrobiales bacterium
CAAGAGCCGCTCCCCGCCCACCACCCGCGACATGCAATGGTACACCGCAGAACTCCCCGTACCCCCCTTGATCCGCGCCAACCTCATGGAAACACCGTAGCCTGCCCCAACCCAGCGTCAATAACTTTGAACCTGTCACTTTATTTAGGACGTTGACACTGTTTGTCACGGTGAAGAACAGTCGTGGGAATTCTATGGCCGAAGCTAAAGACAACCCGCTGATGGAGAAGATCGTCAGCTTGTGCAAACGACGGGGGTTCATTTTCCAGTCGTCGGAAATCTATGGTGGCATCAACGGTTTCTGGGACTTCGGGCCTCTGGGGGCGGAGTTGAAGCGGAATGTGAAGGAGCTCTGGTGGACGACGATGACCCGACTCCGGGACGATGTGGTGGGGCTGGAGGCGACGATCATCATGGCGCCGCAGATCTGGAAGGCCTCAGGCCACGTGGACACGTTCAGTGATCCGATGTGCGATTGCCTGCTGACCAAGAAACGCTTCCGGGCCGATCAGATCGAGCCGCAGTCGGGACAGGTGTTCCACTTTTCAGGAGCCAAGGACACGGCCTCAGGCAAGGAGAGCGTGGAGCCCTTCTCGGTGCTCCTACCCGCCGGAAAGCCCCCTGAAAGCGCTCGGAATGTGGCTTCGCAATTCTACGCGTCTCGCGGCATCAGCCAACCGGTGCTGTCGGGGGAACGCACCGAGAAGGCGGAGAATACCACCCGGTTCAACCCCGAGAACGGGGCCCAATTGACCGATCCGCGGCCGTTCAATCTGATGCTCCAAACCTACGTCGGGCCCATCCAGTCCGACGAGAACATCGCCTACCTGCGGCCGGAGACGGCCCAGGCGATCTTCGCCCAGTTCAAGAATGTCCACGAGACGTCCCGCCAGAAGGTTCCGTTCGGAATCGCTCAGATCGGCAAGGCGTTCCGGAATGAGGTGACCCCCCGCAATTTCATTTTCCGATCCCGCGAGTTCGAGCAGATGGAACTGGAGTTCTTCATCAAGCCGGACGAGGCGATCGAGGCGATCCACGGAAGCGTGGCGACCGTGGCCGATACAGGGCATCCGGGCGAGCCGCAGCCAAATTGGGGCTGGCAGGCGTGGCACCGCTATTGGGTTGAGGAACGGGTGCGCTTCTACGAGGGGATCGGCCTCTCCAAAGAGACGCTGGGCTTCCACCATCAGACTCCGGAGGAGTTGGCTCACTACGCGCGGGCGTGCACCGACATCCTTTACAAGTTCCCCTTCAGCAAGCGCGATGAGTCGGGCGAGGTGAAGGGCGACGAGCTGGAGGGAATCGCGGCCCGCAGCGATTTCGACCTGAGCCAACACGAGCGGCACTCGGGCAAGCTGATGGGGGTGTTCGACGAGGAACTGCGCACGGCCTGGGGCAAGTTACCGGCCGAAAAGCAGTCGGAGCTGTCCGCCCGCTACTACGCCGCCCGCCTGAAGTACCTGACCAAGTCGGGCGTGCCTCAGGAGAAGGCCGAGCTGGACGCCAAGGAAGACGCTGAAGGCCTGGCCAAGGGGCAGTACATCCCCCACGTCATCGAGCCGTCGGCCGGCGTGGATCGGTTGATCCTGGCCCTCATCTCCAACGCCTTCCAGGAAACGACCTCCACCGACGAGAAGGGCAAGAGCGAGACGCGCACGGTGATGAAATTCCACCCCCGCGTGGCCCCGGTGAAGGTGGGGGTGTTCCCCCTCTTGAAGAACAAGCCGGAGTTGGTGGCCAAGGCCCGCGAGGTGTTCCAATCGCTGCGCGGACAGGTGATGGCCTTCTACGACGACGCCGGTGCGATCGGTCGTCGGTATGCGCGCCAAGACGAGGCGGGCACGCCGTACTGCGTCACCATCGACTTCGACACGCTGGGCGAAAAGCCGGAGCTGCTCAACACGGTCACGGTGCGCCATCGCGATGACGGCAAGCAGGAGCGGATCGCCATCAGCGAGCTTCAGGGTTGGTTGTTGGCCCGGGTGAAGTGATCCCCCCGCCCCGCCCGGACACCGCCGCCGCTTGTCATTCGACGGGCGGCGGCGATTCTATTTCCACGCGCATGAATACCCAGCCCCGCCGATTCCGAACCGCTCTGGCGATGACGATCCTGTTGAGCGTGTGCGGATGCACCTCATTCGAAACCCGCTGGAAGAACTCCCCCTCCAACTCCACCGACGGAGTCGCCGGACGATGGGTCGGCACTTGGCAGAACACGAACAACGCCCACGGCGGTCCGTTGAAGGCCGTCCTGGTGCCAACGGGGTCGAACGTCTTCTCCGCCTACTTCCACGCGGGATGGGGAAACCACTCCGGGACGTTCCATACCCCGATCCACGGGAATCGCGCGGGCGACGCTTTCCGATTCCAGGGCTCGAAGCGGGTGTTCGGTGTGAAGATCGACACGGCGGGAACCATCGGCTCGGGTGAGTTCAACGCCACCTACGATAGCCGGTTCGACAGCGGGACGTTCACGCTGAAACGGCCGAATCCATGATCGGCGCCGAGTAGCCGTCCCGGGCGTTCCGGATATCCAGGCTGCTAAAACAAAACGGCGGCGGCTCCAGCGCATCTCCAAAGAGACGTCACCGAAACCACCGCCTGAAAGAAACCCCACCATGGCCGTTGGAGACGGGCCCCTTCTTACCGAAGGAACCAGGTGGGAGCAGCGGGTGCTTCGCCGCCTTCCTGTAAAGGAGGCATGGCTTTGTTGCACTTAAAACCGCTTTGATGCTCCCGTATTGGGAAACAAGGTCGAGGGACACTGTCTCGATACACGCACCGGGCAGGGAAAACTCAAAAGATCGAAAAGCCGCCCCTTAAATCGTCCGAAACCCGCGCCACCGCAAGCCGTTTTATCGATGGTATCGCCGCCTGTCATGGCCGGAACCATTCACCCGAACTGCCGAGGACATCAGACCTCCAGCACCGCTCCCGCCAAGAGCCCTCCCCACAGGCCCTCCCCATCCGAGAGTTCGAACCTTTCAGAGAACCGGACTGATCGCACGACCGCTGATCGCCCACGTCGGAGACGTCTCGACCGACCGGCCCGAACAGGCATCCCAGCCGCTCAGGTCACAATCGGCTTGATCACGTCGCCATGGACGTCGGTGAGACGGTAATCACGCCCCTGGAATCGGAACGTCAACCGCTCGTGGTGGATACCCAACTGATGAAGCGCGGTGGCCTGCAGATCATGCACATGCACCGGGTTCTCCACGACGTTGTATCCAAACTCGTCGGTCTGGCCATAGCTCATGCCGCCGCGGATGCCACCACCGGCCATCCACACCGAGAAGCACCTCGGATGATGATCGCGCCCATAGTCGGTGGCCGTGAGTTTGCCCTGCGAATAGTTGGTGCGCCCGAACTCGCCACCCCAGATCACCAGGGTGTCGTCGAGCATGCCGCGCTGCTTGAGGTCGGTGATGAGGGCGTAGGAGGCGCGATCCACGTCGGCACATTGACGGCGGATCCCGCCCGGCAGGCCTCCGTGCTGATCCCAGCCCGGATGATAGAGCTGGATGAACCGGACATCCCGCTCGGCCAGTCGACGCGCCAACAAGCAATTGGCGGCGAAGGTGCCCGGGTTCTTGGCCTCCGGCCCATAAAGGTCCAAGACACTCTCCGGCTCGCCGGACAGATTCATCACATCGGGCACGCTGGTCTGCATGCGGAAGGCCATCTCGTACTGGGCCACCCGGGCATTGATCTCCGGATCCCCCAGATCCCGGAACTGCAGATGCTCCATCTCGGCCCAGCGGTCGAGGAGGCGCCGCCGGCTTTCACCGGACACCCCGTCGGGATTCTGGAGGTACAGCACCGGATCCTTGCCCGAACGGAACAGCACGCCCTGATGCTGGCTGGGCAAAAACCCGTTGCCCCACAGGCGCGAATACAGCGGCTGATCGATCCGGTCCTTCGAGATCAGCACCACGAATGCGGGCAGGTTCTGGTTGGCCGAACCGAGTCCATAGCTGAGCCACGAACCGAAGCTGGGCCGACCGGCGATCTGGGAGCCGGTCTGGAAGAAGGTGATGGCCGGATCGTGGTTGATGGCCTCGGTGTGCAGCGAGCGGATGACGCACAGGTCGTCGGCCACCTTGGCCGTCCAAGGCAGCAATTCGCTGATCCACGTCCCCGCCTGGCCGGCCCGGTTGAATTTGAAGATCGACCCCGCCATCGGCAGCGTCGCCTGTTGGGCCGACATGCCCGTGAGGCGTTGGCCCATGCGGACGCTGGCCGGAAGATCCTCGCCGGTGCGCTTCACCAACTCGGGCTTGTAGTCGAAGGTCTCCAACTGCGACGGGCCTCCGCTCATGAAGAGGTAGATCACCCGCTTGGCCTTGGGGGCCAGGTGACCGGCCGGCAGAGCTCCAGAAAACGGGCCGGGCACGGAGGTGCTGGCGGCGCCGGCGGTGCCGGCCAATAGGCTGCCAAGGGCCGCTCCTCCCAGGCCCAGACCGAAGCGGCCGAAGAAGTCGCGGCGGTTCATGCGGAAATCGACTTGGGAACAATTCACGGTGCAGCGGGGTTCAAATCGGGTTTCGGGGAATTTTCGTGAGCTTCAACGGCGCATCACGGCTTCGTCGTGGTTGAAGAGCAGCTGAGCCAGCACGGTCGCCGCCGCCAACTGGGCCGGAGGATTCTCTCCGGGGACGGGCTTCTCACCCACCTTCAGCAGGCGCTCGGCCGCGGCCAGGTCTTTCTGGAAGTGCGCCTCCTGTTCCTCCAAAAGGCGTTTGAGCACCGACACCTCGTCCTTCGAAGGCCTGCGGCCGGTGACCAACGCAAAGGCATACCGGGCCCGCTGCTCGGCCCCTGCCCCGGCCTCGCGGAGCGTCCGGCCGGCCACGTGGCGCGCGGCTTCGACCATCTGCGGATCGTTGAGCAACACCAACGCCTGCAGCGGCGTGCTGGTGGCCTGACGACGGACCACGCAGTAGCTGCGATCGGCCGCATCGAGGGTCATCATGGACGGAGGCGGCACGGTGCGCTTCCAGTAGGTGTACAGACTGCGCCGATGGAGATCATCGCCCTTGCCCACCTGATAATGGCCACCGCCCATGGTCATCTCCCACAAACCGTCGGGATGGTAGGGCTTCACACTCGGCCCACCGATCTTGTCAACCAGCAGGCCGCTGGTGAAGAGAGCCTGATCGCGCAACATCTCCGCCGAAAGCCTTCGGGCCGGACCCCGGGCCAGCAGCCGATTGTCCGGATCGGCGGCCCAGTCCTTGGGCTTCACGTTCGAGGTCTGCCGGTAGGTGTCGGAGGTGACGATCAGGCGCTGGAGATCTTGAAGGCTCCATGGGCGCATCCCCAGCGACTCGTTGCCCCGCACGAAGGTCACGGCCAGCCAATCCAACAACTCGCGATGAGTCGGCGCTGCCCCCTGAAGACCGAAGTTGTCGGAGGTCTCCACCAATCCCTTGCCGAAGAACTGCTGCCAGACCCGGTTGACGGTGACACGACCCATCAACGGGTGCGACGGATCGAGTAGCCATTGGGACAGCCCCAGACGATTGCGCGGCGCACCGGCCGGCAACCGACCCATCACCGCGGGGGTGTCCATGCTCACCGCGTCGCCCGGCTGATCATACATCCCGCGCCGCAACACATGGGCGGGCTTCGGCTGGGCCATCTCCTCCATGACCATGATGTCCGGGATCGAGGTGACCAACGCGTTCTGCTCCCGTCGCAGCTTCACCAGGGCTTCGGCCGCCTCGCGGTGCGGCGCATGGCGGGTCAGCAGGAAGTGCTGGAACAACGCCGCCTCGTCGGGAGTCGATTCCCGCCCCGCCAAGACCGCCACCTCGACCGGCGACAAAGTCCGATCGAACACCTGCAATTCATCGACCCGCCCCTGCTTGAAGCCGAAGTCGCGCATGCGCTGGCCGACGGTCAGATTCGGCTGACCGTAGGTGATGTCCTTCCAGAGGTTGTCGCGGACGATCTCCACCTCCGCGGCGTTGCCATCGAGATACACCTTCAGTCCCGCGGCACGGCTGGAGCCGTCATAGGCGAAGGCCACATGGGTCCAGGAACCGACCGGAGCGGGTTTGCGCGTGCGGACCTTCAGCGCATTGCCCGGCCACATGTGGTGCAACCCCACGGCGACCTTGCCGTCTTCCAGCAGGATCTCGTAGCCCCGGCTGCCCGCATCCATCCAGGCCGAGCTGTGATGGATGACCGTCTGGCGCGGCACATGCATGGCCGGTTGGATCCAGAGTGAGATCGAGAATGGATCGGCCCGCGAAAAATGGCCGATACCGGGCATGGACACGCCGTTCTCGCCGCTCAGCAACAGCGCCTTGCCCCAGCGGCCCTCCACGGATCCGGGCGCCTCGAACGGTTGCGCGCGATGGGTGCCCACCGTGCTGGGAAACGCGTTCGACACCATCGCATCGAAGGAGAACCGGGCGACGGCCCCCGAAACCTCGGGCACCGGGCTCGACGCCTTTGAGCGCCACTCCTCGAAGGCGGCCCGGGCGTCGCCCGCGACCTGGCCCAACCGGGTCTCGCCGGCCCGGATGCGGGAGTTCAGGTCCTTGAGCTTGGCATCCTGCTCCGGCGTGCTCAGCAGGAGGGTCGGCACCGGCATGATGTCGCCGAAGTACACGCTCTGCCCCGACTCGTCGATGTTCTGGAAGAAGGCGAAGAGCTGGTAGAACTCCTTCTGCGAAATGGGGTCGTACTTGTGGTCATGGCAACGCGAACACTCGAAGGTCATGCCCAGGAAGGCCGTACCGAAGGTGTTCACGCGATCGACATTGTAGGCCACGCGGTATTCCTCCTCGACGATGCCGCCCTCCTCGTTCTGCAGGTGCAGCCGGTTGAAGGTGGTGGCCAGGCGCTGTTCCTGGGTGGCGTCGGGCAACAGGTCCCCCGCCAACTGCCACTGCACGAACCGGTCGAACGGCAGGTGCCGGTTGAAGGCCCCGATGACCCAGTCGCGCCACGGCCAGACCGGTCGATACCGGTCGGCTTGGAATCCGTGCGTATCGGCGAACCGGGCGAGGTCGAGCCAGTCGGTCGCCATACGCTCCCCGTAGCGCGGAGAGCCCATGAGCCGCTGGACCTCCTGAAGGTAATGCTCCGAGGTCGGTCGTCCTTCGAAGGCCACGATCTCCTGGGGCGCGGGCGGCAGACCGGTCAGATCGAGGGACAGGCGGCGCAACAGGCGACCGGGTTCAGCCGGCGGAGCCAACCGCTTTCCGGAACCCAACTGGGCCAAAACGAAGGCATCGATCGGGTTGCCGCTCTTCCAGTGACGCGGCTTGGGCACCGCAGGCAAGGACGGCGGCACGAAGGCCCAATGCTGCCCCCAGCGGCTGCCCTCCTGGATCCAGCGCTTGAGCAGTCGCACCTGATCGGGGCTGGGTTTCTTGCCGGTCTCGGGCGGAGGCATGACCTCCTCGGGATCGGTGCTGCTCAACCGGCGGATCACTTCGCTCTGCTCGGCTTTGCCCGGAACCAGAGCCATCTTGCCGCTCTTGCCGGGGCCGAGGGCCCCTTCCTGCACATCCAATCTCAGCCCGCCCTTGCGACTGCTGGTCGAGGGCCCATGGCATTGGTAGCAGTATTCGGAGAGGATCGGCTGGATGTCCTTGGCAAAATCGATCTCGGCCGAACGGAGCACCCCCTGCATCAGGAGGCCGACCCAGATCCAACGCTGCGGCAATCGGATGGACGCCATGGGATTCACGACGCGCATTGTGGACGCGTCTTCAATCCAGGCGATGGGAATCTATCGCCACCGGTGGTTCCGATCTCGGTGCCCGGACGCCAAAACGGGGGTGACAGCCTGAGCCATCACCCCCGCCTTTCGAATTTGCGCGGGTTTCCCCAAGAGCCCGATTACTGGGCGAACGCCTTGTGCTGGGGATTGCCGCCGGATTGCAGATAGGCGATCAGGTCGAGCAACTCATCCTGGTTGAGCGGATTGATCATACCGGCCGGCATCAGTGACACCGGGTAAGGCTTGCGGCTCTTCACCTCGTTGAGCGCCACGGCCGTGAACTCCTCGGGATTGCGCGGATCGGCAGTCACCACGAGTTTGCCGTTTTCGACATACGCACGACCCACCAGCGACGAACCGTCGTTCAACTGAACCTCCTCGGAGCCGTACTGATCGGAGATGACCTTGGAAGGCTCGACGATGTTCTCGAGCAGGTCCCGCAAGGTGTAGCGCGAGGCCACTCCCGACAGGTCGGGACCCACGCCGCCACCGGCCCCATCGAAGCGATGGCAGGCAGCGCAACCGACCGAGTTGTACATGGCCTTGCCGTTCTGGAAGCTGCGACCCTTGATACCGCCCGAGGCCAGCGCCAGGGCCTGCTCCACGGTGTAGGCCTTGCCCGGTCCCTTCGGAGCGGCATAGGTCGGATCACCGCCCGTCGCCCGGCGGGTGGACAGCTCTTCGTAGGACTTCCGCTCGGTCGCATCGGCCACGGTGGACAAGGCATCCTTGCGGATGTTCTCGATGAAGCCCCGGAAGCTGTTGCCGCCCTGCCACGGCGCGGTGCGCGGGAACCAGCTGAAGAACGACTTCCGGAGGGCCGGAGTCCAACCCACCTTGGCCTCACGCAACAGGTAGGCGTAGGCGATCTGCTCCTGGTTCGGACGGCTGGCCGCCGCCTGCGCGAAGGCACCCGCATAGCCGCGGTTGCGTTCCAGCAACGCGTCGCTGGCGTAGCGCAGGTCGGAGTCGTTGGCGGTGAGCATCAGCGGCACGCTCTTGGCCACGACGGTCGGTGAACCCAGGCGGACCAAGGCTCCCACGAGTTCGCGGTTGAGCGTGCGGCTGCCGGAAGGATAGAGGGCATCGAGCCGCTTGTGGGTCGCCTGATAGGCATCACCCTGCGGGTTGCCCTGACGGATGAGCGTCAGCTGATAGGCACGAACCACGGCCAGCTTGGCCGGCTCGTCCAGCTTGCTCAGATCGAGCTTGTTGAGGAAGGCCAGCAACCGGTCGCGGTGCTCGGGCTTGCCCATGCGAGCCAGGGCCACGGCGCCCTCGATCGACGCCCAAGGACGGGTCTCGGCGAGAACGCGATCGGCCCACTCGGACACCGGGCGACGCTCGATGGCCACGCGGGCCGCATAGCGGACGAAGCGGTCTTCATGACCGAGGCTCTTCCACGCCTTGGCCACAGCCTCGGAGCCCGTGCCCTCGAGATGCAGTTGCTCGAGTTCGCGCCGCAATTTGGCGGCCGCGCCGAGCTTCGGGGCCGGAGCCGGAGCGGTACTCTCCTTGCCCACGTAGGTCACCCGATAGACGGCCGATTCGGTGCCCCGACCGCCGATGGCGAAATACATCGCCCCATCCTTCGGGTGGATCACGAGGTCGGTCAGCGGGAGCGGACGACCACTGACGAACTCCTCCTTCACGGCCTTGTAGCCCGCGCCCTCGGGGGTGAGGTGGATGGCGTACATCGTGCCGTAGGTCCAGTCATTGGCGAAGATGGCGTTCTGGTAGCGCGCCGGGAACTTCGCTCCCTGCCCGGAAGTCACACCGGTGGGCGATCCCGGACCGATGTCGACCAAGGCCGGGAGGCTGTCGGGGTAGTAGGTGGGCCATTTGCCGGCACCGGAACGCCAACCCATGTCGCTGCCGCTGGTGGCCATGGAGACGCGTGTGGGGCGGTACCACGGGCTGCCGGCATCCCACTCCATGTCGGAGTCGTAGGTGAACAGATCGCCCACCGCGTTGAAGGCGATGTCGTACTCGTTGCGGTAGCCGTAGCTGATCAGTTCGAAGGATTTGCCGTCAGGGTCGGTTTTGCAGATGTAGCCTCCCGGCGCGAGGATGCCGCGGGCATGGCCATTGGCATCCCAAAGGCGGGTGACGACCTGATCTTCATCCCAGGCGCGGGCCGCACGGGACAATTCCATGTGGTCGGGCAACTTGGTGTGATTGCCGCAAGCGACATAGAGCGACTTGCCGTCCGGCGACAGGACGATGCCGTGCGGACCATGCTCGCCACCGCCCTCGATGCGACGGAGCATCTTCTCCTCGTCGTACTGATCGTCGCCGTCGGTGTCGCGCAAGCGCCAGAGGCCCTGACGCCCACCCTGCTCGTTGACCATCACGTACAGGCTGCCGAAGGCGTGCAGCAACCCGTGCGCACCGCCGACGGCATTCTTGAGCTTCTCGATGGTCGCCGGAGCCGAGGAACCGGGGGCCGCCAACGTGAGGCGGTAGAGGCCGCCACCCTGGTCGCAGGCCACCAAGCGGCCCTTCGGGTCGACCGTCATGCTGACCCACGATCCTTGCTGGGACTTGGGCACCGCGTAGATGAGTTCGGCGCGGAATCCGGGCAGCACCTGGATGGCGTCGGGGGTGATCACCGGCGCAGTGGCCGGTTTGCCGGGGGCCGCCGCGCCCGTCAGGGCGTTGCCCCACGGTTGGTCGCCGTACTTGGCCAGCACCTTCGCAGGCTTCCAATCGGACTTGCCGGGCAACGAGGCCTCCCATGAGCCATCGCTCTCGATGACGGTCTGCTTGCCCTCGTTGTCCTTGAGGGTGAGGCGGGCCACGAAGCCGGCGACATCCCCCTCGTTCTTGCACTCGGCGCGGAGTTCATGCCGGCCCGCCTTGAGCTTGCGGGTCAGGGTCACCTTGGAGGGTTCGCTCCAATCGGGGTTCGTGACCACCAGTTCGCCGTCGAGGAACACCTTGGCTCCATTGTCGCAGGTGACCACGAGGACCGCTTCCTTGAGCGCACCGGCCACCTCGAACGACTTGCGCAAGTTCGCCGCGGACTTGCTGCCGGGGCCGTCGGCCCAGATCCAGGAGGTTTCGGCGTGGGCGGAAGCGGACGCAAGGGCCAGGGCGGCCACGACGGTACGCCACGAGAAGGGACGCGGTCGGGTGAAGAGCATGTCTCAATCAACCCGAAGCGGCGGCAGCGTTCAAGCTTCGGTCCCCACAACCGCGAAAAAAACACGCTACCCCCTTCAAAGCCGGGTCAGGCCGGCAACCGCGGCGTGTTCAGGGAATCAACGGGTGGAAACGAGCCACTTGCAGCCCGGGGACCCACCCTCCTCGTCCCTCGGCATCCACCACCCGAAGCCAACCGTTGTGCGATTGTTCCACCCGGACCTCGGTGCCATCGGCGAAGTTCACCACGGCGTCGGATTCTTCGAGAGGCCCATACCGCGCGGGCACTTCCTTGCCCGCGATGGCGGCATTGGGGCCCCGTTGGACGGTGATCCAAGCACTCACCCAGACGCCCAGGACGGCGATCGCCACCCCCCCGAGAACCCCTCGGACTCCGGAGCCCGAATCGGCCAGGCCGGGCTTCAACCGGATGAGCAAGTGCCACCCCGACCAGAGCCACACCAACACCAGGCAGGCGCCGGCCCACTCGTCCAGAGTCAGAAACCGGGTGAAGCGTTGCCAGAACGGCGGTTCGGGCTGCCCCAATCGACGACGGATCAGATCCAGATTGTGACGCAGCGCCGGATCGCGCGGGGTGATCCACTCGGCCTGCCGCCAGGCCGCCAAGGCCCGCCCCATCTCCCCCTGCCGGAACCGCGCATTGCCCAGATTGTAGAGCACGCCCACCCCGCCGGGCGCCCCGCTGAGAGCCCGCTCGAAGCCGGCGACCGCCGCGGCCGGGTCACCCTGCTCGTAGGCCTTGCGAGCCTGATCGAACTCCGAAGCCGCGCGAGACGGCAGCATGAGCAGCAACACCCAGATCCAACACAGCCCGATCAGCCGCCCGGGGTTGTCACGCCGCAAGTCGATCATCGGCGGCCTCCCTTCAGCGCCTGGACGGCCGCGATGGCGGCGTCGGCGAGCCCCAACAGTTGGGACAATTCGGCCGCCTCGGCGGCCGGGGAGAATTTGGCGGCATCCACCGCGGCGAAGAGTCGGCGCATCGTCTCGGCCGAATCGGAGTCGAGTCCCAGGGGAACCAGCCCGGTGTCGATGATCTGGGCCGTGACCGCATCGCCCGAGGGCAATCCGAGCGTGAGCGCGCATTGCATCCGCAGCAGCGAGTCCAGCGCCGCGAAGAACTCCTCGGAACGGGAAGCCAGCGCGGCGGTGCGCAGGGTCGCCTGATTCGCGGCGATGGCATCGCGCATCCGCGAGGCCTGGGTGGGTTGGAGCCGTCGCTGGCGGACCTCCCGCCACCGCTGCCACCCTTCGAAGGAACCGAGTCCGATCAACGGCAGGAGGATGAAGGCCAACCAGACCGGCTGACGGGCCCATGGAAGCCCGGTGGGAACCCGCCGGCCCCCGCGGAGGGAGAGGGACATCAACTCGTCGCGATGATTCGGAAACCGGGAAGGCGAAGCGGCCGTCGCCGCCGGTTGTGATGGCGTCGCGGCCGTAGCCCCCGACTCGGGGCGGACTGAAATCGCGATCGGACGGAGCGTCATGGTCGAATAGCGCCCGGTCTCGGGATCGAAAAACGAGTAGGGCTCAAAGGTGAGGGCTTTGACCGCCGGCGATTCGACCATGACCGTCGTTTCGAACGTTTTGGTCCCGGACAGTCCGAGAGGATCTTCCGAAGCGAACCCATTGGTACCCGGATAGGTCTTCACGCCGTCGAAGACCGACAAGCGGGGAGAGGGAACCGAATTGAAGCTGCCCCGGCCATACACCGACCACGTCACCGTGATCGCCTCCCCTGCGGCGAGATTGGTGCGTGAGACGGTGGTCTTCACCGAGAACCGGCCGATCGCCCCGGAGAACCCCTGGGGGCGGCCCTCGGCGGGCAGGGGCTTGACCCGGATCTGCCTCGCCGGAGCCTCGGCCGTGCCCCGCTCCAGTTCGGCCCCTCCTCCGAAGAAATCGTCCAACAGGCTGCGCGATCGCCGACCGCGATTGACCTCCAGCACGTACTCCTGAGTGGCCGGTCCGAGCGACAACACCCCTTCTTTGATCGGTGTGGCCGTATGCCGGTAGCTCAGGACGATGAAGGCCTGGCCATCCCTCACGGTCTGCGTGTTCGACGGGGGCATCTCCTGACCCGTCACAAATCCGTCGAAGCTCATCTTCGGGGGAGCGATCTGGTTGAGATTCACCGACGAATAGAGCTGGAGGTCGTAGGGCAGCGTCTCACCGACGTAGCACTCGTCACGCGGGGTCACGATCTTGAGCGACACCCGATCGGCCTTGTTCTCCTTCGGAACCACACGGCAGGCCACCGAGGGTGTCTGAAAGGCCCCGCCGCGGGTGGTCACCGTCAGGGGTGGCATGGTCAACTCCCCCTGCCCCCGTGTCTGCAACTGGAACTGGAAGGTCACCTGGTAGGACGACACCCCGTTGACGATCTGGGTCATTTGTCGGGGACCCAGATACTGGATCGTCTGGACCAGGGGCAGATTCGGAAGCCGGGGCACCTCGGTGGGTTGTTCGCCTTCAAGGGTCACATTGAAGCGCACCGTCTCGCCCGATTCGACGATGGCCCGGTCGAACGACGCCGTCGCCGAACCCGCCGAGAGCCTCATCGCGACCAGCAACCCGATCCAACCGATTCGAAACCAGAGACGGGCGTTCACCAGGCCTTCCTCCTCGCGGCCTTGGCGCCGCCTTCTCCCAATTCTGCACCTCCCCGACGGCGGAAGATCAGGGCCTTCTCGGAGCCCTTCTGCCCGTCGAGCACTTTCTCGGCCTCGCGGATCGTCATCAACTCTCCTTGGCGCGCGTCTTTGTCGGGCTCACCGGCCTCGGCACCGGCCGCCCCTTCGCCACGACGATCCCCCGAATCCTGTCCGGGCTTGGCCCCTGCGGCCGAGGGCTTTCCCTGACGCCCTTGTCCGGCCTTGTCGCCCGGCTGATCACCCGGTTGCCCTGGAGAGGGAGCCCCATCCTGTGGGTCGGATTTCTGTCCCTTCCCGGCGTCTTTGCCTTGTTGCGGGTCCTGCTTCTTGTCCTGAGGTGAGGGCTGCTGCGGGTTGGAATCGCCTTGGGAAGGATTCTGGGACTTCGGTGAATCCTTGCCGTTCTTCTGCGCCTCGTTCTGAGGGGACTGGGATTCCGGGGATTCCGAGGACGAACCGTCCTTGGACTCCTTGGAATCCTGTTTGTCCTGCTTCGGGTCTTTTTTCGAATCCTGCTGCTTGCCTCCGCCCTGCTGCGGCGGGGGCTGTGGCATGGTCTCGATGGCGCGCTTCACGGCCTGGTAGTTGGCTTGGGCGGCCGGATCGCCGGGATTGAGCTTGAGGGCGGCGGTGTAACTGGAGAGCGCCTGCTGCCACTGTTCGCGCTTCTTGTCGGGGTCCTGTTGGGCCTCGCCCGCGCGATACCGGGCGTTGCCGAGGTTGTACCATCCCTGTTGCTGGAGATTCAGGTCGGGGGAACGCAGCACCTGTTCGAACAACCCGGCCGCGGCGTCGAAATCATCCATGCGGTAAGCGGCCGCGCCCGCATTGAAGCGAAGGCGGAAATCATCGGGGTGTTCCTGGGCCAGTCGTTCGTACTCCTGACGCGAGGCGGCGAACTCCCCCTTCCGGTAACGCTCCAAGGCCTCGTCGGACGCGGCCCAGGCTTGCGGCACCCCGCCCGCGAGCACAAGGGCCAGCACGGCCACGGCCCCCGCCTGGATCACCCCACCTTGGGGCAGGCGCCCCGCCGACTTCGAGGCTCCCGGCAACAACAGTTCTGCCAACAGCAGCACGATTCCCAGACCCAGCGGCCACTGGAACCGTTCAATCCGCGAGCGGACCGTGGTGGAGGAGAACTGGACGGCCTCCATGGGGGCGATGCCTCGCTCATACAAGGTGGCCATGGTGCGGGAGGACTGCAGGGGCAGGTAGAATCCATGGGCGGCCTCGGCCAGGCGCTGCAACAAGGTCTCGTTGAGCAGGGATTTGACGGGGTTGCCGTCTTCATCCTTGAGGAAGATCGCGTTGCCGTAGGGATCGCTGGTCTTGAGCAATTCGCCCCGCGGCGTACCGACCCCGACCGTGAACAAGTGGATGCCGGCCGTGGCCAAGCGTCGGGCCGCCGACTCGGCCATCGCCTCGTGGTCTTCGCCATCGGTGATCAAGATGACGGCCTTGCGGGTGCCCGAATCCTTGCTGAAGGCCTCGATGGCCTCATCCAGGGCCACCGAGATCGCGGTGCCCTGTTCGGGGATGATATCGGTGTCGAGGGCGGCCACATTCTGGCGGAAGGCCTCGCCATCCAGGGCCAAGGGACACTGCAGGAAGGCCGTGCCGGCGAAGGCCACCAGACCGATCCGGTCGGACTTGGCCACCGACAGCAGGTCGTAGCAGGCCAACTTGGCCCGGGCCAGGCGGCTTGGAGCCAGATCGGTCGCCATCATCGACTTGGACACATCGACGCACACGATGATGTCACGCCCGGTGGCCTGGGCGACCGCATCGCCATAGCCCCACACGGGCCGTCCGAGCGACAGGAGCACGCACGCCAGGCCCGACACCCAGAGCACCGCCTTGACCTGTTGGCGACGGCGGGAGAGCCCGACGGTGAGCTCATCCATCAGGCGGGATCGGATGAACAGGCGCAGCGCCGACTGCTTCCGGCGCCAGGCCCAGAGCAGGAAAAGCCCCAGCAGCGGTGTGAGCACCGCCGCCAACTGCATCCACTGGGGTTCTGCGAAATCCATTTCGGGGTTTCCGGGTTCGATCCGACTACGGGAGTCTCCGCCAGACGGTGTTGCCGACGATCAACTCCAGGAGCAGCAGGGCCGCCCCCGGCGCGACGCACCAGACCATCCACTCGGCGTACAGGACATTCTGGTGGGTCTCGGCCTCGGTCTTCTCGAGTCGGTCGATCTCCTCGTAGATCGAGCGCAGGGTCTTGGTGCTGTCGGCCCTAAAATATTTGCCTCCGGTCCGGTCCGCAATCCGGGTGAGCGTGTCTTCGTCGATGTCGACGGCCACCTGCCGGTACACCTTGCGTCCGAAGGCGTCGCGACCCACCGGCATCGGCGCATTGCCCCGGATACCCACCCCGATGGTGTACACCTTCACCCCCAGCGATTGCGCCGCCTCGGCGGCCGTGAGCGGCGGCACATTGCCGGCATTGTTCTGACCGTCGGTGAGCAGGATCACGATGCGGCTCTTCGACTTCAGTTCGCGCAGTCGATTCACCGCGGCGCTCAGTCCGGCTCCGATGGCCGTGCCCTGCTCCCCGAGCACCTCCATGCGGTCGATGTGCCGGCGCAGGAACTCGTGGTCGAGGGTCGGTGGGGCCGCGATGTAGGCCTGGGACGAGAACACCGCCAGCCCGATCCGGTCGTTCGGACGGTTCTCGATGAACTCCTTGAGCGTGTCCTTGGCCACGGTGACCCGGTCCACCCGCTCCCCCTTCAATTCGAAGTCTTCGCTGAGCATCGACACCGACAGGTCCAGAGCGACGGCGATATCGATGCCACTGGCTTTGCGCGGAGCCTTGCCCACGGCCCACTGGGGTCGGGCCATGCCCACGATGAGCAGGGCCAACCCGAGCCACCGGGCCGCCAACAGCAGACGGCTGGCCAGGGTGCGGTTCATCTGGAGGATGCCCTTCACCAGCGTGAGGCTGGAATAGACGAACACCGCTTCCCGGGCCGTTCGGCGCCGGTGCCACTCCAGGATCGGCAGGGCCAGCAGGGCCAGCAACCACCACGGTGACTCGAAGCGGAAGTTCATGAGTCCCCTTTCGGTTTCGAGGGGGCGGTGCTCCCCGGCGATTCCACGCCGGTCTCGTCGATCAGGCGGGCGGCCATCTGGTGCAACCGCTCGCACTCCGTCCGTCCCGGATCGCCCTGGGCGAATTTCACCCAGTCGCACTGGGTCAGGAACTCTTCGAGAAGCGGCTTGAGCCCGGCCTGCAACGCGGTGCTCTGCGGAAGGCTGGCCAGAAACTCCTCGGTGGTCTGGTCGGGCGCCTTCAGGCCGAAGCGCTCCTCGAGATACACGCGGACAATCTCCGAAAGGCGGGTACAGAAGCGCTCGGGCTGCTCGACCCAGGCCCAGGCCTCGGCCAGACGGCCTCGGGCCCGGGCGGCGGCCGACTCGCGGAACTCGGACTGCCTGCGGGCCCGTCGCCTCAAGGCCCACCAGATCAACGCCAGGACGGCCAACACGGCCAGTATCAGGAGCACGCGATGGAACCACGGGGTCACCGTGGGGATCTCGACCGGCCCCCGGATGTCCTCGAGGCCTCCCGACGAGGGCATGGGCGGTTTGGCCTGGCGGGCCATGCCGGTCGACCCGCCGGGGGAAGGCCGGTTCGTGACGGCCGCCAGCGCCGACACACAGCCCGCCAGCGATGCGATAAGCCCCTGGAAACCCCACCTGAAGCTCATCGCCGCCTCCGTTTCTGGCGTCCCTCGAAGAACGCCACCAGTTCGCCCATGTAGGCGTCTTCGGGCTCGCCCGCTGCCGGAGTGAGGATCTTGAGGTGATCGACCCGGGCACCTCGGAAGAGACGGTCGAGCTCCTTCTGGGCCTTCCTCGACCGGGTCTCGAAGGCCTCCCGACGACGGACATCGGAGGTGTTGATCTCGACCACCTCTCCCGTTTCGGCATCCTGCAGCAACAGGCGCCCCACGTCGGGCAGCGACTGTTCGCGCGGGTCACCCACCTGCAGGGCGATCACATCGTGGCGACGGCCCACTTGGTTGAGCGTGGTCTGGGAAAGCCGCCCCAGGGTTTCCGAGTGGAGCACCTTGCGCTTGAGGTGGGCCCGCATGGCGGCCCGCCCCGGGTTGGTTTCGCCCAGGAAATCGGAGACCAGGATCACCACCGCGCGGTGCGGCAGCACCTTGTTGAGGAAATCGAGGGCCCCGTTGGTGTTCGTGCCGGTGAACTCGGGCTTGAAGAAGAGGACGTCGCGGACCACCCGCAGCACATGGCGCCGCCCCTTGGCCGGCGGCACGAACTTCTCGACCGTCTCGGTGAAGAGCAGCAATCCGACCTTGTCCTGATTGCGGATGGCCGAGAACGCCAACACGGCGGCCAGTTCGGCCATGAGGGCGCGCTTGGACTGCTGGCCCGAGCCGAAGCGTCCCGAGCCGCTCAGATCCACCACCAGCATCACCGTCAACTCGCGTTCCTCACGGAACTTCTTCACGAACGGGTGATTCATCCGCGCGGTGACGTTCCAGTCGATGGTGCGCACCTCGTCACCCGGCTGGTATTCGCGCACTTCGTCGAAGTCCATCCCCTGCCCCTTGAAGGCCGAGTGGTACTGCCCGGCGAGGGTCTCGGCGACCAGGCGTCGGGTGCGGATCTCGATCTGACGCACCCGGCGGAGCAACTCGGGAGGCACCCCGGATTCGGAGGCGGCGTCCGGCCCGCCCTCGGACTTCGGCGACGACGACGCCTCCGGGGCTTCGGATCCGGAGATCCGACGCATCACCCCCTGAATCGATCTGGACCACCAGCCACTCATGACGCTACGCCGCAACGCCCCTCCGTCGGGAGATCAGAGAATGTGGATTGGCGGTAGATATCGCCCATGGCGTGTCCGACACCGTAGTCCGCCCCCGGTTCAATCGGCAAGACGCCCGATCGACCAATGTCCCGATCCCGCCACCGCCCCCCTGGCGGCCGATCCCTCACCGACAGCGCCCGCAGCGGGAGTCCCGGTCGATTCAGCAAGGTTGACCCGGAGGCTGTCCATCGCGAGGGTCGTGGGCCGTGCGGCGGCCGGCTTCCGGGAAACAGACTCCCGGCGATGCCTGAAGAGGTTCCAAGACCGCCGCCCCCGCACACTCCAGAGACAATGCTTTCCATCGGTCAATTGAAGATGTCCGTCGCCGGACGGATCCTGTTCGAAAACGCCTCGCTGCAGGTCAACTACGGCGATCGGGTGGCGCTGGTCGGCCCGAACGGCGCCGGCAAATCCACGCTCTTCTCGATCATCCTCGGCCGACGGGCACCCGATGAGGGCACCGTCGAGCGGGATCCCTGGACCATGGTCGGCTACCTGCCCCAGGAGGGCGAGGCCGTGGGCGAAGAGACCGTGCTCGAAGTCGCCACGGGCAGGGCCGGTGAATTGCCCCGCCTCGAGAAGCGCCTCAAGGAACTCGAGGCCGCCGGCTCCGTGGACAGCCCCGAATACATGGAGACCCATGCGAAATTCGACGCGCTGAACGATCCCCAGGTGGAGGCCAAGGCCAAGAAGATGCTCAAGGGGCTGGGCTACAAGGAGACCGACTTCGACCGGTTCGCCAAGGAGATGAGCGGCGGCTGGGTCATGCGGGCCCACCTGGCCCGGTTGCTGGTGATGGAGCCCGACCTGCTGCTCCTCGACGAACCGACGAACCATCTCGACCTGCTCTCCCTGCTCTGGCTGCAGGAGTACCTGTCCCACTACCCGGGCGCGATCCTGCTCATCTCCCATGATCGCCAGTTCATGGACGAGATCATCACCCAGGTGCACGAGATCGCCGACCGCAAGCTCATCGGATACACCGGCAATTACACCGACTACCTGCAGCAACGGGAGGAGCGCTACGAACAGCAACTCTCGGCCTACAAGAACCAGCAGAAGGAGATCCAGGCCCTCCAGGAGTTCGCCGACCGGTTCCGCTCCGTGGCCTCGAAGGCCTCGCAGGCGATGTCCAAGCTCAAGCAGATCGAGCGGATGGAGCTGATCGAGAAGCCCACCCCGCCCCGCAAGCCCTTCCGCATCCAGATTCCGCCGCCGCCGCGCGGAGGCCAGCGGGCCATTTCGCTGGAGGGCATTCACTTCGCCTACGGATCGAACCCGGTGTACTCGGGCTTGGACCTGACGGTGGAGCGCGGCGAACGCACGGTGCTGGTGGGGCCCAACGGTGCGGGCAAGTCCACGCTGCTCAAGCTCATCGCCGGCGTTCTCGAACCGCAGCAAGGAATCCGCAATCTGGGGCACAACGCCAAGCTGGGCTACTTCAGCCAACACCGGGCCGACAGCCTCGACCCCAACAAGAATGTCATCGAGGAGGTGCTGGCCAGCGCGCCCGCCCTGCGCGAAGACGAGGCCCGTGCCGTCCTGGGGTCGTTCATGTTCCGCAAGGAGGAGATCTACAAGCCCACCACGGTCCTGAGCGGTGGCGAGAAGAGTCGGCTCAACCTCATCAAGTTCCTGGTCGATCCGCCCAACCTGCTGCTGATGGACGAGCCCACCACGCACCTCGACATCACCACGGTGGAATCCCTCACCCTGGCGCTCGAGCGCTACGAGGGCACCCTGCTCTTCATTTCACACGATGTGCATTTCATCCGCCGACTGGCGACCAAGGTGCTGCACGTGAACAACGGCCGGATGCTCCCCTACTCCGGCGGCTACGATTACTTCCTCGAGAAGATCGGTGCGGGCAACGATCCCCGGGCCGCGCTGACCACGGCGTGAGCCGCGGGAGTGGGCTTCGAGCCCGCCCCATCCGACCGGTGAATCCGGCATCGGAGACTTGCCAAAGACCGTTCGGAGGCGGAGGAGTGGGGCGGCGGACAACCCAACGCGCCCCGCCCGCGCCAACCCGAACGGATCATGCCGCCCTTCTTTCTCCGCAACTGGTTCGCCCTCAGCCTTCCGATCGCGGTGGCCCTGGCCTGGGTGCTGCCCGACCTCGGCGCCGCCGACGGCCCGCTCAAGACCGCTCTGAGCACCAAGGCCGGGGTGGCGTTGATCTTCCTGATCCAGGGGCTGACGCTCCCCGCAGCCGCGCTGCGCAAGGGGGTGTCGCAATGGAAACTGCACCTGTTGGTGCAATCCTTCACCTTCCTGGTGTTTCCGCTGATGGGCATCGCCCTCGACCGACTGGCCGGCGGTTGGCTGGCTCCGGACCTCCGATTGGGATTCCTGTATCTGGCGGTGCTTCCCTCCACCATCACCACCTCGGTGATTCTGACGGGCATGGCCGGAGGAAACACCGTCGGAGCCCTCTTCAACGCGGTCCTCTCGAGTCTGCTGGGGGTGTTCATCACACCGCTGTGGGTGGCGTGGCTGATGAAGGCCAGCGGCCAGCAACAACCCCTGGGTCCGATCATTCTGGAGATCGTGGCCCTGCTGCTGACCCCGCTGGTGCTGGGTCAGGCATTGCGGCCGA
Source organism: Verrucomicrobiales bacterium (assembly GCA_027490985.1). Lineage (GTDB taxonomy): Bacteria > Verrucomicrobiota > Verrucomicrobiia > Limisphaerales > UBA9464 > SXXZ01. The sequence continues at coordinate 21,006 of JAIXXC010000018.1, forward strand.
CGTGCGCCGCCTGGACCGACCGCAACAAGAAGCGGCTCGGAAACCTCTCCAGCGCCATCGTCCTCTTCATCGTGTACGCGGCGTTCTGCAACTCGGTGAAGCAGCGCCTGTGGACCCAACACGGCCTGGACGTCCTGCTGCCGGCGGCGGGCGGCGTCGTGCTGCTCTTCGGGTTGGCCGTGCTGGTGACCGAGGTGCTGGCCCGCGCGCTGTCGCTGCCGCGCCCGGACCTGATCGCCGCGCGGTGCTGTGCGCCTCAGAAGACCCTCGCTTCGGGTGTTCCCATGGCCAAGATCATCTTCGGCGCGCATCCCGGCCTCGGTCTGATCCTGCTGCCGGTGCTGCTCTACCACCCGCTGCAACTCATCGTGTGCGGTGCATTGGCCAGCCGCTGGGGGCGGGAAGGCGAACGATCCGACGCCGATCCGGCACCTCAACCCCCCGATTGCCAAGCCCCCCGGTCCGGGAACGCTCAATAAGTGATCAGCGAGCGCACCTCGAACTGGCCGAGGCGTTCACGCCCCTTCAGGAATCCCAGTTCGATCACGAAGCGCACCCCCACGATCTTCGCCCCCAACCGGCTCAACAACTGGAGCGCGGCTCCGGCGGTGCCGCCCGTGGCCAGCAGATCATCGACGAGCAGGATCCGTTCGCCCGGTGCGACCGCATCGGTGTGGACGGCCACCGTGCTCGATCCGTACTCGAGATCGTAGCTCTGCTCGTGGGTCTCCCAAGGCAGCTTGCCCTTCTTGCGGACCGGCACGAAGCCCGCACCCAAGCGGTGGGCCGCGGCGGCTCCGAAGATGAACCCCCGGGCATCGATGCCCACGATCTTGTCCACCGATCCCTGCGGGATGTCGGCCAGCAGGTGCTGGATGGTCGAATCGAACAGGCGGCCGTCGGCGAGCACCGGCGTGATGTCCTTGAACTGGATGCCCGGCTGGGGGAAGTCGGGGACGTTGCGGATCGACTGCTCGAGTTCGCTGATGGAGGCGATGGTCACGGGCGGGGTTTGTGGACCAAGGAACCTCCGGCGTCAAAGCCCGTTCGGTGACTTTGGGCCGCGGGTATCGGTGTTCCTCCGGGGATTGACCTCGGCCCCGCCCCGGACACACTCGGCGGCAGTTCGATCCGTATGTTTTCCAAAGGTCAGAAAGTGGTGTGCATCAACGACGACTTCCCGCCCGAAGCCGCCGTGCTCTTCGCAGAACTCCCCAAGAAGGATTCGGTGTACACCGTGCGGGGCATGTACATCGGGCGGGGCAACTACTTCCGGCACGAGTCGGGCAAGAAGGATGGCGAGATCGGCCTCTTGCTGGAGGAGATCCTCAACCCGCGCGACCCGGCCCTGAAGACGGGGCTCAACGGCGAATTGGGATTCAACAGCGAACGCTTCGCCCCCCTGGAAACCGACGAAGACAGCGCGACCGCCGAAGAGGAGGAGGAGTTCGCGCTGCCGACTTCGGCCGCCTGAGCCGGACCGATTCCAAGGGATCGCTCACGCCCCGACCGGGCCGACACCGATCAGGCGCATCACCGGCGCCTCGGCCGCCTTGCTGGCCGCCAGGTCCACCTCGAACTCGGCCTGCCAGTCGTTGTGTCCCTCCGGGTCCACCAGCACCTGCATCACCCGCCAGGTCTTGCGGTCTTCGGAGGGCTTGACGTGGGTGTGCTTGGCGTTGCGGGCCTCGGGATCGAGGCTGATGCGCTCATGGTCGTTGTAGTACGGGTCCACAGCCGCCTTGAGGGTGGCCACGGTCCAGCCTGAAGACCCGGCCTCTCCGCTGCTTTCCAGCGCCGCGACAGCCTCGTCGAACTGATCCAGTGCCAGATTCCGGATCCACGGCAGGATCCGGGCGCGGATCGTCGCGGTGAACTGGCGGGGATCCCGGGTGATATCGCGCGCCGCCTCTTCGGCTCCGGGCGGCTTGGCCTCGGGCTTCGACTCCCGCGGAGCGGCCTTGGGGTTCTTCATCCGCTCCCACTCCTCGATCAGGCTCGAATCGACCTGGCGCAGCAGCGCGGCCAGGTAGGCCTCCATCTCCCGCAAGGTGTCATTCTTGGCGGCCTCCGGGACCGTCTGTCGGAGGACCTTGTACACCGAGGTGAGATGCCGCAGCAGCAGGCCCTCGATGCGCTGGAGTTCGTAGGCTTTGATGTAATCGGAGAACGAGTAGTACTGCTCGAACATCTCCCGGGCGATGGACTTCGGCCGGATGTTCTCCTGCCCCACCCAGGGATGCTGTTCGGCAAAGGCGTTGAAGGTGGAATACACGAACTCCCGGCAGGGCTTGGGATACTCCAGCTTCTCCAGCTCCTCCATGCGCTGATCGTACTCCATGCCCTGGGCCTTCAGCTCGGCCACCTTGTCGCCCTTCAGGCGATCGAGCTGGCGGCGCAGGATCAGGTCGGGATTCTCGAGGATCGATTCGACGAGCGTGAGGACATCGAGCGCATGGTTCGGCGCCTCCGGATCCAGCAACGGCAGCGTGTCGAGCAGGTACAACGACAGCGTCTGGTTCATCGAGAAGTCTTCCGGCAGCGCGACGTTCACCCGCACCCGCTTGCCCTCGCCCTTGGGCGACAGGGTCACGATCTTCCGATCGACCAAGGCCCGGAACAACTGCCAGGCCCGCTTGAAATGGGCCTTCTTCTGGGTGGGCCCGTCATGGCAATCCCGGATGAGCCTTCGCAGGGCGCCACAACCGTCCTCGGGTCGACTCAGTACATTCAGGATCATGCCGTGCGACACCTGGAATCGGGACACCAACCGTTCGGGCGCCGCTTGGATCAGTCGCTGGAAGGTCTGCCGATCCCAGTGGGTGTAGTTCTTGTCCGGAGCCTGTCGCTTCACGAACTTCTTGCCGTCACGCTTGGATTTCTCCTCGAGCTTGAGGTTCTCGACCACGTGTTCCGGGGCCTGAGCGACGACCCAACCGACCGAGTCGAATCCCTTGCGGCCGGCCCGCCCGGCGATCTGGTGGAAGTCGCGCGCCCCGAGGATGGCCGTCTTGTCACCGCCGTACTTGCAGAGGCGTGTGAAGAGCACCGTGCGGATCGGCACATTGATGCCCACGCCCAGGGTATCGGTGCCGCAGATGACCTTGAGCAATCCGCGCTGGGCCAGTTGCTCGACGAGGATGCGGTAGCGCGGCAGCAGGCCCGCATGGTGCAGCCCGATGCCCGCCCGCAGCCACCGCTTGATGTCCGGACCGTAGGGGCTGGAGAACTTAACGCCCTCCAGGGCGGTGGCGATGGTGGCCTTCTCCTCGCGGGTGGCGGTGGCCAGACTGGTGAAATCCTGGGCGCTCTCGGCGGCATCGGCCTGGGTGAAATGGACCACATACACCGGCCCCTTGCCCTCGCTGATGAGGGTCTCGACGGTCTGGGCCAGCGGCGTCTCGGCATAGCTGAACTCCAGGGGCACCGGCCGGGTCGTGGACTTGACCGTGACGCTGGGCAACCCATTCAGACGGGTCATCTCGCCCTCGAAGAACTCCGTCTCGCCCAGCGTCGCCGACATGAGCAGGAAGCGGGTGTTGGACAGCGTCAGGAGCGGCACCTGCCAGGCCACCCCCCGCTCGCGGTCGGAGTAATAGTGGAACTCATCGACCACGACCTCGCGGACGGTGGCATTGGGTCCGTCGCGAAGGGCGATGTTGGCCAGGATTTCCGCCGTGCAGCACAGGATCGGCGCATCGTGGTTGATCGTGGCGTCGCCGGTGCTCAAGCCGACATTGTCCGGGCCGAATTCACGGCAGAGCGACAACCACTTCTCATTCACCAGGGCCTTGATCGGGCAGGTGTACACCGATTTGCGCCCCTGGGCCAACGCCTTGAAATGCAACGCCGAAGCCACCAGCGATTTGCCGGATCCGGTGGGGGTGTTGAGGATGACATTCTTGCCCGCGTACAGTTCGAG
>JAIXXC010000198.1 GCA_027490985.1 Verrucomicrobiales bacterium
GCCGCCCTGAACATGTATCAGGAGCAGTTGGGGGTGTCGAAAGACAACCTCTCGGCCGCCAACAGCCGCATCAAGGACGTGAACGTCGCCGACGAAAGCACGAACTTCGCGCGGTACAACATCCTGGTCCAGGCGGGCACCGCCATGCTGGCCCAGGCCAACGCCAGTCCGCAGTCGGCCCTCCGTCTCTTGGGCTGAGCCCGACGGATGGTTCGGTCCTGGGCGCGCCGTCTCGGGCGCGCCCAGGCCGGGAGGAGCGGAGAGCGATTCTCCCTCCTCCGGCTCCGGCTCGGGGCTTCTCGGCTCCGGGTTTTTCCGGAACACGCGAGGCTCGCCCGAGAAACACGAGCCGTGGACGCAGCAATCAGTCCGCAGGAAGGGTCGTCAGAAAGGCCTCCTCGGAACGGTCGGATCGGCAGGCCCGAAAGTATCCGGGAAGGATCCATCGACGACCGGCCTGTGGATTGATTCCTGCGTCCACTCCAAACCAAGACTCCCCCGGGCCATCGGTCCGAAGGGGAGTTTTTTTGTCGGGGTCCCTGGGCTGCCGGCATGATTCTGCGGTGGCGCAGAAAATCGGGAGGTCGCGGGGTCTGGCGGGATTTCCGATGGGCGGGTGTCCGTTCGGGTTCGGTTCGAGGGGGGCGTGCCAACAGCGTGACCGTGAAAACCCTTGGCCCTGCCGGGGTCGGCCGATAACTTCGGTCTTCGGAGATTTTCTTTATGGCCAAACTTTCGATCCGCGACCTCAACGTCACCGGCAAACGCGTCCTGATGCGCGTCGATTACAACGTCCCCATGGAGGAGAAGGACGGCGTGATGGTGATCAACGACACCACCCGCATCAAAGAGACGCTGCCCACCCTGCAGCTGCTGATCTCCAAGGGGGCCCGCATCGTCCTGGCGGCTCATCTCGGACGTCCGGATGGCAAGCGGGAGCCGTCGATGAGTCTGGCCCCGGTGGCCGCGAAGCTCGGCGAGATGATCGGGCGTCCGGTGGCCTTCGTCGATGAGACGGTGGGCGATAAGGCCGAGGCGGCCGTGGCCGCCCTCAAGGACGGCGAGATCCTGATCCTCGAGAATGTGCGCTTCCAGGCCGAGGAGGAGGCCAATGATCCGGTGTTCGCCGCCCGGTTGGCCCGGTTGGCCGACGTGTATGTGAACGACGCCTTCGGTGCCGCCCATCGCGCCCATGCCTCGACCAGTGGTGTGGCCCGCATCGTGCGCGCCTGGGGTGGTCAGGCCGCGGCCGGCCTGCTCATGGAGCGGGAACTGAAGTTCCTGGGCGATGAGCTCGAGAATCCGGCCCGTCCGTTCGTGGTCATCCTCGGCGGCGCCAAGGTGAGCGACAAGATCAAGGTCATCGACCGTCTGCTCGAGAAGGCCGACACCATCCTCATCGGTGGCGCCATGGCCTACACCTTCAAGCTGGCCCACGGCGGGAAGACCGGAAAGTCGCTCGTCGAGAAGGATCACACCGGCACGGCCCTCGCGGCCGAGGCCAAGGCGGCCCAGCGCGGGGTTTCCTTCCTGCTGCCCACCGACACGGTCATCGCCGACCTCAAGGACACCGGCAAGGTCAACAAGAAGGGCCGTCCGGTCTTCGAGTTCGTGAACCCGCGGGTCAACACCGGCGACATTCCCGATGACTGTGAAGGGTTCGACATCGGTCCGGATACCGTCGCCCGCTACTCCGAGGTCATCGCCTCGGCCAAGACCATCCTGTGGAACGGGCCGATGGGCATGTTCGAGGATCCCCGGTTCGCCGCGGGAACCCAGGCGGTGGCCAAGGCCGCCGTCGAGGCGACCCAGAAGCACGGGGCCAAGTCCATCATCGGCGGTGGCGACAGCGTCAAGGCCGTGAACAAGGCGGGTCTGGGAGACCAGGTCACCTTCGCCAGCACCGGCGGCGGCGCGAGCCTGGAGTTCCTCGAAGGCATTCCGCTGCCCGGTGTCGTCGCGCTTGACGACCGCTGAGTGTGTTTCCGCCATCCCGGTCGCCGTCCGACCCGGTTTACCAAACACCCCCCGTGGGCGCTCAGGCGCTCGCCGGGGGTGTTCGTTTGGAGGGAAAGTGCCGACCGAGAGATCACCCACCTCGGCGAGGTTCGTGCGAGCCTTGGGAAGCCTTGTGAGCCCTGAGTGGGTCGGGGGCGGTCGCAGGCGAGGGGACCTAACGGGCTCTCAGAACGCGGCGGCGCGGGCGTATTCGGCGCGAGCCAGCGCGTCGGTGAGCCGGTCGATGAACGGGTGTTGCGCGAGCTTCATGCGTTCCTTGGCGGCGGCCGGGCTGAAGAATCCGGCCCGGTCGATCTCGGGCCATGAGGCCCAATTGCCGGAGCCGGTGGGCCATTCGACATCGACATGATTGCTCTGAATGCCCTCGGTCGGATCCCAACGACCTTCGAAGGCCCAGGCGAACACGGTCTTGCCGCCCCGCTGGCGGATCGACCCCAGTTCGATGAACGGGGGAGCGCTGGTGATCCCCACCTCTTCGGTGAACTCGCGGCACGCGGCCTCGAGCGCACTCTCACCGGGCTCGATCTCACCCTTCGGGATGGTCCAGATGCCGTGGTCGCGGTGGGGGAACCACGGCCCTCCCGGGTGCGCGATGAACACCTCCAGCGTCCCGTTGTGGAAACGGTACATCAGGAGGCCGGCGCTGACGCGGGAGTGACGCATGACGAGTGAAGACGCTGGACCGACCGCCTCTGTGGGCACCGCCGACGGGGGGAACGGCAGCAATCGACAACAGAAGGAACGGTAGGGCAACCCCCCGTCCGCGGCAACATCCCCGTTGGATCCCCGTTGGATAGGCCGCGGGACAGGGCTGGTTTTCCGCGAGCGATTCAGCGTGCTTTGCCCGCGGCCGACTTCTTGGCCCGGGCGCCCGTCTTGGACACGGGACCCAGTCCGAGGGCCTTGAATCGCTGATCCACCTCCTTGAGATGGAACTCCAGCGAGCACAACGACTCCAGTTCGCCCTTCTTGAAATGGCCCGCCACCTCGGGATCGGCTTTGAGCATCTCGAGGAAATCGGCGTCGTCGCGCCCGGCGTGCTTCACCTCCCAGGTCTTCATGGCGTTGCGCTGGACCAGCGCATAGGCGTCTTCCCGGGTCAGGCCCTTGCGGATGAGGGCCAGCAACACGGTCTGGCTGTTCCACATGCCCAGACTGAGGCCCAGGTTCTTGCGCATGTTCTCGGGATAGACCAGCAGGCCGTCCATCAGCCGGGTGAGCAGGCCGAACATGTAGTCGA
>JAIXXC010000052.1 GCA_027490985.1 Verrucomicrobiales bacterium
ACAGCTATTGGGCGGCCGAGTCCAAGAAGGGGTGCTACATGGCCTGGGGCAACAGTTATCTGGTGATGTGGGCCGTGGACTGGTTCGGGGTGAAGCACATCACGGGGAATCTCGCCTCGCCCACCGTCGCGGGCGACTCGAAGCCCATCAAGAACTCCGAGATCGCTCTGGCCCCCGCCACCAAGATCCTGCAAGGCGACTGGCCTTGGCATGGCAGCCGCGATTCCGGCGATGGGCAGGTGAGCGGTGCCACCCGCGACCGAAGCATTTGGCACAACAACCGGGGCCAGCGCGGTTGGAACATGGCCTACGGCGACGGGCATGTGGCCCTGTTCCGGTTTCCCAAGGATTACGACCCCTCGGACATCAACCAGAAGGTCGACGTCAACGGTCCCTGGTGGTGAACCCGGGTCGAGGATGGGACAAAAAACCAGTTCCCAGCCGTAACACACTTTCCTAGTGTGCCCGCTCAATCGGTTCTCACGAACCGGCCAGTAACCCACTTAGACTTATGCCATTGACCCACACGCGCGACCTGTTCGCGAAGGCCTTGAAGGGCAAATACGCCCTCGGCGCCTTCAACGTGAACAACATGGAGCTGCTCCAGGCCATCATCGAGGCCTGCGAAGAAGAAAAGGCTCCGGTGATGCTGCAAATCTCCAAGGGCGCCCGCGATTACGCGCATCCGGTGTACCTCAAGGGCCTGATCGACTCCGCGGTCAAGCTGTCCACCATCCCCATCGCGGTCCACCTCGATCACGGCGACAGCTTCGAGCTGTGCAAGCAGTGCATCGACGAGGGCTTCACCAGCGTGATGATCGACGCCTCGCACGATCCGTTCGAGAAGAACGTCGAGATCTGCGCCAAGGTCGTCGAGTACGCCCACAAGCATAACTGCGTCGTCGAAGGCGAACTCGGCATGCTCGTCGGCGCCCAGCACGACGATGGCGAAGAAGGCGGCAGCTACTCCAAGGGCGGGGCCTACACCCACCCGGAAGAGGCCGTCCAGTTCGTCAAGCAGTCCGGCGTGGACTCGCTGGCCGTCGCCATCGGCAACAGCCACGGCGCCTACAAGTTCAAGGGCGAACAGCACCTCGATCTCGAGCGCCTCAAGGCCATCAAGAAGGCCCTCCTCGACGCCGGCATGGGTGACTACCCGCTGGTGTTGCACGGAGCCTCCTCGGTTCCCAAGGATCTCGCCCAGAAGATCAACAAGTACGGCGGCGACCTCGGCGAAGAGACCGCCGGTGTGTCCGAGGCCGACATCGAAGTGGCCCGCCGCGTGGGTTGCACCAAGGTCAACATCGACACCGACCTGCGTCTGGCCATGACGGCCGCGATCCGCGAGGTGCTCGTGACCAAGCCCAAGGAGTTCGATCCTCGCAAGTATCTCGCTCCGGCCCGCAAGGCGGTGAAAGAGCTCGTGCGCCACAAGCTGCGCAATGTCCTCTGCTGCGCCGGTCACGCCTTCGACTGAGAAAGTCGCTCACCTTCCGGTTTATTCCTGAAGCTCTGAGACGCCAACGGCCCTCCGGATCCATCGATCCAGAGGGCCGTTTTGCTTGAGTTCGCAAGGGCTCTTCAGCGCTGCAGCGACTCCAGGAACGCCACCAGGTCGCTGAGTTGCTGGAGGGTCATGGTCTCGTTGTAATCGCCCATTCTCGAGAACTTGCCCTGCGTCACCAGGTCGCGCTGGAAGCCGGGCTCGATGCGGTGGGAGGGGTTGATGATCGAGTTCACCAGTTCGATCCGGCTGGGTTTGCGCTGCTCACCCCCGAGCACCACGGGCACGGCGGGTTGCGCATACGGCGCGTCGAACTCCTTTTCATGCCCCTTCACCACGTGGCAGCCATGGCACCACATCATGTTGAAGGCGGCCCGCCCCCGGTCGGCCTTCCCTTCGGGCAGTTGAAGCGTCCAGGTCGAGCCGCTGTCGGGGGCCAGCACCGTGGGACGGGTCCCCGGGGCGCGGATCTGGTCGGCCGACCAGGCGGGCGATCCGGTCGCATCCCGAAGCACCAGGGACCGTTCGCCGACACTCACCGCCCGGGCCATCACCACCGAATCGCCTCCCAGTGGAACCTTGGATCCCTCGACGGCCACCGGGTCCTTGGGCTGGAGCTGCAATTCCTGGCGTTCGAGAAACCAGCGGGGCCCCAGATGGACCGTGACCCGGTCGGAGCCGGATTGGACGATGGCGCGCAGGCCCGGCGAGGCGCCACCCCCCGGTCGGAACGACTCCAGTCGGACGACCCAGCCGCGCAGCGTGACCAGCGAGTTGGTGTCGAACTGCCGGGCGTAGGGGGATGTGGCGGACCAGCCGCCGGTGCCCGGCCAGCGAAAGCGATCCTGGGCGACGCCCGTCGAGGAGCCCAGCAGCAGGCTCAGGAGTCCGGCCAGGGCGAGATGTCGGGTGGAGGCGAGTGGGGTGGTCTTCATGGGAGGCGGAGCAGGGTTGGTTTTCAGACCCGATGCAATCGGGCCACCGGCGATCGGTAGTTCGTGGAATCCGGCCTGCCACACCTCCTTTGGCCTTCCCGAATCTCCGGTTGGCTCCCGTGTCGGGCATTTGCCGACTGGACGCCCAAAAAACCTCCTTCGCCCAGCCCTCGAGTTGCGGCATCGTCTCCCGAGCCATGTCCTTGCAGGAACACCGTCAGGCCATCGATGCGTTGGACGCCGACATCGTGCGCCTGCTCAACGAGCGCACCCGTCACGTGCTGGAGATCGGCGCCATCAAGACCCGTCACGGTCAGGAGATCTATGCACCGCACCGCGAGCGGGCCGTGTTCCAAAAGGTCTTCCGCCACAACCAGGGGCCGATCACCAACGAAGGGCTCCGGGCCATCTACCGTGAGATCATGTCCTGCGCTCTGTCGCTGGAGCGCAGCCTGACCATCGCGTATCTCGGGCCCGAGGCGACCTTCACCCATCAGGCCGCCTTGCGTCGCTTTGGGGCGTCGCTCGCCTATGCGCCGCAGAGAACCATTGCCGATGTGTTCAATGAGGTGTCGCGGCAGCAGGCCGACTATGGCGTCGTGCCCGTCGAGAACTCCACCGAGGGCGTGGTCACCCACACGCTGGACATGTTCGTGGACAGCGACCTCAAGATCGTCTCGCAGATCGTCCTCAAGATCTCCCACTGTCTGGCCGCCAAGGGTCGCCGCGAGGACATCCGCAAACTGTACGTCCACCCCCAGACGCTGGCCCAGTGTCGCGGATGGATCCAACGCAGCCTGCCCCAGGCCGAAGTGGTCGAGACCAGCTCCAATGCCCGCTCGGCCGAGCTGGCCGCGAAGGAAAAGCACGCCGCGGCCATCACGGGCGAACTGGCCGGGGAGCGCTACAAGATCCCCATCCTCGAGCGCGACATCCAGGACAACTCGGCCAACGCCACCCGCTTCCTGGTGCTGGGCCGCCAGTGCGGTCCGAGTTCCGGGGCCGATCGCACCAGCCTGATGTTCAGCCTGCGGGACGAGGCCGGCGCGTTGCATCGGGCGTTGGCCCCTTTCCGCCGCTTCCGCATCAACATGACCAAGATCGAGTCGCGGCCCTCGAAGCGGAAGGCCTGGGAGTACTTCTTCTTCACCGACATCGACGGTCATGCCGAAGACGCCAAGGTCGCCAAGGCCATCGAGATGCTGGGTCAGCACTGCAGTTTCGTGAAGATTCTCGGATCCTACCCGAACGGCGAATAGTCACTTCGCTCAAGTCCGTCCTTTTGTCGGAGGCCCGATTCGTGGCAATTCGGCGGGGTGGAAACATTGCCCAACGGACTGCCCGTCGCCGGCCAGCGGCTGCGCCTGGAAATCACCGACCTCGCCTTCGGCGGGGAAGGCGTCGGCCGGGTGGGCGAATTCGTGGTGTTCATCCCGTTCACCGCACCGGGAGATGTCGTCGAAGCCAAGCTCACCGAAGTGAAGAAGAGCTTCGGTCGGGCGGAGTTGGTGAAGATCATCACAGGCTCCGCCGAGCGGGTGACCCCGAAATGCACCTACTTCGGCGAATGCGGCGGCTGCCAGTACCAGCATCTCGACTACGCGGCCCAGCTCCGCTGGAAGCACCGCCAGATCAGCGAGCTGTTCCGGCGGGTCGGCGGGTTCGATCCGTCGGTGGTCCAGCCGGTGATCCCGTGTCCCAACCCCTACCACTACCGCAACCGCATCCTGGTCCGCAGCCAATGGAACAAGCCGGCCCAGAAGTTGAACCTGGGCTTCATGCGCACCGACTGTGGTCTGGTGTGCGATATCGAATCCTGTGCGATCGCTGAACCGTCGCTGAACGAGGCCATCACGCAGTGGCGTCGCAATCCGCCGCCCAAGGGTGGGATCAAGACGGTACTCCGCATGGAAGCCCCGGGTTGGGAAGTGCCGGAGCACTCCTTCTTCCAGAACAACTTCCTCCTGCTGCCCGAGTTGGTGCGGGTGGTGAAGGAGCGCCTGCGCAGCCATGGAGCCCGTCATCTGGTCGACGCCTACTGCGGGGTGGGCTTCTTCAGCCTCGAAGTGGCCGATGCGGTCGAGAGTTTCGTCGGTGTGGAACTCGATGCCCCCGCCATCAAGGCCGCGCGTCGCAACCAGGAATCCCGCGGCATCCGCAACGGCTCGTACGTGGCCGGCGACACCGATCAGGTGCTCCCGAGCCTCTTGGCCAAATGGAATCCCGCCCAGACGGCCGTGCTGCTCGACCCGCCCCGCGTCGGCTGTCGTCCTCCCAGCCTCGAGGTGCTGCGCAAGACCGGGCCCGGTCAGATCCTCTACGTCTCCTGCCATCCGGCCACCCTGGCGCGGGACCTCAAGATTCTCTGTGCCGACGGGCGCTATCGCCTCGAGACGGTCCTGCCGCTGGACATGTTCCCCCAGACCCAGCATGTGGAGTGCGTGGCCGATCTCCGCCTGGCGGGCCCGCTTCCGGCGGAAAGCGTCCTGTCCCCGGCCCCCGCGATCGGGTAGAGCTTGCGCCGATGAGTTCCAACACGGTCGACGATTTCCTGGACCGCGTGCGCCAGAGCGCCCAAGACGGTACCCTCGTCCGGCTGAACCTCGGCGCATCGATCCAGCCCGATGGCATCCGCAATGTGTTCATCCGGCCGGTCCGCCTGAAGGACGCCCCGGTGCTGTCGTTCGTGTACCGTCACCCGACGCGGGATGTGACCAAGAATTTCCCGTACGACGAGGCGATCGACCTGCTGCGCGACCTGCTGGGTCAGCAGTTTCTCAACGGTTTCCTCTCGACCACCACCGGCACCGCCCAGCTCACCTTCCGCAAAGGGCGGCCCACCCGCATGCTGCTGGGCAAGCCCGAGGAGACCGAAGTGCCCGATCTCGCCCACGACCGGGCCAAGGCGCGGCCGGTGCCGGTTCAAACCACGTGGCTCCGTGAATTGGGTGTCACCGCGGCCGACGGCTCCGTGAAGGCGGGCATGGAGGCCAAGTTCCGGCAGATCAACCGCTTTGTCGAAGTGCTGCAGCCGTTGCTCGTCGCGGCCCAGCTCGATCCGGCGGCGCCGTTGCGACTGGTGGACATGGGGTGCGGCAAGGCCTATCTGACCTTCGCGGCCTACGAGCACCTGTCCAAAACCCGGACCGGAGAGGTCACGGCCATCGGCGTCGAGGTGCGTCCGGGTCTGGTCGAGCAGGGGCGGTCCGTGGCCGGCCGTTGCGGATTCACCCGGTTGAAGTTCGAGGCCGGCGACATCGCCTCCAGCCGTCTGGAAGAGGCCTCGGTGGTGATGGCTCTCCACGCCTGCGACACCGCCACCGACGAGGCCTTGGCCAAGGGGGTCCAGTCCGGAGCCCCGCTGATCCTGGTCTCGCCGTGTTGCCATCAGGAGGTTCGCCCCCAGTTGTCGGTGCCGGCCCCGTTGGCCGGTTCGCTGCGCCACGGCATCTTCCGCGAGCGACAGGCCGAGTTCGCCACGGATGCCCTGCGCGCCCTCCTGCTGGAATGGGCCGGGTACGACACCCGAGTCTTCGAGTTCATCTCCACCGAACACACCGGCAAGAACCTGATGATCGCGGCCGTCCGCCGGAAAACCCCGGGTGACACCGAGACTCGTGCGCGGGCCGTGGTGGAGTTCGCCGCCTTCCACGGGATCAGCCGTCAGCGTCTGGCCGAGCGCCTGGGGTTGTCACTCGTGCCGGCCGCAACCGCTCCCGAGGCGTGACCATGACCTGGGACGAGGTCGATTGGGCGGCGTTGGACCGGTTGCGGGCCCTGTTCCTGCGTTCCGAGCCGGTTCGGGAACCGTATTGGCGCAGTCTGTCGGACCTTGCCAGCTACGATTTCACCTACGCCCAGCGGATCGCCTGGAAATGGGGGGCGGCCTTGTCGGAGTTGCAGCGCCTGGGCTGGACGCCGCCCGCGGGCTCATTGTTGGACTGGGGTTGCGGCAGCGGTGTGGCTTCCCGGTGCGTGGTCGACGCGTTCGGAGCGGCGACGTTCTCCCGGGTGCGCCTGCACGACCGCTCCGCCCTGGCCATGCAGTTCGCCGCGAAGCGCGCCGGCGATCGGTTCCCCGGACTCCAACCGGAGCCCGACCCGACCGGGGTGGAGCCCTGTACGACCCTGGTCATCAGCCATGTGCTCAACGAGTTGCACCGCGACGACCTGCCTCGCCTCATGGAGGCGGTGCGTGCCGCCCAGTGTGTCTTGTGGCTCGAGCCGGGCACCCACGCCTGCAGCCGGGGCCTGATCTCGCTGCGGGAGGAGTTGCGGCAGGAGTTCCACATCGTGGCTCCGTGTCCCCACCGCGAGGCCTGTGGACTCCAGACCGCCGGTCGTGAATCCGACTGGTGCCATTTCTTCGCCAAGGCCCCGACCGAGGCCTTCACCGACGGGGAGTGGGTCCAGTTCGGGCGTCGTGCCGGAGTGGACCTGCGAAGCCTGCCCTACAGCTGGCTCGTCCTCGATCGGCGGCCCGTGGAACCGTGGGAGCCGTCGCGGGCCCGAGTCATCGGATTACCCCAATCGTTCAAGCCCTACACCCGACTCGACGCCTGCCACGCCGGCGGGGCGGGGGGCCCCGGGGCGGTGGAACGACTCGAGATCCTCAAGCGCTCCGATCCGGAGACGCACCGTCGGCTCAAGGAGTCTCCGCCTCCGCCCGAGGTTTCCATTCCGGGGTGAATTCTGAACCGGGTTCGACCGATACCCTGGGTGGCGTAAAGCCGCCGCGACTGATATCCGTCTGCACCAAGACCGTTGCCCACCATGCAAACCGCCCCAGCCTCCGTCACCCGGAACCCGCATCCCTGGCAGTTCTTCCGCGCCGGCGGGTTCGATCAGGTCAAGCTCCAGACCGGGGCCGACTTGATGAACCTGGACCAGTTGGACCAGAAGCTCTGGGTGGCCCTGGCCTGTCCGACCACGGGCATCGAGTTCGATCCCAAGACCGCGGCCCTGATCGACTCCGACGGAGATGGGCGCATCCGGGCGCAGGAACTCATCGCTGCAATCCGTTGGGCCGGATCGATGCTCAAGGACGCGGACGATCTCGTGAAGGGGCGCGACGGGGTCGCCCTCGCGGCGATCAACGACCAGGTCCCCGAGGGACGGCAGATCCTCGGGTCGGCCCGGGTCATCCTGCGCCAGTTGGGCAAGGCCGAGGCCGGAGTCATCACGGTCGACGATGCCGCCGCCGCATCCAAGAGCTTTGCCAACACGGTCTTCAATGGCGACGGGGTGATCATTCCCGAGTCCGCGACCGAGGCCGCGGTCCAGCAGGGGATCCGCGAGGCCATGGCGGCGGTCGGATCGGTGATGGACCGGAGCGGCAAGCCGGGCGTCGATGGGGTGAAGGCCGAGGAGTTCTTCGGTGAATTGGCCCGGTTCGACGCTTGGGTGAGCACCTCAGAAGCCGATGCGGCCAAGATCCTGCCGGCGGGGCCTGCGACGGCTGCGGCTGCGGCTGCGATGGTGGCGGTGAAGGCCAAGATCGACGACTACTTCGGCCGCTGCCGCCTGGCCGCCTTCGAGACCCGCCTCTCGCCGCTGCTCAACCGCACCGAAGACGACTACAAGGCGCTCCTGGCCAAGGACCTGAGCCTCTCGGCGCAAGAGGTCTCCGGGTTTCCCGTGTCCCGGATCGTTCCGGGTCAACCGTTGTCGCTGGTCTCCGGTCTCAACCCCGCCCACGCCCAGGCCATCGCGGCCTTCCGCTCGGCGACGGTGGAGCCGCTGTTGGGCGCGCGCGAGGTGCTCACCGAAGAGGATTGGGCCGCCGTCCAGGCGCGGTTGGCCCCGTACGAGACCTGGAAGGCCGCCAAGGCCGGGGCGCGCGTCGAATCGCTCGGCATCGCCCGGGTGCGGGAAATCCTGCGGAGCGATGTCCGGGCGGCGATCACGGGTCTCATCGCCCGGGACAAGCAATTGGAGATGGAGGCCTCCGGCGTCGCCTCGGTCGAGAAGCTCGTGCGCTTCCATCGGGACCTGATCGTGCTGGCCACCAATTTCGTGAATTTCCGCGACCTCTACGACGGGGGATCGCCGGCGATCTTCCAGGCGGGCACCCTCTATCTCGACCAGCGGTCGTGCAACCTCTGCATCACCGTGGTCGACCCTGCCAAGCATGCGGTGATGGCCAGCCTGGCCGGAGCCTATCTGGCCTATGTGGACTGCCTCCGGAAGGCGACCGGGCAGAAGATGACCGTGGTGGCCGTGTTCTCCCAAGGCGACGACGAGAACCTGATGGTGGGGCGCAACGGCGTCTTCTACGACCGCAAGGGGCTCGATTACGACGCCACCATCACCAAGATCGTGGCCAACCCCATCAGCCTGCGGCAGGCCTTCTGGCAGCCCTACAAGCGCTTCGTCCGGTGGGTGGAGGAGCAGATCGCCAAGCGGGCGGCCGAGGCCGATGCGGCCGCCAGCCAGAAACTCGCGGCCGCGGCCACGGCGGTGGCGACCAAGTCGGTGGCTCCGGCGGCGGCGCCCGCCCCGCAGAAGGTCGATGTGGGCACGGTCGCCGCGTTGGGCGTGGCCTTTGGGGCCATTGGGG
>JAIXXC010000248.1 GCA_027490985.1 Verrucomicrobiales bacterium
CGAACGGCGTCGTAGCGCTTGTCCACCACGTGGAGGATCTCGTCCACGAACCCATCCAGACCGACAAAGGCGGTCAGAGACGGCACTTGGGCCGCGGCGGCGGCCAGGCGGGAGGCGACAGAGGCTCGGAATTCAGGCGTGTTCTGCATGGTCAATGGATCCGGAGCAAACCGGAGGCGCGTCGAATATGGCCATTGCCCGCCCAGGGTGAAGCCGGAAAGAGAGCCACCCCACCGCCGGAGTGCGATCAATCGACCGAGACACCCAGGACATCGAGCAGTCGATCCAGCTCATCATCGCTGTGGAACTGGATCTCCAGACGCCCTTTGCCGGCCTTGTAGTGCAGACCGATGCGCAGACCCACCCGTTCGCGGATGCGGTTCTCCAGATCGGTCACATGGGGATCGACCGGAGCCGGGGCCGCTGCACGAGGATCGACCGGGGTCGTCGGAGCCGGCTCTTTTCGGGCGATCGCCGCCTCGAGCTGACGCACGGTCCAACCTCCCCGCATCGCCAGACGGGCCAACGTTTCCTGCTGCTGGGCGTTTTCGACACTGAGGATGACCTTGGCATGCCCCACCGAGAGCCCCCCGTCTTTCACCGCCTGCTGGACCGTCGACGGCAGCTTGAGCAGGCGTGTGGCGTTGGCCACCACCACACGACCCCGGCCCACCTTCTTGCCGACCTGTTCCTGGGTCAGCGAGAACTGGGTCATCAACTGCTGATACCCCAGCGCCTCGTCGATGGGATTGAGGTTCTCCCGCTGCAGGTTCTCGATGAGCGCCAACTCGAGGACCTCGAGATCGGTGGCGACCCGTTCGATCACCGGGACTTCGGTCAGACCGGCCAACCCCGCGGCACGCCACCGGCGCTCACCGGCGATGAGCTCGAAGAATTCGCCCACCACGCGCACCACCAACGGCTGGATGATGCCCTGCTCACGGATCGAATCGGCCAGTTCGGACAACGATTCGGGGGGGAAGTCTTTGCGAGGCTGGAGGGCCGAAGGGCGGATCCGGTCGCGGGAAATCTTCTTCACGACCGCGCCGGGTGGCAGGGGGGCCGGCGGCGGCGCCGCAGGACTCGTCGCCACCGGTGCAGGAACCGGAGCAACAGGGGCAACGGGGGCCGAGCCGGCGGCGCCCGAGGGACTGGCAGGCACGGGCGGGGGAGGCGGAGCGGCAAAGGGGGACTTGATTCCCCCACCCATCAGCGCTCCCAATCCGCGTCCCAAGGCCGGTCTCGACATGACCCTCACTCTAGGGACCGACCGATCCGGGTGGCAAAAGGGATTTCGGCCAACCGAGGCGAATCCGTCACGCCCTGCTCCGGGCAGCCTTCAAGGGCGGATCGCCTGGAAGATCGTCCGGGCCATCAGGGTCGCTCCGGCGGCATTCGGGTGGATCTTGTCGGGGAACATCTCGGGATAGCCGGTCAGGGCATCGTTCAGGTCGATGACGGGCACCTTCTTGTCGGTGGTCACCTCCATGAGGGCCGGGATCACTCCGTCGTCCAGAATGTGGCCAGTGATGCCCCAGGTGTCGGAATACACGGGAACCGGCAGGCAGGCCCAAACCTGGGGCTTGGACTTGAGGTCGCGAAACTGATCGATCAACCAGCGGGCCTCCTGCTCGAAGAAGGCCTGATTCTTCCAGTTCTGAGGCTTGGTGTCGTTGGTCCCGAGCTTGAGGATCACCATGTCGGGCTGCCAGGCCAACGCCGCCTTGAACTCGTCGGTGGTGGCGTACGGAAGGTCTCCGACCCGGCTCAGGGTGGCACCGCTCCGGCCGAAATTGCGCACCTCGAAGCGGTTGCCCAAGAGCTCACCCAATTGCTTGGGGTAGTTGTTCTTCTCGCGCTCCTCGACCCCCGCTCCATAAGTGATGCTGTCGCCCACACAGGCCACCTTGATCACCCGCCACCCGCCCTTCCGGTCCTCGAAATCCTCGATCTTGATGAGTTCCGGCCGCAACTTGCGGCGGCAGCCCCACGAGATCGCTCCGGCGGCCAGCGGCAAGAAGCTCAGGAATTGGCGACGTTTCATCCGGACCGATGAAAGCGGGGACCGCACCCGTGCGGCAAGTGGCCTGTTGGAGGTTTCGCAGAAAAAACCGCGCCCACCCTCAGTGCGCAGCAGCATTTCCCGGGATGCGATTCTGCAACACCGCCTGGGTCTGATCGGCCCGAAACCGCTCATAGGCGACCCGGAACTGCGGGTGTTTGTTGCCCAGGATGGCCGTGGCCAGCAGGGCCGCGTTGATGGCACCCGCCTTGCCGATGGCCATCGTGCCGACCGGCACGCCCCCGGGCATCTGCACGATGCTCAGGAGGGAATCCATGCCGTTGAGCGCCTTGGACTGCACCGGCACGCCCAGCACGGGCAACGCCGTCTTGCTGGCGCACATACCCGGCAGGTGGGCCGCCCCGCCCGCGCCGGCGATGATCACCTCGAGCCCCCGCCCCGCAGCCGCCGCGGCGTATTCGAACAGGAGGTCCGGCGTGCGATGGGCGCTCACGACCGAGGCCTCGTACGGCACACCCAGGGCCGCCAACTGGCGGGCCGCCGCTTCCATCGTCTCCCAATCCGA
>JAIXXC010000123.1 GCA_027490985.1 Verrucomicrobiales bacterium
AGACTGAACCGCGCCAACTCGTTCTCGGGGTACTGCCGCACCATCTCCCGCTGCCGGGCAAAAGAATCGTTCACCGCCTGAGCGTAGCGGGACTTTCGCAGCGGGACACTTTGAAAGTGGATACCCCCGATGAACCGCGGCTATTCGGGCTCCGGATCCGCAGGTCATCGGACCGCAGGGCTGCCTCGGCCGACAGGGCATCCTCCCCGGAGAGGCCCCTTTGGAATCAGGCCGGGCGATCGAGCGAGAAACGATCCCGGGTTCGCAGGTAGTCGGTGCCACCCATGCGGCCCACGAGATCCAGCCGATCCGGATCCGGATACCCGCCGGGCCCAATCACGCCGTCGGCCACGTGCATCCTCACAATTCGTCCCAGCACAAGGTTGCCGCCGGCCGGGCCTTCGCTGACACGGAGGATGCGGTCCAACCGGCACTCGAAGGCCACCGACGCACTGGCCACCCGGGGTGCGCGCACCACCGCCGACGGAGCCGCGGCGACCCCGAACCGCTCGAACTCGCTTTCCTCGAAACCCAACATCGCGGAAGTCGCATTCATGACCTCGGCATCGGCCGCCGACACCGTGTTCACCACGAACTCCCCGGTGGCTTCGATGTTCCGCAAGGTGTCTTTGGGGGAACCGTCCCGGTGGTTCACCGGACAGAACAGCAACGTCGGCGGCCGCGCGCAGACCCCCTGGAAGAAACTGAACGGCGCCAGGTTGGCGACTCCCGAGACCGAGACCGTACTCACCCAGGCGATGGGGCGCGGCAAGATCGAGTGGATCATCCACTCGTACATCGTCCGGGTATTCAGTTGGTCCGGATCGAGTTCCATGGGTCACTTCCCTTCCCAGCCGAGCAGGAAATGCAGCACCAGGTCGGGCAGGTCGAGGCTGTAGCCGCCCTCCAGAACCGCAAAGACAGGGATGCCCGAAGCCCGCGCCCATTGGCCCAACATCTGGAAATCCTCGCGTTCCAGGGTGCCGTTGGCCAGCGGGTCCTTGGTGTAGGCATCGAAACCGGCGGAGATGCCGATCAACCGCGGCTTGGTGGCCAGGAGCCGCTGCCAGGCCGTCTCCAGAGTCCGCCGCCACGCCACCCGGGAAGTCCCGCCCGGCAGCGGATGATTGAAGCAATTGGAACCCACATCCCCCTGCCCCGTGCCGGGATAAGTATCCCCCTGATGCACCGAGGCGAAGACCACGCCTTCCCGATTCTTGAGGACGTCTTCCGTGCCATTGCCGTGGTGGACATCGAAGTCGAACACCGCCACCGGACCCGACCCTCGAGCCTGGGCCTCGAGCGCCGCCAGCGCCATCGACGAGTAGTAGCAGAACCCCATGGCCCGATCGCGTTCGGCGTGGTGCCCGGGCGGCCGCATCAGCGCGAAGGCCGGCTCGCCGGCGACCGCCAGTTCCATGGCCCGGACCGCCGCACCGACCGAGCGGCGGGCATGCTCCTCGATGCCCGGGTGCCACGGTGTGTCGGCATCGAAGGCGGCCTCGACCTTCAATCGGGCGAGGTGTTCGGGCGTATGTCCCCGCAACAGCAGTGCCTCGGAGACCTCGGCAGGCTCGGCCCATTGCAGCGTGATCGACTTCTGCAGGCGCAGCAGATCGACGGTCCGGGCCACACGGTTGGGCTTCTCGGGGTGACCGGGCTGGTGGTATCCGGTGCAACGGGAATCGAAGACGATCGTCATGAAATGGGTGTCGGGTTCAGGGCTGCTGGGCGGCGATCACCGGCGCACCAGCTCCAAGAGCGCCTCGGCGCACAGGCGGGCGAACTCCGGATCGTTGATGTTGCCGTCGTACTCGGTGACCGGGATGTCCTGGCGCAAGTTCGACTTCCAGGCCTCGAAGAGCGCCGCATCGGCCTCGGGCCAATGGAAGGGCTGCCCCGGAGCACTGATGACGCTGATGCCCCGCAGCGGGATCAACACCCGGATGGGTCCCTTCGACAAGTTGCACTTCTCCGCGAGAATCCGGCCCAATTGGGCGCATTCCTCGGGATTGGTGCGCATGAGCGTCACCTGGGCATTGTGATGGTAGAACCGACGCCCCGCGAACCGGGCCGGCACCGTGGCGGGTTCACCGAAGTTGACCATGTCGAGGCATCCGGGTGTGACGATGGCCGGAACCCCCGCACGGGCGGCGGCTTCGCAGCGTGTGGGGCCGGCATTCAAGACGCCGCCCACGAGTTCATCGGCCCATTCGGTGGTGGTGATGTCCAACACACCGGAGACCAGCCCGCTCTCCACCAGTGATTCCAGCGTGCGGCCGCCCGTGCCGGTGGCCGCGAAGATCATCACCTCGTAGCCGGCAGCCTCGAGGATCTCGCGGGCGCGGGTCACGCAGGCCGTGGTGTTGCCGAACTGCGAGGCCACGATCACCGGCTTGAGCACGGCCTCGGGCGGACGCGCCGACACCATGCCGCAAATGGCCCCGGCCGCCTGGGCCAGGATCACGCGCGACAACCGGTTGATGCCCGCCACATCCACCACGCTGGGCATCATCACGATGTCCTTCACACCCACATACGGAGCGGTGTTGCCGCTGGCCAGCGTCGACACCATGAGCTTCGGAAAACCCACGGGCAGCGCGCGCATGGCCGACGTGCAAATGGCCGTACCGCCACCGCCACCCAG
>JAIXXC010000087.1 GCA_027490985.1 Verrucomicrobiales bacterium
GGCCGCCGCGAGGGCCCGGTAAGGGGGCTGCGCTCCGATGACTCGCTGACCGTCTTGCTTTTGTGGGCCGAATGGGTCCACTCTCGACCCCCATGCCTACTGTCCAGGTTCCGCTGGGGAACCGTTCCTACGAAATCCAAGTCGGTACCCGCCTCATCGCGACGCTGGGGGAGCGTTGCCGTCGCCTGAAGATCGGGACGCGGTGCGCGGTGATCACCGACTCCAACGTGGGCAAGCACTATGGCGAGGCGGCCATCAAGTCGCTGAAGGTCGCCGGATTCACGCCGATGCTCATCACGGTCGACGCCGGGGAGTCGGCCAAGACCCTGGCCACCGTCCAGAAGTGCTACGACCAACTGGCCGCCCATCGGATCGAGCGCAAGAGCTTCATCGTGGCGCTCGGCGGTGGGGTGGTGGGCGATCTGGCCGGGTTCGTGGCGGCGACCTACCTGCGGGGCATTGCGTTCGTGCAGGTGCCCACCTCGTTGCTGGCCCAGGTCGACAGCTCGGTCGGGGGCAAGGTCGGGGTCAACCTGAAGGCCGGCAAGAATCTTGTCGGCGCCTTCCATCAACCACGTTTGGTCCTGTGCGATCTGGACACGCTCAACACGCTCCCGGACCGGGAACTGCGCTCGGGCATCTCGGAGATCGTCAAATATGGCGTCATCCACGACGCCAACTTGTTCCAACGGTTGGAGAAGCAGTTGGATGGCCTGCTGGAGAAGCAGCCTTCCATCCTTTCGGCGATCATCGCCCGCTGCTGCGCCATCAAGGCCGAGATCGTCTGCCAGGACGAGACCGAGACGGGCTTGAGGGCCACCCTCAATTTCGGTCACACCATCGGTCACGCCATCGAGAATTCCTCCGGGTACGGCAAGTTCCTGCACGGCGAGGCCATCAGCATCGGGCAGGTGGCTGCGGCGCACCTTTCGGCCCGCCGTTGCGGGTTGCCGGCCGCCGATGTCCAGCGGATCCAGGCCTTGTTCGAGCGGTTGGGCCTGCCGACGGTGCTCAAGCTGCCCGGAGACAAGCGCGACAAGCTCTTCTCGGCCATGCGGCTCGACAAGAAGGTCAGCGCCGGTGAGATCCACTTCGTGCTCGCCGAGCAGATCGGCAAAGCCATCTGGGGACAGCGCGTTCCGGATGCCGAGGTGAATTGGGCTCTCGACCAGGTGAAGGGCTGAAGCAGCTCGTGCCTCTTCGCGAGGCGTTTTTCGGGCGCGGGCCTCGGGCACCCGAGCGGCGACTCACAACTCGGCGATCTTCGCCATGATCGTGTCGGCCACTTCCTGATAGATCGCCTTGAGGCGTTCCTTGTCGCAGGTGCGGGCCTCGGCCCTCAGGGCCTCGAACTGGAGGGGCTCGCCCACCACCACGCGAAAGCGACCACGCCCCGGCAGCCGTTGGTGACGGCCCCACGCTTCGAAGGTGCCGTGCAGACGGATGGGCACCACGGGAGCCCCCGATTTGATGACCGTCAGGCCGATGCCCGAACGGGCGGGGCGCAAGCGACCGTCGTGGGTTCTCGTGCCTTCGGGGAAGAGCAGGATGGCCGCGCCGCCCTGCAGCCGGTCGAGGATGGCCTTGAGTCCGGCACCGCCTCCGCCTTCGCGGTTGACGGGCACGGCGTTGAGTTTGCGGATGTACCAACCCAGCAGCGGAATGTCGAAGAGGGTGTCGCGCGCCAGGAAGTTCACCGCCCGGGGAACCGAGCCTCCGATGAGCGGTGGGTCGGCCAGGCTGGCGTGGTTGGAGGCGAGGATCACCGGGCCCACCGCCGGGATGTGCTCCACGTGCTCGATCCGGGTGCGATAGATCCACCGCGCGGACAGACGTGCCAGCCACCAGGCGGTGCGATAGGTCCAGGTCATGCGCGCCGCGAGCCGGTGTTGGCGGGTGGGTTCGCCGGGAGTGGCCGTTGGGGATTCCATGGCGTTCTGGGAAAGGTCAATCGAGCCGCACCCGCAGGCCATCCCAAGCCAGCGCCACTCCGGGGGGCATTTCGGCCTGATCCCGGTCGTGGTCGTAGTGATGGGTCAGGTGGGTGAGGTAGGTCTGGTCGGCTCCGATGCGCCGCGCCGTGGTGAGCGCTTCGTCCAGGCACATGTGGGTGGGGTGGGGTTCGGGACGCAGCGCATCCAGCACCGCCACCTGCACTCCTTGAGCGAAGGCGACAGCAGCCGGAACGACCTCTTTGCAGTCGCTGAAGTAGGCCAACCGTTTGACACCGCCCTGCTCGAAGACCAGGCCCGTGGTGGTGATGCGCCCGTGCGGCAATTGGAATGGCGTGACCTTCAGGTCGCCCAGTTCGAAGGGGCCGTCGATCACCTGGGGCGAGGGTCGGAAATAGCTGAAGGGAATGGGATGCCCGCCGAAGGCGTAGTCGTAGACCCGGCGCAGTGATCGGAAGGTCTCTTCGGTGGCGTAGACGGGCAGGGGGCCTTCGCGCAGATCGCAGACGCGGCGGCAATCGTCCATGCCCATGATGTGGTCGGCATGGGCGTGGGTGATGAGAACCGCATCGAGGTAGCCCAGGCGTTCACGGAGCATCTGGGTCCGGAAGTCGGGAGTGGTGTCGATCACCACCCGCACCACGGGGGTCTCGATGTAGATCGAGGCCCGCAACCGATGGTTCCGCGGATTGGCCAAGAAGGCCTCGGGATACTCCTTTCCAATGATGGGAACCCCTTGCGAGGTGCCGGTGCCGAGGAAGCGGAATGCGAACGACATCGACCCAGACTGCGAGCGGTCGCCATCGGATGTCAAAGCCGGGCGTCAGGACTTTGAACCGGACTTGGAGCGGGGGGGCGATTTGCCGCGTTTGACGGGTTTTTCGGCCGTTCTCCGCCGGAAATTCTGCAATTCGAGGCTCCAGGCTTTCGTTCGCACCGGCACCACCGTGGGTTCGGCGGCCGGAAACCCTTCCTCGGCCGACAGAATCCCGTTGCGCGGATGCGTCAGGATCGCCGGCAGGCGAACCGGTGGGGCAGGCAGGGTCGGGACCTGTTCGGGCCCGGCGGCCTGGGGAGGCACGGTGGGGGGAGGCGCGACCGGGGGAGGCACCGCCTGGAGCGCCTTCTCCAATCGGAGCTTCAGATCGGCGATCTCGGTGTCCAACAAGGCCTTCTGAAGCGTCAGTTCCGCGTGGTTCTGTCGGGCCGCATCGATCTGGGCCCGGAGTTGATCGCATTCCTGATGCGATTTGCCCAAGGCCACCTCGAGATGAACCCGCAGCGCGGTTTCGCGGGCCACCTGGGCCACCTGATCGGCCATCTTGGATCTCAGATCGAGCATCTCCTGCTGCAGGATCCAGTGACTGCTTTCCAGGATCTGGTTGCGTCCCTCGAGTCGGCTTTGTTCCGGGGACGGGGCTGCAATCGGCATGGGCGCCGCCTCTTTCACGGCCGGCTTGGCCACGGGTGCAGCGGGAGGCAGAAGACGGGACGCCAGGAACGACCGCATCGCGATGCCCACGCCGAGGAAACCGACACCGCCGCCCAGTGAGGCCAGGATCCAGATGTGTTGTGGGGTGATATCCATGGTCGGGTCACATCGCCAGGATTGTCTGGAACAACTCGTTCACCGTGGAGATGAGTTTCGCCGAGGATTGATAGGCTCTTTGGAATTGGATCAGCGAGGACATCTCTTCGTCGAGCGAGACGCCCGAGACCGCCGCCCGTTGTTGGGTCAGCGTGTGGCTGATGACCTCCTGGTCGGCCAGGCGATTGTTGATATTGGCCAACTCCTGTCCGTAGGTCGCCACGGCCTCGTTGTAGTGCTGTGAGACCGTGAGTTTTCCGAGCGAATCCTGGGGTGCATCGAGCCACTTCACGAGGTTCACGGCGATGGTGTTGTCGCCCTTGTCGGTGTCGGCACTCAACTGGATCTTGCGCACATCGGCCAGCAGCTCCGAATTGACGGCGATGTCGGAGGCGTCGGACCCGGAGAAGAAGTCCAGCCCGCCGGTGCCATCCAGATTCTTGCCGAGCTTGTGGACGGCGTTCATGCCCTCGATGAGGTTGCTCGCCATCAGGTTGATGTCTTTGCGGAGATCCTCGAGGATGGTGTCGCGGGCATCCACCAATCCCTGGATGGACCCCTGTCCGGTCAGCTTCGCCGTGCTGTCCGAGTCGGTGTTCCTGACCGACACCTGCAGGCCTCCGGCCTCGTCGAGTTTTCCTTCGACAACGCCGCTGACCAGGTTGTCGGTGATCACATTGACCCCATTGATGGACACGGTGATCCGCTCCAGGTCGTCGTATTGGATCTGGATCGAAGAGTAGCCCCCCAATTCCTCCAGGCGCATTTGCAGCGTGTCTTTGGCGATGCCGCCGCCGCTGGAACTGGCGACCGTGTTGTCCATGGCCGCTCGGGAGGTGAGCTGGATCAGGTTGTTCGCATCCTTGATCCGGTTGGTGAGGTCTTTGTTCAGGTCGGAGCGCAGGGTGGTGAATCGTTCCTCCACCGAATTGAACTTGTCGGTCAGTTGACCGGCTTTGAGGAGGAGCACCTGACGGTCGGGAGTGGATCCCGGGGACACGGTCACCGCCTGGAGGGCGTTGTAGAACTCCGAGAATCCGCTGGCCAGAGCCATTTGACCGCCGAGATCCCGGGCCGCGGCATCGGCTTCGGGGGTGGCACTCTGGCGGTCGATCTGCTGGCCCAGCAGCACCTGACCGATCTGCAAGGTGCGCTGGAAGTTCTTGAGATACTCCGTGTTGCTCGATTCCCGGATGAGTTGCTCATCCAGAATGTCATCCCGCAGGGACTTGACCCCCACCACCTCCACGCCGGTGCCCGCCCCGGTCGGATCGCGCCTCGGCTCGACGATGACCCGTTGGCGGGCGTATCCCGGGTTGTTGACATTCGAAATGTTGACGCCCGCCGTTTCGATCCCGGCCCGCGAGGCCAGCAGCGATGAGGAGGCGATTTCGAGAGTGTTGAGTAGTCCGCCCATGGTTCTCCATCACACGACCGCCTGCCATCGGGACACCGGATTGGCCGTCGCGAATGCGCGCTCCTTGCCCTTGGCCCCGTAAGTGCGGCCGGTCGATACCACACCGGACCGTTGCAGCACCTGTTGGGCCAACTCGATGGATCGCCCCAGGAGAAGCTGGTTTTGTCGGAAGGCCCGTTGGCACGAATCCATCGAGCGCTGCAAATGGGTCACGACCTCCTCGAGGGTCCGTGCCTGGTCGGGATGCAGGAAGGGGTAGATGTCGAGCCGCTTCCCTGGAGGGGGCAGGTGGCATTGGGCGGCCAACTGGCGTTGGGCCTCGCTCCGCCGGCGGCTCAGCACGAAGAGTTCTTCGACCGCGACCCGTTGAGCGCTCAGATTGTCGGTCAGAGCGCCGAAGTTCCTCTGGATCAACAGTCCCTGCTGCTGGTCCGTCAGTGCCATCAGTCGTTCAGCACAGGAGACCTCCGCGGCAAGGCTGTCGTACCAGGCTTGAGGATCCATGGTCAGGGCTGAGGAGGCTTGGCGGCGTTGGGGGCGGGCGCTTCGGCACCGATCTGGAGAGCCAGTTGTCGGGAGAGGGCGGCCCGCATCCCCAGTTGTCCCGACTGGCTGATCTGGTTGGCGAACAGGTCGTTGGCCATGTCGCCATAGACTTCGCCGACGAGTTTGGCCTCGCCTCCCTTGGCCGGCAGGATGCTTGGCGGCTTGGCCGACTTGAGGATCTCACGGACGAGGATCCCCTCGAATTGCCCCACCACCTGATCGGCCCGTTGACGCGGCGTGCCCGTCTTGGCCAGCCGCGACAACGCGTTCGGGTCGACGTTGCTCAGGAGGGTGGTGGTCATCGGGAGGGGGAGCTTATCGGACCTGAAGTTCCGCCTGCAGGGCGCCGGCCTGTTTGAGGGATTGGAAAATGGCCACGATGTCGCGCGGACTGGCTCCGATGGAGTTCAGGGCCGCGGCGACCTTCTCGACCGTGGGCATCTCGGCGAAGGGGATCAGGCCTCCCTTGGCCTCGGTGACGTTCACGTCGGTGTTGGGCACCACCACGGTCTGGCCATTGGGGGCCAGCGGGTTGGGTTGCGAGACGGTTCCCGACTGGGCGATCGAGACGATCAGGCTGCCGTGGGCGATGGCGCAGCTGGACACCCGGACGCGCGAGGTGGCGACGATCGTTCCGGTGCGCTCATTGAGGATGACACGGGCGGGCACGTCCATCGCCACCTCCAAGGCCTGCACCTGGGCGATGAACTCGATGGGCAGCGACTGGTACTGGTCGGGCAGTTCGACCATCAGGGTTCCTCCGTCCACGGCCCGGGTCGAATCGGGATACTTCCGGTTGATCACTTCGGCGGTCCGCGCCGCCATGGTGAAGTCGGGCTCATTGAGGATGAGCTGCATGGTGTTCTCCTGCAGCAGGGTCACCGGGATCAGCTTCTCGACCATGCCGCCCCCGACGATCTGGCCGCTGGTGGGGTGGTTCTTGGTCACCGAGCTGCCGCCGCCCCCGGCGGAGAATCCGCCGATGCTGATGGGGCCCTGGGCCACCGCGTAGACCTTGCCGTCGGAGCCGATCAAGGGGGTTTGGATGAGCACGCCGCCCTGAAGGGTCTTGGCATCGCCCATGGCGCTGATCAACACGTCGATCTTGGAGCCGGACTTGGCGAATGGGGGTATTTCGGCGGTGACGATGACGGCGGCGACGTTCTTCGATGTCACCAGGGGCGTCCTCACAACCAGACCGAAGCGCTGCATGAGGTTGGCGATCGCCTGTTGGGTGTAGTTGGGATTCTTGTCGCCATCACCGTTGATGCCCGAGACGAGGCCGTAGCCCATCAA
>JAIXXC010000211.1 GCA_027490985.1 Verrucomicrobiales bacterium
GATGTGGTCTTCGGTGATGCCGTGATCAATGTCAGCCGCACGGCCGTGACGGGTGTCGATGATCCGGACGACACGGGCACTCAGGTGTTGGCGGGCGACTTGATGGTGGTGTCGATCTCCGAGGCCAACCTGTTCCTCGGAACCGGTGCCAGCATCGACCTGGTTCCGACGAGTGCTGACTTTGGCAAGGTGACGTTGCCGGCCACCAATGATGCGACGGCGGTCGGGTTCCGCATCGCCGATGCTTCGATGAATCTCGGCATTTTCACCGCACGCCAGCGGGCCACCTCGGCCAGTGCCACTTATCAGACCGTGCCGGTGACCAAGTACACCGGCTTGCAGAGCGAGTTGGGCCAGGCTCAGTTGATGGGCGTCAGCGCCTTCACGCTCATCGCCCGCAATCTGGTGTTCCAGTTGAATTCCACCTCGGTCACCAACGGCCGTGTCTTGAATTGGGATCAGGACCCGGTGGCTTCGGCGAACATCAGTCTGGGACCGACCGATCCGACCTTCCGCATCGGTGGCAGTGTGGGTTTCCGGGTGGCCGATGTGGTGTTCGGCAACGCTACTCTGAACATGACCCGTCGGACGGTCAGCGGAGTGGTCGATCCGGATGCCGCCACCAAGCGCCTGTCGGGTGAGCTGCTGGGGCTGAATATCTCGGCTGCCACCTTGTTCATCGGGACCGGCGCCTCGCTGGATGTGGTTTCGACCAGTGCGACCTATGGCCGGGTCACGTTGCCGCCCGTCAATGACCCTTCGGCCGTGGGCTTCCGGGTGGAGAACGGCGCTCTGGACCTGGCGGTCTTCACAGCCTCCAGGGAGTCCACCGACGGCACGAATGAAACCGGATTGACCGTGGCGAAGAAGTTCACCGGCTTCGAAGGCGACCTCGGTGCGGCCCAGCTGCAGGGGGTGGATGCCGTGAAGCTCATCGGAACCGGTCTCTACCTGAAACTCAACCGCACCTCGGTGACCAATGGAGCGGTGTTGAATTGGACGCAGACGCCGTTGCTCAGCGCCAACGTGGCACTGGGCCCGAATGATCCGACCTTCCAGATTGGCGGCACGGTGGCGCTGAGCATCGCCGACTTGGTCTTTGGTCAAGCGACGGTGGATGTGCGTCGGACCCAGGTCAGCGGGGTGAATTATCGCACCTCCACCGGTTCGACGGAGTTGCTGCAGGGTGAATTGCTGGGCATCGCCATCACCAATGCGACGCTCTTCATCGGCACGGGGGCCTCCTTGAACACCACCAATGGGACGTTGAGCCTGCCCCAACCCACCGACACGTCTGCGGTGGGATTCAGTGTCACGGGCGGTTCATTGGATCTGGGTGTGTTCACGGCTCGCAGTCGTTCCATCAACGGCGGCACCTCGTACAGCACGTTGCTCACGCCCCGCAAATACACCGGCTTGGAGGGCGCTCTCGGAACGGCCCGCCTGCAGGGTGTCGACGCCTTCAAGCTCACCGGCACCTCGCTTTACCTGAAGTTGAATCAGACGAGCGTGAGTGGTGCCGCGGTGTTGGATTGGAAGCAGACGGCTGTCACGACCAACGTGCTGGCCAGCGCCAGTGTTGATTTGGGACCGACGGACCCGACCTTCCAGATCGGCGGGTCGGTCGGCCTGAGCATCGCGGATGTGGTGTTCGGTCGGGCCACGGTGAGCGTGAGCCGCTCGGTGCTGACCGGCGTGGACGATCCGACCCTCGAGGATTCGGCCGCGGTTCTGAAGGGCGAACTGCTCTCGGTGGCGGTGACCGGGGCCACGTTGTTCATCGGTACGGGCGCCACGTTCGACGCGGCTTCAGGAGCGGTGTCATTGCCGGCGAGCAACGACGCCAATGCGGTGGGCTTCAGCGTGACGGGGGGAACCTTCAATCTCGGGGTGTTCACCGCCCGGGAAGCCTCGGCCAATGGAACGACGTACACCGCATTGGGGACCACTCTGGCGCCCATCCGCAAGTACACCGGCCTCGCGGGCAGCTTGGGCAAGGCCCAGTTGCAGGGCGTCGACGCGGTAAAGGTGATCGGTACCGGCCTGGTGCTTCAGTTGAACTCGGCCTCGGTGGGTGGGGCGGTCTTGGATTGGACGCAGCCGCTGCTCACGGGCAGCAAGGTCGGGCTGAGCCCGACCGATCCGGAGTTCCGCATTGGCGGATCCATTGGACTGAGCATCGCCGATGTGGTCCTGGGCAATGCCACCTTGAACGTGAGCCGGAGCACGGTGAGCGGTGTCACCGTCACCGACAACGGCGTGGTGAAGACGCTTCGGGGCGATTTGCTGGCGTTCGAGATCAATGAGGCCCAGCTCTTCATCGGAAGCGGCGCCACCCTCAATGTGGATGAAACCAGTGCCGCGTTCGGAACCGCGACCTTGCCCGCCAGCAACGATCCGGTGGCGGTGGGCTTCAGCGTGAGTGGGGGCGACCTGTCGCTGGGCATCTTCACCGCCCAGGCCGAACTCACGGGCAACGCCTATGGGGCGCTGACCACCGTGCGCAAGTACACTGGTCTGCAGGCCAGCTTGGGCAAGGCCCAGATGCAGGGCGTCGATGTGGTGAAGCTCATCAGCACGAATCTGGTGTTCCAGTTGAACAAGACCTCGGTGGAGCAGGGCGGGGTCCTCGATTGGACCCAGTCGTCGGTCTCCTCGGCCGGAGTGGTGCTGAAGGCCACGGATCCGACATTCCGTATCGGTGGCAGCGTGGGTCTGAGCATCGCCGACGTGGTCTTCGGCAGCGCGAGCATCAATCTCAGCCTCACTTCGGTGTCGGGTGTGGATGATCCGTCGATCGACGGAACCACCGCCCGGTTGCGGGGCTCGCTCCTGGCGGTGAACATCTCGGGTGCCTCGTTGTTCATCGGGAGTGGAGCTTCACTGAACGAGGATTCGAACAGCGTCGACTTCGGCAAGGTGGCCTTGCCGGCGAGCAACGACTCCAAGGCGGTCGGATTCAGTGTCAGTGGCGGTTCGCTCGATCTCGGTATCTTCACCGCTCGCGAGGCCGCTGCCGATGGTCAAACCTACCAGACCCTGGGAACCGCGCGGAAGTACACCGGCCTCGAGGGGGCTCTGGGCAAGGCGCAGTTGCAGGGCGTGGATGTGGTGAAGCTCATCGGCGTGAACCTCGTGTTCCGCCTCAACCGCGTCTCCTCCGGCACCGCGGTGCTCGATTGGACCCAGTCTTTCCAAACCACCAATCCGCTGGCCGACGC
>JAIXXC010000133.1 GCA_027490985.1 Verrucomicrobiales bacterium
ATCGAGGCGGGCATCGTCGTCGACACCCATGTGGCCCGTCTTTCCCAGCGACTGCGGCTCAGCGCGCACACTCAACCCGAAAAGATCGAACAGGATCTGATCCGATGGGTCTCCCAGCCGGAATGGACCCTCTTCAGCCATTGGCTCATCTGGCATGGCCGACGACGGTGCGGAGCCCGGTCGCCGGATTGCGCAGCCTGCGAGATCCGGGAGCTGTGTCCGTCGGCCTCCCGCGAACCGTGAACCGCCGATCGGTATCGGAGATCCCGGTGGGCGGTTCGATGCGAGCCGACAGATCCGGTTTCAGAGACCGAGTAGGCGCGGTCCGTCGATTTCCCCTCGTTCCGAATCCGCAATCCGGTCATTCTCATCATCAATGACCAACGAGGAAGCACTCTCCCTGTTCCGCCAGACCGGAGCCCTGCTCGACGGGCACTTCATCCTCCGCAGCGGCCTCCACAGCCGCCAGTTCTTCCAATGCGCGCTGGCCTTGCAGCAGATGCCGCTGGTGGAGCGTTTTGGTGCGGCCTTGGCGGCCAAGGTGCAGTCGCTCGGCATCGAGACCGTGATCGCTCCCGCCATGGGGGGCTTGGTGATCGGACAAGAGGTGGCCCGACAACTCCGGTGCCGGTTCATCTTCGCCGAGAAAGAGAACGGCGCGCTGGTGCTGCGGCGCGGGTTCAAGATCCAACCCGGCGAACGCTGCCTGGTGGTCGAAGATGTGGTCACCCAAGGCGGTCGGGCCTTGGAAACGGTGCGGATCGTCCAAGGGCTTCAGGGCCTTGTGGTCGGCGTGGCGATGGTGGTGGATCGGTCCGACGGCACCCTCGATCTGGGTGTGCCCCTCATCCCATTGATTCGGCTCGAGGTGGAAACTTTTGACCCCCAGAAACTGCCTCCGGATCTGGCCGCAACTCCGGCCACCAAGCCCGGCAGCAAATAATCCGAATTCAGTCGGAGTATCACTGGGGGGTGCCGGCAGCCCTGCTCGACCTCGGCAGGCTTCGTGGCGGGTTTTCAACGGGCAATGAACCGATGAACTAGGCCGATGCACCCAACCCGAAGCGGAGCGGGGTCGGGCCGGAGACGAGCACTGGAGGCGATCACCCCAACCCCTCGCGCCTCGCGCGAAAGCCGATGCTTCCCCGAGGTTCCCTGCGAGCGCAGCGCCCGATCCCGCGGAGCTAGTCCAACGCCATGAGCTGTTGGAACCGCTCAGGCGGGGCGTAGAGACCGGAGCACGCAGCGGATCTGGTCGTGCAACACCTCCAGGCAACCTTCGCTCCAGAGGCCGAAGTCAGCCCGCTGCAGCTTTTCAGCCATGGACCATTGGGCCGCCAAACGCCCTTGAATGGATTCGTCGGACCAATCCCGCTGGCGGAGGCGCTGATGCTGGGTGGCGGCCGAGCACGCCACGGCCACGACCGACCCGAAACGATCGGCGTATCCCTTTTCGTAGAGCAGGGGGATGACTACGGCGCACAGGGGCGCCTGCTGTTGAGGCGCCTCCAGAAGCCACCCGGTCCAAGTCGCTTCAATCCGGGGATGGAGCAAGGCCTCCAGCGTGGCCCGGGCGGCGGTGTCGTGGAATACCCGACGTCCCAGGGCGCCCCGGTCGAGGGCTCCCCGCGCGTCCAGGACCGCAGGGCCGAAAGCTTCCACGATCGCGGCCAACGCAGGACGGCCTGGTTCCACCAGATCACGGGCCACCTGGTCTGTATCCAACACTGGGATACCCTCGTCGGCCAGAAAACCGGCCATCGCCGATTTGCCAGCCCCGATCCCGCCTGTGATTCCCAGTGTGATCATCTCGTTGGACTGGTGGAGACAAAAAGGGCGTGGGAGTGGTTGAGTCCTCCTACGCCCTTTGCCCGGTCCGATCCGGGTCGGATCGGATCCCGTTGGGTATGCCTGCTTCAGTTCAGGGCTTGTAGAGAATCCGATAAGCCTTGGCTCCGGTCCCTTGGTCGAGGGCTTCGTAGAACTTCAGAACCTTGGGTGAAGCGGAGGTATTGGCCATGCGGCTCAATCCGGTCCACGCGGTTCCCACGACGGGTTCCTGAGCCAGGATTTGGTACTCCGTATTGGCAGCCGCTTCCCAGGAGATCTCGAGGTAGGGCTTGCCCTGGATGTCCACGGCCTTGGAGGTCACCACGGCCCCCGAGAACGGAGTGGCATCGATGGCATTGACCACGCCATCGCCATCCGAGTCCAACGATACGGAGTAGCGGGTGTCCCAAGCGGCTTCGACCACATAGCCGTTGCCGACGTCGAGCGTGATGGGGCCGCCATTTGAACCGGCGATCCGAACCAACCGCAGGCGACCGCCAAGAGCGCCGTCCAAGACCGGGCCGGAGAGCTCGAGACCATTGACGGAGACGATGCTGTAGTAGAGGCGGGTGTTGCCGTCGATGTGCAGCGCCGAGGCAAGGCCCGCGGCGTCGAAGGTCTTGTTGGTGACGTTGATGTATTGGCTGAAGTCGCCATTCAACTCGAGACGCTTGGTGTACAAGGCCCGATCACCCGATCCGGACGCCCGGATATCGGCCCGACCGTATTCTCCAAGGGTGAGCACCAACGCTCCGATGGCGGAATTGTTCACGAAACCGGCGGCCTCGGTACCCCGATCCAATCCAGGCCAGTCCACAAAGGCTGTCTGGAAGCGGCCGGCACTGACCGAGATGCTCAGACCACTCAGGTCATTGGAAGGGGCATTGCCGGAGAGCGTCACACCTGCCGCAGCCAGCGCCAGAACTTTGCCAGCCGGGGCGATGAACCGGTCGCTCACGTTGAGGGTGATGAGGTTGGGCGTGCTGATCGCACCGCCTGACGTGGCTTCCAGGGTCTTGGCCACGATGTTGAGTCCGCCACCGGCCCTGATGCTGTTGGTACCCGCGAGCACCGCCGAGTCGGCTTTCAGGTCGACCACGTTGCCCGCTTCGATACGACCGGACTGATGGAGAGTTGTGGCCGACAGACCCAGGTATCCCGAAGAGATGATGGATCCGGTGTTGGTCAGCGAGGTGAGCGGCTGGGCATCACCGGTCCCGAGCGCCACTCGTTGAGCAAGAATGTCCGACTCGTTGGACAAGGTCTTCAGCTTGGGGAACGTGCGCGCGGAGACCCCGAGGCTACCCACCAATTCAAAGGAACCTTGGTTGATCCAATTCTCGGTGATGGGAGCCACCTGCTCGTTGCCCGATATGGACGAGGCTCCCGAGAAGCCATCAGGGTAGGTCGAAGGGATCGCGTCCACCTCAGGAACCGAATAGAGGATCGGATCCACGGTGGTGAGCGAGGTGGCGCGCAGCTTCAGGCCTACCAATTCGCCCGAGGTCTTCAACGGATCGATGTCGGCATCGATGATCATCACCCGGAAATGCGTGTCGGCCGTCAAGGTGGTGGTCGTGCCGGTGCCGGTGCCCGCGGTCGGGTCGGTGGTGGCCGCAGCCGCAGCCGGATCGGGGAATTCAGCGGTATTGGTCCACGAGGTGACGAACACCCGGATCGTTCCCGTGAGGTTGGGTTGACCGACGGGGCTCAACCCACGGTACACGAGAGTGCCGTTGGTCGATCCCAGATCGTAGTTGGCATACGGGGCCGCGATGCTGGTGTTGGCCGAGGAGGTCACGTGCTTGGCCTGGAGATTCACGATACCATGGGCGCGAATCCGGGTGTCCTCGAGCTTGAGAGTGTCGGCTTGGACACGCACCCGACCGGCCAAGTTGGTGGCGTAGGCGAACGGAGCCTGTGATTGGAACAAGGAGAACCGGCCGCCATTGGCCGCAGTCACCCGACCGAAGGAACTGTTGGTGGGGTTGGGGATCTGGGAAGGCAATGACGTGATGGCGAACGCATAGGCCATGTAGTCGTTAGTGGAAACCGTATTGGTGTAGGCCACTCCGTTGGTGAGGAGGCCGAAGTAACCCATCGTGAACAGGTCCCTGGTGAAGGTGCTGTTGGCCCCGGACCTGGAGTCGTTGAGATACCTCGACAGGAGGTTCGAGCGGGAGAGCGGGTTCAGCGGATCCAGCTCATTGCCCAGGTGAGAGCGATCGGCTCGCGTGATCGGAATCGGAACGCCGATGTTGCGCGAGACACGGACATTGTAGGGCACCGCGGTCGAGGGATCCCGCTGATCCCATCCGTAGGTGTTGGTGGGAGCGGTGGTGAAACTCTCGACCACCCGGATGCTCTCGAACTCGACCGAACCATCCGTGACGTTGGTGTTCAAGTAGCCCAAGGTGACCGCCAAGCTGCGAGTTCCATCGACCGTGGCCGACGCCAGCACGTTGGAGTTGCGGCTGATGATGAACACCGCGTTGATGCGGTTGTTGGTCGGGGTCAACTGATTGGTCTGGACGTAGGCCAACGCAGGCACCGGAGGCGCTCCCGCCGTGGTGATGTTGTCACCCACCCAGCCCCGAGGATTGGCGGTCGGATCGGCCGGAACCCGATCGATGGACGCCAGATACGAGATGTCGATGTCGGCCAGAATATTGGTCACCACAACGGCGTTGGTGGCCGTGGGGTAGGTGGTTCTGACGACCTTGGGTGTGGCGAAGGCACCGAAGTCGACCGCGGTGTTCCAATAACCCCAGTAGAGATTCTCGACGCCCCCGGGCGAGTAGGCGACGTTGATGCTGTTGTCGAGGAATGCAAAACGACCGGTCTCGGGGGATTGGCGATTGAGGGTGGTCAGCGTCGACCGGGTCAGGTCGACCTGTTGCCCGGACGCGGAAAGATCGCCCCAGAACGACACCGAAATACGACCCCGGTTGACGATGTTGGTCGCATTGAGTGTCAGGTAACCGCCATCGCCATAGGTGTATTGATGGCCCTCGGGATACGCGAAGGTCAGCGACGCAGTGCCCAAGCCTTCGATCACAGCACGGTCTCCGTTGACGATGCTCTGGCTCGGGCGGCGGATACCGCTCGAGTCCACGTTCAGAAACTCCATCCCATACAAGGAGCGGATGCTGCCGAGGTTGGTGTAGGTGAGAGTGTTGCGGGTGGCGAACACGTCGAACGTGGTGGCCGTGAAGGTTCCCGCATTGACGAAGGACACGGCGTCGATGGGGCGGTCGACCGCATAGTTTCCACCGTTATAGAAGTCGCCCGCCGACGCAACCCAACCGCAGGCGAAGGCGACACAAAGAGTTCTCACCATGGTAGAAAGGCGTTTGGAGAGGTTGAAGGTATTCATGCGTCGGTTCAGTTGCCCCTCAGGTACAGAGCGGCGGCCTCGAGGTCGGCCAGTTTCGTGCCGATCGGATAGAGTACCGGTGCGTTGGTGCTTCCGTCAAAGGAGCCCCAGATGTTTCCAGGTTGACCGTCTTGCTCGTCGGTGTTGCCGCGATTCAAGGAGTACACACCCACCTTGCTGAAGGTGTAGCCGGATTGGGGTTCGATATTGCCAGGTCCTTCGGAGGCTCCGTCCAAGGTAGCACCGGTGTTCACAAAACCGGGCTGAACCAATCCCCCGAGGACGGGGACGTAAAGGGCCACGCCCAGATCGCGGGCGCTGATGAGAATGTCAGGTCGGGCCAGGATCCGGCTCACCACTTGTCGGATCACCACTCCGTTGGAGCTGACCACCTCGGGATACGTGACGGCCGCTTGGCGTGCATTCTGCCGAAGCACCGGGTCGGTGTTGACCTTGACGAAGCGGACGCGATCGACACCGGCGCGAACGGCCAGATTGACCAACTGCAAGGTGTTGCTGGTGGTCGTGGTGCCCACCGCGGTGGTGCCCACCTGACCGCTGGATCCGGCCACGGTCCAAGGCGACTCCAGAGCCGCCGAAGCGCCGCCTCCGCCCGTCGCAGCGCTGCCGCGGAACGATCCGGCCGGAGCCCCTTCGTAGTTGCGGTTGGCGGGGTGGTAGAGGTATCGGAGGCCACCGGCGTCATCCCGGGTGAGCCCTGTGAAATAACGGCCGGTGGGGCTGATGGCCCGCACGACGCGGTCATCGCTGGTGAGCCCCGAATTGATGCTGATGGTCGAAGCCAAGCTCACCATCGGGTTCGCCGAATCGACAGGGACTTCACGGGAGTCGTAGAATCCCACGGTCCCGTCCGCGTTGTAGATCTCACGGATGACATAGGAATACAGCGTGCCATTGATGTAGCGGGAAGGGCGACCGGAGACCGGATCGTAGTTGAAGTTGACCACCGAATAGCTCGGAGTCGTGCCCACGACGTACCGGGCGCGGAGAGACCAGCACCAGCGTTCCGGCGATGTGAGTCCCAAGGTGGCGAGGATCTGGGACATCAACTGCGTCTTGATGTCGACCAGACCGAGAGCCCGGGCGGTGGGATTGATGCCGTCGGCCTTGAGGGGAAACTCGTCAAGCGTGTCGCTGAAGGCCGACACATTGGTCAAACCATTGAAGACGGCAAACGCCGCATCGACAGCCCGAGCTCCCTCGGTTCCGAAGAATTCGAGGAACGATCCATCAATGCCGTAGGTGACGACCGGAGTGCTGAGGCGGTACTCATCGCCGCGGAGGCGTGGTCCACCATACTCATTCCCACCATTGGGCACGTTGTAACCCAGGTCGGGGGATTGCCAGCCGGAGAACGGGCCGAGCAGTGAGAACGCGCGCCCCGGCAATGACCCGAGCAGCAACAGGGCGACGATTGGGACGATGAAGGAGGTCGTGCGCATGGTCAGCGATCGGATTGGACGCGGAAGTAGGATTGGGCGGCGGCGCCTGCATCAATGGAGGCCGACTGGCTGGTCGAGGTGGCCGTTTGGGTGGCCTGAACCGCGGTCCAGTGGACCAGGTCGGTGGAGGACTCCAATCGGTACTTGGCTCCAACCACGGTTTCCCAAGAGAGATTGAGCTTCTGACGTGCGGCCACCGAGGTCTTCTTGAGATCCCGGGCGGAGAGGTCGACCCCGGTGCTGACTCCGGTGAAGTCGCTCCAGATGGCGCGATATCCGTCGGCAGTGGCCACAGCGGTGGGCGCGAATTGATCGTTCCTTCGGGTCTGGTTCAAAACCAGTTCGTCACCGGCCGGGAGGCCCGATGCCGTGATGGCCTTGGCGGCAACACCGAGGCCCGAACCATCGGCACCCCGGGTCGACCACACCGCAAGCGCACCTTCGGAACCCGCGGTGATGCGGAGGGCCGTCTGGTCGTAGGCACGGAAGTCGTTGAGCGTCACCGGCGAACCTTGGATGATTCCGGAGGCGGAGACCGTGGTGGCCCGGATATCCCACGAGGATTTGGCGTCGAGGTCGTATTCCGACCATCCGATGAGCAACTTTCCGGAGGGCAGCGTGGCCATGGACGGCCGGTCGCATGGGGACGGCGATCCATTGACCCAGATCGGCGAAACAGAAGTTCCGTCAGCCTGAAGGATTTGAGCGAAGATGTCGGAGTTGGCCTCACGCCGGGTGGCCTGACCGCCCAGACTGAGGACATCGGCCGAAGCCTGTTCAGCCACCCAGGCGACAGCCAGGGCGCCATTCGGGAGCACGCTCAGAGTCGGGGACCGATCAACGAGAGCCGAAGTGCCGATGATGCGACGGGCCGTAGAAGGCGATCCCGAGGCGTTGAAGGTCTGCAGGTGGATCTTGGAGGAGACCCCGTCGGATCCGATGGCCTGCCAGGCCATCGCGAAGCCACGGCCGGGGAGTTCGGCCAACACGGGCGCTTCGTGGCTGCCAAGAGGGGCCTCGGACAGGACCCATTCGTCGCCCTGCGGAACTCCGGCCCGGGACAACCGGCGCGCGTGGATCGACTGCTTGCCGGGTTTACCCGATTGCCAGGCGACCACGGCGCTGCCGTCGGCCAAGGCCAACACCGTGGGATTCTCCTGATTGAAGAGTCCCTGTTGGTTGACCCGATGGATCTGAGGACTGGCCGAGCCGGTCTGCAGATTGAGGACCCGAGAACCGATCCCGAGACCATCGCCATCCACGGCGTTGTCCTGCCAGACCACGAAGGCCGTGGATCCGGACACCGCCGCGTGGGCGTTGACCTGGTCACCCACCAAGCCGGCCGCAGATGAGGCATTGGGGAGGATGCGAACCTCACCGCCGCTCAGTTCTACGGATGCAGGTGCGACCTCCCGGATCGTCAAGCGGGGCGAGGCGGTTTGCACCCCTTGGCCGTGGCTCGTCCCCACGAGGCCGACGAGTGCCGCAAGCCCCATCAGCTTCCAAGGTGATCGGCTGTTTCGGTTTTGGTTCATGGATGGTTCGCCCCGAGTCGGATGACCTCCGGGCAGTTCAATCATTCCACTGACTGGGATGTGGCCGCTGGATTAGAACGCCGTGACGTTGGACGGTTTCTTGGTGGGGGTGGTGTTCGGGTCGAACGGAGGATTCTCCGGATCATGCACCCGCTTGCCACCCGCATCGACGATCGTCGCGGTCACGAAGATCATGAGGTTCTTCTTCACCGTGCGGGAGTTCTCGCTGCGGAACAGGCGGCCCAAGACCGGAACATCACCCAGAACCGGAACCTTGTCGCGAGACTTGACGTTGTCTTCGGCAATCAAACCGCCCAAGGCCACGGTTTGACCGTCCCAGACGATGGCGCTGGTGGTGACCATGCGCACGCGCAGACGCGGGAGGGGCAGCACCGAGGTGCGGCTGATCGGGGAACTTCCCGAGGTCAGACCCAGGATCTGCGGCACGAACGGACCCGGGTCATCATAACCGACGAACTCGGTGATCGTCGGGAGGATGGTCATCTGGATGGTCTCGTCATCCGAGGACACATAGGGAACCACGTCCAAGACCGGACCGAACGGCTGAGAAACCGTGCCAGGGATGATCAGGTTGATGGCCGCCTGGTTGACGTTGTTGCCAACGCCACCGGTGCCGCCGCCGAGACCACCACCACCACCACCCTGTCCACCGCCGCCACCACCACCCTGGTTGTTGAGACCGGTGGCGATCGTGCGCACATCGGACACTTCGACGTGGGCCTGACGACCGCTGAGAGTCGTGACCTTCGGCGCGGAGAGGAGGTCGACGCCGTCGCGCTGTTCCAGCGCGCGGATCACCACCTTGAACTGAGGATCGGTGAGAATGCCGGTGAGGCTGAAGACCTCGGGGATCTTGCCACTGTCGGCCGTGGTATTCCGGAGACCGGACGTGACCAACTGGTCGTTGGCGCCGGGAGCCGCCAGACCGGCGGCGCTGGTGCCCGGGAACACACCGCCCGGCAGGATCTGCGAGCCATCCACCGGCGAGATACTGCCCGGGTTGGCCGCGGACGGTTGGCCGGTGTAGCTCGGAGCGCTACCGCCCGAGAGACCCAATCGGCCACCACCCATGAGCGTGTTGCCCAAGAGCCAGTCGAAGCCGAGAGCTTTGCTGTCGGTCTGATTGATTTCGGCGAAGCGCGCCTCGATCTCCACCTGAGGAGGAGCGACGTTGAGGATCTGGATGGCCTTTTCGATGACGTCCAAGTCGGAGAGCGTGGCTCGCACGAACAGGATGCCGGTGCGGTCGTTGAAGAACAACGCCTTCTGGTCCTGCTCCCAAGGAGCGACACCCGCAGGGTACGGTCCACCGGCACCACCGCCCAT
>JAIXXC010000320.1 GCA_027490985.1 Verrucomicrobiales bacterium
ACCCCAGCGACTGAGCACCTCTCCATGGAAACCGTCGAAGTAGGGGAGCTTGGAGACGAAGTTCACATAGCCACCGGGGCCTTGCCCTTGCGGGCCGTACACGGCCGAACCCGGTCCCTTGACGATGTCCATGGCCTCCACGCCATTGAAGCTCGCGAGCATGGAATTGCGGCTGTAGATCGTGCGCTGCCCGTTCTGGTAGATTTCTGAAAGGTCACCGCGGATGACCGGCACGTTGGCCAAGCCGTAGCGCGACGGCGTATAGACGCCCGGGGAGTACTGGTTGAAATCGGTGGCGCGCGAAATCGCCCGGGCTTCCATCTGGGCCTTGGTCACCAGCGAGACCGAGCGCGGCGTCTCGAGGATGCTCCGGTCGTCGCCCATGACCGACTCGACCGGACGCGCAGTGGGCAACACGGTCTCTTCCAGGGACAGGCCCTCGACAACGACCTTGTCGAGCACGTTGGTGGATCCGGCACTTTGCGCCCAGGCGGGTCCGCCCGAGGCCAGAGCCAGTGTGGCGAGCGATCCGATACGGATCGGCAACCAAAGGGAGGGTTTCATTGAGGGATGGGTACGGAGGATCAGTTGGGTTGTTTGGGTGCAGCGCGGGTCAGACGCTGCGACAACCGATCCGCATACCTCATGCCAGTCTTGGAAATCGTGTTTCCAAGACTGCGTTGCCGCGGACCACGGAGCCCCTTTCCCGAAAGGCGGGATCGCCCGGATCACTCGGTTTTTCTGGGTTTAATGGGCAAATCAGGCGAACCGAAGCGTACCCGGTGACACGTTCGAATGAATGCGCTGACTGGGTTCAATGAAGGTCCATGAACCGATTTCAATTGCGAGGACGCCACATCGAAATCAGGGCGGCCCGAAGCCCTGTTCCGATTTGTCCACACTGCGCACGGACAAGACTTCCACAGCGGCCGATTCCCGATCCGGGATCGCTTCCCGGGGCGTCGTCCGGGCTGTTTTCGAACAGTGGGCCCGCTGGTTAGCGAGTGGAACACCGTGTGCTTGACCCAACGTGCGATGGCCCCAAACCACCGAAAGCCCACCGAGGCGGATCTGTCCCGGATGCAGTCCCTCATCGAATTCACCCGAGCCCGACTGGGAACCGAGGCCCAGTCGCCCTTCGGGTCGTCGGTGGTCGAGACCGACACCGGTCGTCTGGTCTTGCGGCGGCTCAATGCCGTGCGCCGCGAGAACGATCCCTCCAGCCATGCCGAGGTCCGGGCCATGCGTGCGGCCTGCAAACGCCTCAAGAAACCCAGCCTCGCCGGGCACACCCTCTACACCACCTGTGAACCCTGCCCGATGTGCATGGCCATGGCCCTGTGGGCCGGCGTGGATCGGGTGGTGTTCGGGGCGACCATCGCCGACGCCTCCCGGCACTGCGCCCAGATCCATGTCTCGGCCCGGCAACTCCAGGAGCGCTCCGACATGGAGTGCCTCGTGGTGGGGCCGGTGGCCCGGGCCGGCTGTGTCGCCCTCTTCGAAGACCCCCGCATGGTTGCGGCCATGGCCCTGTGGCGCAAATCGCGCCGTCACCGGTCGACGCCACCGGTCTCAAAACGGTGAAGCCTTGAGCCCTCCGAGCCACCACCACCCCCACAACTCTGGATCTCCAACCGTCCCCAACGCCTCTCCTGAATGACCACCGCCGATTTCAACGCCCTGGCCCAACTGCTGCCTCCCGACCGCATCGTCACCACGCCGGAACGGCTCGAATCGCTCAGCCGCGACTTCTACTGGTACTCGCCCGTCCTGAAGCGGGAGCTTTCGGACAAGCTGGCCGAGGTCGTCGTGCAACCCCACTCACGGGCCGAGGTCGTGGCCCTCGTGAGCTTCGCCCATCAGCGTCGGATTCCGCTCACCCTGCGCGGCGCGGGCACCGGCAACTACGGCCAATGCATCCCCACCCACGGCGGCATGGTCATGGATCTGGCCGCCCTCGATACGATCCACTCCATCAGTCCCGACGGCATCGTGACCTGTGATCCGGCGGCACGGCTGGGGGCGATCGAGCGGGTCGCGCGGCAGTCGGGCTGGGAGTTGCGCTGCTACCCCAGCACCTACGTGAAGGCCAGCGTGGCCGGGTTCTGCGCGGGCGGTTCGGGCGGCATCGGGAGCATCCAGTGGGGAGCCCTGCGGGAGAACGGCACCGTGCATTCGCTCACCGTGCTGTCGCTGGAAGCGCAACCGCGCGAAGTCCGGCTCAGCGGCCCCGACATCTTCCAGGTGCTGCACGCCTGGGGGACCAACGGCATCATCATCGAGGTCGAGTTGCGTCTGGCCCCGAAAACCGACTGGGGGCAATTGGCCGTGGCCTTCGACGACTTCGCCGGGGCGTTCGACTTCGCGGAGGCCATCTCGCGGAACGATTCCTTCCGCAAACGCCTCGCCACCGTCTTCGAATGGCCGATCCCGGGAGCCTTCACGCCTCTCCAGAAATGGATCCCCGAGGGCAAGGCGCTCTGCTTCTTCGAAGTGGCCGACGATCAACTGCAGCGCCTGGCCGACGCGGCGCGCAATGCCGGCGGCAACCCGTGCTTCATCGCGCCCTTCTCGGAACCCCGCCGGGGCGCCCAGCTCAGCGACTACACCTGGAACCACACCACGCTCTGGGCCCTCAAGCAGGACCCGTCGCTCACCTACCTGCAGTGCGGGTTCTCGGCGACCGAGGCGCGGAGCCAGTTCCGGGCCCTGAAGTCGCGTTTCGGAGCCGACTTCCTGCTGCATATCGAGTTCGTGCGCTCGGGAGGCGTGATCACGCCCGGGGCGATTCCGGTGGTCCGCTACACCGATGACGAGCGCCTCCAGGCCATGATCGAGTTCTGCGGATCCATCGGAGTCTCGGTGGCCAACCCCCATGTGAATTTCCTCGAGGCCTCCGGGCGCTGGCGGCCCGACGATGCCAAACGCCGGGCCAAGGAACTCTACGATCCGCGCGGGCTCCTCAA
>JAIXXC010000179.1 GCA_027490985.1 Verrucomicrobiales bacterium
CACAGGGTGGTTCCGACGCTGCACGGGATCGAGATGTTGTCATCCAGTCGGAGCCGGGGTGAGATGTTCTCGACGATCGATCCCACCAGTCCCGCAACGATCCCGATCATCGTGAAGGAAACCGGCGCCGAAACGAGGTGGGCGATGATCAGCACGACGCCGACGGCCGACACCGCGAAGGCCAGGGTCCCCTCGAGGCTCTTGTCGAGAAATCGGTGGGACCCGAATCGTCGACCGACCAGGGCCGCACAAATGTCGCTGATGATGAGGATCGAAAAGGCGGTGATGGCGATGAGCTTCGGGAACACCAGGACGCTCAGGCAGGCCGCGATCAGCACGTGGGAGGCGCCATTGAGCGCGCGCTGGTCGATGTCCAATTCGTGAGTGCGCATGATGTCGCCGAAATACCGGATCATCAGGGTTCTGACCGGGCCGCTTCGATGACCGAGAATGTTGACGATCAGAAACACGCCGGTCAGCGGAATCAGGATCCAGAGCGCGGTCGACTTCGCAATGAGGGCGTAGATGAGCGGGATGGACAGCGATGAGAGATGGATGCCCTTGCGCAGGACCTCCGATCGGTAGGTGATTTGTCGAAAGTCGGTCATGGGCTGGGTGATCGGATCTCGGTTCGTGCGGTTTCCGGACTGATGCTCAAGTGACCCGAGTCAGGGTGGGAAGGGGGGGCTGGTAGAGCCCCACACCGACTCGCCTTGGATCGAAAGGGTCAGGTCAG
The DNA here is from genome assembly GCA_027490985.1 of Verrucomicrobiales bacterium. Classification (GTDB taxonomy): domain Bacteria; phylum Verrucomicrobiota; class Verrucomicrobiia; order Limisphaerales; family UBA9464; genus SXXZ01. The sequence continues at coordinate 737 of JAIXXC010000179.1, forward strand.
CATCATCTTCGAGGCGACGGCGGCGAGGATGATCGCCAGTCCCACACGGACCCACTGCATCGGGGCGCGGGTGCTGATCCAGGAGCCCACCAGCACCCCGGGTATGGACCCCAGCAGCAGATTGGCGAGCAGAGTCGGGTTCACGTTTCCCATCATGAGATGTCCGAGGCCGGCGATGATGGTCAGCGGGATGGCGTGGGCCAGGTCGGTGCCCACCAATCGTTGGGGGGTCAGGCGCACCGGGTACAGGTACACGAGCATCACGGTGCCCAGCGCGCCCGCCCCGATGGAGGTCAGGGTGACCAGGATGCCCAGGATCACCCCGGCGAGGACCGTCAGCATGGCCTGGGAACGCCCCAGCCACGCCATCACGCCGGCATGCCCCTCACGCCCCAGGCGTTGGAGCCAATCTTTCGACAAGATCCCGACGGCCGTGATCAGCAGGGCGATCGCCACCAACCGGATGAGGAATCCATCCCTCACCTGCGAGGTCGCCGTGAGCGTCATCCAGGCCAGGGTCGCGGCCGCAGCGGGAAGACTGCCCAGAGCCAGACGACGGACGATGGGCCAATCGACCGTGCCCTGCCGGTGGTGGACCGCCGTCCCGAAGATCTTGGTCGATGCGGCGAACAGGAGGTCCGTCCCCACCGCGGTTTGGGGAGCCACCCCGAACAGCAGGACGAGCACCGGGGTCATGAGGGCCCCGCCGCCAACGCCGGTGGCGCCCACGACGATGCCGACCAGCAGGCCCGCGATGGTGGTGGGGAGGTTCAAGTCCATGGAAAGCCTGCAACGGTGCAAGAACCCGACGCCGGGAACAAGGGTTCACTCCAGCACGTTCACTCCAGCACGGGTCACCGTGGAGGTGCGATTGAGCGGGAATCGTGACGGACTGACCTGCCTGCCTGTTTCGGCGATGATTCCGAACCAGCGCGGCCCCCTCAGCGTCTGTTGATGGGTGCCTCTGCGCGACGCCAAGGCCTGAATTTCGGGGCGCACTCAGGAATGAAACCGGCTCAGGGTGCAGTCGGTTTCCAGGTCTTCTCGAGTTCGCGGCGGAGGCGCCCCACCTGCATCGGATGCCGCGAGGCGACATCGCTCCGCTCGAAGGGGTCCTCGACGATCCGGTACAGCTCGGGCTTCGCGTTGGGCTCGTTCCACGGGGTCGGCTGGATGAGTTTCCACCCATCGCGGACGATCCAGCGCCATCTCAGGCCGGATTCGGGTTTGTCGAGATCCACCGCATCATGCGTGAAGCACTCGCCCGAGATCGAGGACCGGCGGCGCACCGCCCGGGGATCGAGGAGGTCGATGCCGGGTAAAGTGGCCGGGATGTCCAGGCCGGCGGCGCGGAGGATCGTGGGCATCAGGTCGAGGCTCGACACCGCGTGGGTGTCGTCGCGTTGCGGTTTCACCCGGCCCGGCCAGCCGACCAGGATGGGGGTCCGCAGGCCGCCGTCGTAGGGGCTCTGCTTGGACCGGGGCGCATATCGTCCGGTCTTGGGATCGGTGATCCAGCCGTTGTCGGTGACGAAGATCACGAGGGTATTGTCGGCCGAGCCGCGCTTCTCGAGGAATTCGAGGAGTTGGCCGCAGGTCTCGTCGAACCATTCGACCATTCCATGATAGCGGGCGACCGGCATCGACGGGGAGAGGCCGCGGTGCCGCGCGAGGAAGCGTTCCGGCGGGGTGTGCGGGTCGTGCGGCATCATGGGTGCGTACCAGACCAACCAGGGGCGGTTTTCCCGCTCGGCCATCGCCACGAAGTCCTCGATGGGTTTCATGGTGACCCGGCCGATCTCCAGGCCGGCGTCGCCATGGCGGTCGCCCCGGGTCATGCCATGGGTGAAGCCACCGCGGGAGAACTCGTTCTGCCACCACTTCCCGCTCTGGAAACTCAGGTAGCCGCGCTTCTGGAGCAGACGGGGCAGCGTGGGGGTCTGCTCGAGGAACGAGGACAACCGTTCGCGCCCGGCCCGGTAGGCGTCGCTTCGGTAGAACTCCGCTGCGGTGATTCCCGGTGGCCGGGGCGGGTCGTTGCAGACCACCCCGTGCTGGTGCGGGTACCGGCCGGTGATGAGCGAGGCGAGACTGGGGCAGCACAGGCTCGAGGGCACGTAGCCCCGGGTGAAGCAGAGCGACCGGGCGGCGAGGCGGTCGAGGTGGGGGGTGCGGATCGTGGGGTGCCCCATGAAGCCATGGTCGGTCCAAGCCTGGTCGTCTGAGACGATCAGCAGGATGTTGGGGCGCGCCGGTGTCGGGGAGGCGATGAGTTCGGAGAATGTCGACAGCAGCCCGCCGGCCAGAAAG
>JAIXXC010000163.1 GCA_027490985.1 Verrucomicrobiales bacterium
CCGGGGCCGGCCGATGGGGGGTCAGGCCATGGCCCGGGCGATGGAGTTCCACCAGCCCTCGTGCAATTCGGACACCGGCACGGAAAACCCGCCGGCCGCCGTCTTGAGGCTCAGGGTATCGCCTCCCACGGTGCCGATCTGGACGGCCGGGACCCCCATGGCCTGGGCCTGCTTGATCACGCGGCCCGCGTCGATGGCCGCCACCGAGATCACCACCCGGTTCTGCGTCTCACCGAACAGGAGCGCATCGAGGCGGGCTCCTTCGGCACCGGCACCGAGGTCCACGGTGGCCCCGAGGAAGCGGTGACTCTCGCGGGCCACCTGCTGGCTGAAGCACGATTCGGCCAAGGTGACCGCCAGACCGCCCTCGCTGCAGTCGTGCGCGCTCTTGACCACGCCCTCGCGGATCAGGCCCAGCAGGGTGGTGTGCAAAGTCTGGGCGACCGTCAGATCGACCCGCGGAGGCAGGCCGGTCTTCTGACCGTGCACGCTCTTCAGATAGGCGCTGCCACCCAGGCCCTGCAGCGGATCGACCAGATCCACCGGCGCCCCGAGCAGCACGATGGCGTCGCCCGCATCCTTGAACCACTGGGTGGTGATGTGCTCGGGCTTCTCGATGATGCCGACCACCGCCACCGTGGGCGTCGGGTCGATCGCGCCGAGGGCACCGCGCTGGTTGTAGAGCGACACATTGCCGCCGGTGACCGGGGCGCTGAAGGCCCGGCATCCGTCGGCCAGACCCCGCACCGACTCCTTGAGCTGCCAGAAGATCTCGGGATTGTGGGGATTGCCGAAGTTCAGGTTGTCGGTCGATCCCACCGGCACGGCGCCGGAACAGGCCAGATTGCGGCAGGCCTCGGTGACGGCCGCTTTGCCACCCTCATACGGATCGAGGTACACGTACCCGCCGTTGCAATCGACCGTGAAGGCCACGTACTTGTCGGCCAGAGGAGCCGGGGGCTGGAACGCGTCGGCTGTGCCCGATTGGGCGGCCGCATATTCGGCCCGGGTGACCGGCAGGCTGTCGGCCTTGATGCGGATGACCGCCGCATCGCTGCCCGGACACACCACCGAACCGTCGCGCACCATGTGGTCGTACTGCCCGTACACCCAGTTCTTGGAGGCGATGGTGTGGTTGGAGAGCAGGGTCTTGAGATCGGCCGCCGGGTTGCGGGTGTCGGCGATGCCGTCGAGACGGAAGGCGCGCACGGCCGCCATGTAGGCCGCCTCGCGGGACTCGCGCTGATACACCGGGGCCTCGTCGGCCAGTTTCTTGGCGGGCACGTCCACGACCACCTGGCCCCCGTGACGGACGACCATGCGGCCGGTGTCGGTCACCACGCCGATCTCGGCCCAGGGCAGGTCCCACTTGTCGAACACCGCCTTCACCTCGGCCTCGCGACCCTTGTGGACGACAATGAGCATGCGCTCTTGTGACTCCGAGAGCATGATCTCGTAGCTCGACATGTTCGGCGCGCGCTGCGGCACCTTGTCCAACTCGATCTCGATGCCCGTGCCGGCGCGGGCGGCCGTCTCGCAGGTGGAGCAGGTCAGGCCCGCCGCACCCATGTCCTGCATGCCCGCAACACATCCGGTGGCCAAGAGTTCCAGACAAGCCTCGCAGACGAGCTTCTCCATGAAGGGATCGCCCACCTGCACCGCCCCGCGCTGCTGCTCGGCCGATTCCTCGGTGAGGTCCTGCGACGCGAAGGCCGCGCCCGCCAGACCGTCACGCCCCGTCGCCGGCCCGACGTAGAACACCGGATTGCCGATGCCATGGGCGGCGCCGCGGGTGATCTGGTCGTGCCGCAACACCCCGAGGGCGAAGGCGTTGACCAGCGGATTGCCCTCGTAGCTCTTGTCGAAATAGACCTCGCCGGCAACGGTGGGAATGCCGAAGCAGTTGCCGTAATGGGCGATGCCACCCACCACACCCGAGAACAGGCGTCGCACCTCGGGGTTCGAGAGTTCACCGAAGCGCAGCGAATTGAGCGCGGCCACCGGGCGGGCACCCATGGTGAAGATGTCGCGGATGATGCCGCCCACGCCGGTCGCCGCGCCCTGGAAGGGCTCCACCGCGCTGGGGTGGTTGTGCGATTCGATCTTGAAGGCGATGGCCACGCCGTCGCCCACGTCGATGATGCCCGCGTTCTCTTCACCCGCCCCGACGAGGATCTTGTCGCCCTGGGTGGGGAAGGTCTTCAGCACGGGCCGCGTGTTCTTGTAGGAGCAGTGCTCCGACCACATCACCGAGAAGATGCCCAGCTCGGTGTACGACGGTTCACGACCGAGGATCTCGAGGACCTTCTGGTACTCCTCGGGCGTGAGGTTGTGCTTCGCGACCAGTTCCGGGGTGATGGCAGGATCGTGCATCGAAAGCGGCTACCATACGGAAATGGTCCGGGGGGACAAGTACGGGGAAAAACCCGTTCCAACACACGGGGGCCAACATGGGGCCAGGCTCGGGTGCGTCCTCGGACGCGCGGCGGGTGCAACCGGAACCCGGGGGTCGGAAGATGTTCACCGATTGTTCACCGGGGCGCGTTGACAGCGTCATGGAGGGGGGCTAGTAGGGATGACGGTTATTCCAAACCGTCCGATGAGCAATGTCCTGTGCGATCAGGTTCTTGTCCTCAACCGGCTGTGGCAGGCGGTCAACGTCTGCTCGGTCCGTCGGGCGCTCACGCTTCTCTTCGACGGCAACGCACAGGTGGTGTTCGGTGAGGGCGACGGCGACTACCGGACGCTGAATTTCCAACAGTGGCGCGATCTCTCCGCGGCCGATCCCGAGGCCGACGGCTCGGTCAATACAGTCTCCTTCCGGATCCGGGTTCCCCGGGTGATCCTGCTGATGGGCTTCGATCGGTTTCCCAAGAAAGAAGTCAAATTCACCCGCCACAACCTCTTCGAGCGGGATCGGAACACCTGCCAATACTGTGGGCGGGTCTTCGATCGTCGCGATCTGAACCTCGACCATGTCATCCCGAGGGATCGCGGAGGGCCGACCACGTGGGAGAACATCGTCTGCTCGTGCATCCCCTGCAACACCCGCAAGGCCAACCGCACTCCGGCCGAGGCCCACATGCATCTGGTGCGCAAGCCCAAGCGCCCGAAGTGGCGGCCCTTCGTGCAGGTCAGTTTCGGGGCCTCGATGCACGACAGCTGGCGCCATTTCCTCGATGTCGCCTACTGGAATGTCGAACTCGGATCCGAGGTGGGCTGACCGGTCGCCTCAGCGCCTCCACAAGGCCATGAGTGTGAACAGGGCCACCGCGGCGGCATAGGCCGTGATCCCCATGCCCACCGACTGGGCCACCCCACCCGACTCCGCGAAGACCAGCAGCGCGAGCCCGGGCAGCAGGGTCAGGAACGACTCGGCGGCGAAACACCCTGCGGGCCACCGACGGGGCACCCGGTCGAGCCGCTCCGACATCCAGACCCGATAGCCTCCTTCGCCCATCGAACGCATGAGCCAGGCATTCTGGAAATTCCGGGCCGCGACCAGCGCGCTGGTGGTGGCCACCGCGATGGCCAGGCTCGGAAAGCACCCGAACGCCAGCGCCGCGAGCCCATTGATCGGAATCCCCCACCGCCAGCCCAGACGCCGGGCCAGCGGGTTGCCCTCGAGGGCCAGACGGGGGGTGGCGAGGTACGTCGAGCCGAGGTCGGCCACGCGGCCCGCCAAGGCCAGCGCCGCGAACAGCCACCACGAGGGAGAACCCGGCGGGACGACGTCGGGGACGCTCGGGCTCACTGCTTGCCGTAGATGGCGTCGGGCGTCTGGAGCTGCGGCTCGGTCACCTTCCAGGTGGCTCCGTCGCCCTCGATGCTCCGGAAGAAGCACGATTGGTAGCCCTCGTGGCAGGCGGCCCCGGTCTGTTCCACCTGGATGAGCAGCGTGTCGCCATCGCAGTCGAAGGCGATGTCCTTGACCACCTGCACGTGGCCGCTGGATTCGCCCTTCATCCAGAACTTCTGGCGGGAACGGCTCCAGAAAAAGGTGCGACGGGTCTCGATCGTCTTCTCCAGCGACGCCCGGTTCATCCAGGCCATCATCAGGATGCGCCCGGTGGACTGTTCCTGGATGATGGCCGGGATCAGTCCGTCCGCGGTCCACTTCAGTCGGTCGTAAAAGCTCATGCCGTGGGCGCGAGCATGGAAAGGAGCGCCCGGATTGTAAACCGGCCGCACGCCCGATTTTGGTCTCGGGCGGATCGCCACCGACGCGCTCCGCGGGCTCAATCCAAGCCGCAGGCGTGCTTGGCGCGGGCCAGGGTCTTCTGGGCCTTGGCCCGGGCCTTGACCGCACCGGCCCGCAGGATGTCGCGGACGTCATCGGGTCGGGCCGCGAGTTCGGCACGGCGTTCGCGGAAGGCGGCGAAGTGCTTCCAGTATTCCTCGAAAAGCCCCTTCTTGAGATCGCCATAGCCCAGACCCCCGGCCCGGAGGCGGTTCTCCCAGTCGGTGGCCACCTCTGGCGGAGCGACCAGGCGCAGCAGTTGGATGGCAACGTTCTTGTCGGCGTCGGGCTTGGGCTCGGCGGGAGAACGGCTGTCCATCTGGATGGACATCACCCGTTTGCGCAGGGCCTTCTCGTCGCCGCTGAGCTCCAGAGTGTTGCCGTAGCTCTTGCTCATCTTCTGGCCATCGGTGCCCGGCACCACGGCGACCGATTCCTGGATGCGGGGTTCGGGCACGACGAAGGTGTCGCCGTAGAGGTGGTTGAATTTGAGGGCGATGTCGCGGGTCACCTCGAGGTGCTGCTTCTGATCCTTGCCCACCGGCACCACCTGGGTGTCGTACAAGAGAATGTCGGCGGCCATCAGCACCGGATAGGCGAAGAGCCCATGATTCACCGCGCCCAGATCGCCGTCGGCGAGCTTGGCCACCTTGTCCTTGTAGCTGTGGCAGCGCTCGAGCAGACCCATCGGCGTCACGGTGCTCAAGAGCCAGGCCAGCTCGGTGTGCTCGGGGGTGTCGGATTGCTTCCAGAAGACGCACCGGTCGGGATTCAGGCCGGCGGCCAACCAGTCGAGCGCCACATCCAGGGTGTACTGACGACGCTTGGCCGCATCGGTCAGCGACGTCATGGAGTGGTAGTCGGCGATGAAGTAGTAGGCCTCGCCCTGTTCCTGAAGGCCGATGGCCGGGAGCATGGCCCCGAAATAGTTGCCCAGATGCAGGGCGCCGCTCGGCTGGATGCCGGTGAGAACGCGCATGGCCCCGAGGTTGCGGAGGCTCCCCCCCAAAAGGCAAAAGGCAAAATGCCGGAAATGCTCG
>JAIXXC010000092.1 GCA_027490985.1 Verrucomicrobiales bacterium
GGAAGGAGGAGCTTTGGCGCTGAGGCGCCGGGGGATGAGATTGATCGCTTCCAGTGCTTGCTCCGGCCTGATCCCGCGGCTGGTTGGGGGTGACGAGGGGGGTGGAGCCGCGGGACCCGACCTGCGCGCGCAGGTAAGCTCTGGTGAGGAGGGGTTTTGGCGCTGAGGCGCCGGGGGAGAGGAGTGATCGCTTCCAGTGCTTGCTCCGGCCCGATCCCGCGGCTGAGGTCGGTGACGAGGGGGGTGGAGCCGCGGGACCCGGCCTGCGCGCGCAGGTAAGCTCGGGGAAGGAGGGGCTTTGGCGCTGAGGCGCCGGGGGAAAGGAGTGATCGCTTCCAGTGCTTGCTCCGGCCCGATCCCGCGGCTGAGGTCGGTGACGGTTGAGTGTTGGCGGTTGAGTGTTGGCGGCGTGCAGTAGGGAGTGTTTGGGGACGGGGCTTGGCTCGGGGGCGTTTTGGCCGTATCAACCGTGTCCCATGGCGTCTTTTGATCGTCCCCCGTTCCGGCCCCGGAGACCTTACGAGGGTTCTTCTCCTTCCGGTCCGGGCTTCGGCCCGCGTTCCAGCCCGCGCCCGGGTCCGTCCGCACCGGTCATGCCGCAGGTCGATACGTCGCGCTGGCAGACTCCCTGGGTCTGGTTGAAGTACCCGAGCCAACAACCGGTGGTGTATCCGGCGATGATCCGCGATGCGTCCGCCGGTTCGAAGCCGGGCGATTGGGTGAACGTGTACGACAAGTCGGGCTCGCCCTGCGGCAACGGCTTGTGGAACCCGCGCTCGAAGGTGCCCCTGCGGCTTTTCCATTGGGGAGAGTCGTTCGTCGAGGAGTCGGCATTGGTCGAGCTGCTCGACCGGGCCATGGATCACCGCATCGACTTTTTGCGCCTGCCGGAGGTGACCGACGCCTTCCGGGTGGTGCACTCCGATGCCGATGGCCTCAGCGGCCTGGTGGTGGACAAGTTCGCCGATGTGCTGAGCATCCAGGTCCACTGCCTGGGCATCGCCCAGCGCCTCGCCGCCTGGATTCCGCGGATGCATGCGCGGCTGGGCACTCAGCGCGTGGTCTTCGAGGTGGATGACACGGTGGCCCGCAACGAGGGCATCTCGCCCACCACGGTGAAGTCGGACGCGGTGCGCGCGGTGAAGATCAAGGAGCACGGCATCCGCTACGAGGTGGACTTCAAGGAAGGCCACAAGACCGGGTTCTTCTGCGACCAGCGTGACAATCGCCTGAAGCTCTCCCGCTACACCCGGGGCAAGCGGGTGTTGGATTTGTGCTGCTACTCGGGCGGGTTCTCCATTTCGGCGATGCTGCTCGGTGGGGCGGCCGAGGCGACGGGCGTGGACCTCGACGAGGCGGCCGTGGCGATGTCGAAGCGCAACGCCAACCTCAATCAAGTCCGCGTGAGCTGGGTCGACTGTGATGCGTTCAGCTACGCCCGCCAGATGCGCGACAATGGTGAGCAGTGGGATGTGGTCATCCTCGATCCGCCCAAGCTCATCCACAGCCGGGATGACGAAGACGCCGCCGAGGGCCGCCAGCGCTACGAGGATCTCAACGGGTTGGGCATGGTGATCACCCGTCCGGGAGGGCTGTTGGTCACCTGTTCCTGCTCGGGCATGATTTCGGCCGAGGAGTTCGAGGACATCGTGGTCCGCATGGCCGTGCGCACCCGACGCCGGCTCCAGATCCTCGATCGCACGGGACCCGGTGAGGATCATCCGGTGATGTCCAATTGTCCCGAAAGCCGCTACCTCAAGGTGATCTGGGCGCGGGTCTGGTGAGTTCCCATGGTTTCCGGCCAGTCCACTCCATCGGCCCGCCGGCATGACTTCGATGCGCTGCGGGCCTTTGCGATGATCCTGGGGGTGTTGCTCCACGCCTCGCTGCCCTATGCGACCGACGGATGGATGGTGAGCGATGCGCGGCGCGATGAGCGCCTTCTGATCTTCGTTTCATGGGTCCACGGGTTCCGCATGCCGCTCTTCATCTTCGTGAGCGGCTATTTCACGGCCATGCTGTGGCGCGGACGAGGACTCGCGGCGTTGCTCCGGCAGCGGTTCCTGCGGGTGTTCCTGCCGCTCATCCTGGGCGTGCTGACGGTGCTGCCCCTTCAGGATGTCCTGGTGGGTTGGGCGCGGCAGCGGGCGGCCGCCCAGGATGCCGCGCGGTTCGCCATGCCGGGAGTCCGCTCCGAGGTGGTGGAGGCGATCCGTTCGGGCGACCTGACGACGCTGCAGCGTCTGCTGGATTCCGGAGCCGATCCCAACCAGACCGACCCGGAGTTCCACGATCCGGCCCTCAACTGGGCCTCGCACTACGGCAGCGCCGAGGCCGTCCGGCTGCTGCTCGACCACGGGGCCGATGTGGACCGATCGAGCCGGGGTGGTCACCGGGCCCTCCACTCCGCGGCCTTCTTCGCGCATCCCGAGGTCATGGGCCTGCTCATCGAGCGGGGAGCCGATGTCCGGGTCCGGGACCTCGAGGGGGGCACGCCTCTCAAGGCCTCGCAGGGCACCTGGCCGGAGGTGAAGGCCATCGCGGGCTTCCTGCGTCTTCCGGTGCGGGGAACCCAGGAGGAATTCCAAGAGCGACGCACCCGGTGCCGTGAGCTGCTGCGTCGGGCGGGTGCCGAGGGTCCGGGCCCCGGTGGCACCTCGTCCGATGCCCCGGGGCTCCTGGCCCGAAGCCGTCAGGCCTACCGGGAGTTCCTGGCCTCCGAGCGGTTCCTCGTCCCGGGCCGTGGCCGACTGCTCGGCGGGGATCCTTCGGGACGGTGGCATCTGGTGCAGACCTCGACCTTCGACCACCTGTGGTTCCTGGGATTCCTGTGCTGGCTGGTGGCCGGATTCGGCATCGCGGTCACGGTGGGGAGCCGGTTGGGCATTCCCGCGCTGTCGGGGGCCTGGCTGCTGACCTGGAAGTGGCCGCTCGTGCTGGTGCCGGCCACCCTGGTTCCGCAGCTCTGGATGGGAGACTTCGGACCGGATACCTCGGTGGGATTTCTTCCGCAGCCGCATGTGCTGCTCTACTACGGGATCTTCTTCGCAGCGGGGACGCTCTATTTCGAAAGCCGGGATGCCGATGGACGGCTGGGCCGACATCCGTGGGTCCTCGTGGCCGTGGCCAGCCTGCTGCTCTTCCCGGCCGGGTTGGCGATGATGAAGTCGCTCCCGCTCGGGTCGGGGCTGGCCCAGGTGCTCTTCGCCTGGTTGATGTGTTTCGGGTGCCTGGGTCTTTTCCGTCGGTATCTCGATCGTGAGAATCCCTCCATCCGGTATCTTGCCGACTCGGCCTACTGGCTCTACATCGCCCACCATCCGGTGGTCGCGCTCTTCCAGGGTTGGATGCGTTCCTGGGATCTGGATCCGCTGCTGAAATGGGCCCTGCTCACGGTCTTCCTGCTGGGCGTCCTGCTCGGTTCCTATCACCTGCTCGTCCGGAACACCTGGCTGGGGGTGCTGCTCAACGGACGTCGGGCCGGCTCGGGCGACCGCATCGGCCCGGCTTCGTGAGGCACTCCGGACCGGGGGCGGAACCGGATCGCGGATCCGCCCTCGGCTGACCCTCCCTTGACAGGGACTCCGCTTGAGCGAGTAGAAATGGCGTTCGCGCCGGGGTGACCGGTGGGTCTCGGGGAGCTTGGCGTTCCTCGGATCCCGTCCTTTCGAAGCGCCCGTCTTTGCAAAACACCATGAGTCAAACGGAACAGCATTCATTCCAAGCCGAGATCCAGCAGTTGCTGAGCATCGTCATCCACTCCCTGTACACCGACCGCGAGGTCTTCGTGCGCGAGTTGGTCTCCAACGCGGCCGATGCCTGCGAGAAACTCCGCTTCCTCCAGGCCAGCGGGCAGTCCCCCGCGGGAGACAGCGGCCCCGCCATCGCCATCACGGCCGACGAGAAGGAGTCCACGCTGACCATCGCCGACACCGGCATCGGCATGACCCGCGATGAGCTGGTCCAGAACCTGGGCACCATCGCGCACTCGGGCACCAAGGCCTTCCTCAAGGCGCTGGCCGAGCAGCAGAAGCCCGACACGCGGCTCATCGGCCAGTTCGGTGTCGGATTCTATTCCGCCTTCATGGTGGCCAAGCAGGTGACGGTGGTGACCCGATCCCAGGCGGCCGGCTCCGAGGGCTGGAAGTGGACCAGCGAGGGCGGCAATGGCTACACGCTCGAGTCGGCTCCGGATGCCACCCCGGGCACCCGCATCACTCTCAGCCTGAAGGACGACGCCCAGGAGTTCGCTCAAGCCGGCAACCTGGAGCGCATCGTCAAGCGGTACTCCAACTTCGTGGCCTTCCCGCTCGAATTGGACGGCAAGCGCGTCAACACCGTGCAGGCCATCTGGGCCCGTTCGAAGAACGAGGTGAAGGAAGAGGAATACAAGGAGTTCTACGAGTACCTGGCCCACGACAACGAGGCGCCCAAGTACCGCCTGCATTTCACGGCCGACGCGCCCATCGCCATCCAAGCGCTGCTCTTCGTGCCGTCGCGCAGCCTGGAGATGCCGGGCATGGTGCGACAGGAGTCGGAGGTTCATCTCTATTGCCGCAAGGTGCTCATCGAGTCGAAGCCCAAGGGGTTGCTGCCGGAGTGGCTGCGCTTCGTGCGCGGCGTGGTCGACAGCGAGGATCTGCCGCTCAACGTTTCCCGAGAGCGGATGCAGGACTCCGACCTCATGCGCAAGCTGAGCAAGGCGCTGACCAACCGCTTCCTCAAGCACCTGGCCGAAGAAGCTGAAAAGGATGCCGCCGCTTACGATGGGTTCTACGCCGAGTATCACCGCTTCCTGAAGGAGGGCGTGCTCAGCGACTGGGAGAACCAGGCCGCCCTGGCCAAGCTCGTGCGCTACGAGTCCTCGGCGACCGAGGCGGGCAAGAAGACCTCCCTGGCCGACTATGTGAAGCGCATGCCCGAAGGTCAGAAGGACATCTACTACCTGCTGGCCAAGGACCGGGCCGCCGCCGAGGCGAGCCCGTACTTCGAGGTGTTCCGGGCCCGCCAGTTCGAGGTGCTCTTCGTGGACGATCCGATCGACGAGTTCGTGATGGATCGTCTGCGCGAGTTCGAGTCCAAGACCATCACCGCGGCCGAAAAGGCCGAGTTGGACGTCGAGAACGCCTCGAAGGACGGCGCTCTCTCCGACGACGACGCCACTTCGCTGGCCGGTTGGCTCAAGCTGACCCTGGGTGAGGCGGTCCACGAGGTGCGTTCGTCCAAGCGTCTGGTCGACAGCCCGGTGGTGGCCCTCGACAGCGACAAGTACATGACCGCCAGCATGCGCCGCACCCTCAAGGCCATGGGACGTGACGCCATGGCCGGCGACGAGGCGGCCCCCGATCTGGAGATCAACCCGCGGCACCCGGTCATCGTGAAGCTCAACCAGTTGCGTCAGAACGATGCCGCTCTGGCCGGCCTGGTGGCCGAGCAGTTGAACGATCAGGCCCGTCTGGCTTCGGGCCGGCTTGAAGACCCGCGCGCCATGCTTCAACGCATGAACACGCTGCTCTCCAAGGTGGTCGGCGCCTAATTGGTCACAAACGAAACGGCCCGGTGGCGGTGGGGAGGTCCTGCCTCTCCCTTCGCCCCGGGCCGTTGTGCGTCCTGGCCAGTCGAAGAGGCCAATCGAAGAACCGGTCTTGGAACAGGTTTTGAAACCGCTCCTCGGTCGGTTCAGATCATGAACTAGACGTTGAACTTGAAGACCAGCACGTCGCCGTCGGCCACGACGTATTCCTTGCCTTCCATCCGGTAGAGACCCTTGTCGCGGGCGGCAGCCACCGAGCCGCAGGCCACCAGGTCTTTGTAGGCGACAGTCTCGGCCTTGATGAAGCCGCGTTCGAAGTCGCTGTGGATCACGCCAGCCGCCTTGGGCGCGGTGTCACCGGCATGGATGGTCCAAGCCCGGACTTCCTTCTCGCCGGCCGTGAAGTAGGTGCGCAGTCCAAGCAGGTGGTAGGTCGCCCGGATGAGGGAACCGACGCCCGACTCGGTCACGCCGAGCGCGGAGAGGAATTCCTTGGCCTCGTCTTCGGACAGGTCGACCAGGTCGCTCTCGATCTGGGCGCTGATCACGGTGGCCTCGCAGCTCAGGTGGCTCTTGGCGTACTCGCGCACCTTCACCACGTAGGGGTTGGTGTCGGCGGTGGCCAGATCGCCTTCCTTCACATTGCAGGCGAAGAGCGTGGGCTTGTCGGTCATGAGCCAGAAGCTCTTGGACAGGGCCTTCTCCTCGGTGGTCAGTTCGCAGGTCAGCGCGGGCTTGCCGGCGTCCAGGTGCGGCTTGAGCTTGGTGAGCACGGCCTGCTCGGCCAGCGCTTCCTTGTCGCCGCGCTTGGCGTCCTTGGCCACCTTGTCCAGGCGCTTGTTGACCGACTCCATGTCGGCCAACACCAGTTCGGTGGTGATGGTCTCGATGTCGCGCACCGGATCCACGGTGCCGGCCACGTGGTGGATGTCGGCATCCTCGAAGCACCGGACCACCTGCACGATGGCGTCGACCTCGCGGATGTGGCTCAAGAACTTGTTGCCCAAGCCTTCACCGGCGCTGGCCCCCTTCACCAAGCCGGCGATGTCGACGAACTCGATGGCCGCCGGGATCACCACGCTGGTTTTGGCGATCTTCTGCAGCACTCCCAGCCGCTCATCGGGCACGGTGACGATGCCCACATTGGGATCGATGGTGCAGAACGGGTAGTTCGCCGCTTGCGCCTTTCGGGTGCGGGTGACTGCGTTGAAGAGGGTGGACTTGCCCACATTGGGCAAACCGACGATGCCGGCCTTAAGCATAACGAGGAGCGGAGGAAAGCCCGACCGGGCGCCGGGGGAAAGGGGATTCCTCGGCGATCGAGGGGTCTCCGGACCTCCGGGAGGACTGGTCCGGGAGCTCAGCGTTCTCCGAAGGCCACGGTTCCGGGAGGCGGGGTGGCCGGCGGAAGCAGTCGCTGGACGGCCTCCGGAAGGGGTGCTTCCAGCGAGGTCATCCAGTGTTCCCATGCGCTCTCCGACACGCCCCGGGGTCGGCCTCGTTCGGCCAGTCCGCGGAGCAGGGTGCCGGCGTAGTGCATCAATCCCTGACGGTAGGGCAGGTTGAACGACGCCAGGGCCACCCCGAAGACGATCGGGTTCCAGCCCTGGGCGCGCCCATCGTCCACCGCCGCCAAGTAGCGCTGGACCACCCGGAGGTCGCGGCAGGCCCTCAGGCGGGCCAGTTGTCTGCGGCCCACCCGGAACGATGCCTCGGTCCACCGGTCCGCCCGGCGGGCGGGGTAGTTCCGGTCCAGTTCCACCAGGTCGAGATGGCGGCCGAGTCGGGTGAGTTCGGCCGCTTCCACGATGACCGGCCAGTCGACAGCGATGACCACGTCGTCGCGGAGGGATTCGAGAACGGGGCGCGGATCCCGCCCGGGGGCCAGCATGGCCGGAGGCAGGCCCTCGGACTCGTCGGGCAGCGGCGATACGGCCCAGGGAGTGGCTCCCGGGGCGTCGGGCAGGGGGTTCAGCCCGGCGGGTTCGGTATGGCGATCAGGAAAGACCCGACTCATCTGGGCCCGAGCCTACGACCCGGCTTCGAATCGGCCAACAGGTGTTCGTGGGGTGTTCATGGGGGGTGTTCGTGGGTGTGGGCGTCGACGCGACGGCCCGCTTCTCCGCCTCCCTTCATTGACGCATTGAATCGGCCGGCTTCGGCGGGTTAGGCTGGCTGCCTGCGGTCGGTGGGGCGGTTGGCGCAGCGGTTAGCGCAAATGCTTTACACGCATTGGGTCGGGGGTTCGAATCCCTCACCGCCTACCAACCCGCAGAGCCCTTCTCCCCTCTCCGCATGCGAATCCTCTGCGTCCACGCCCATTTCGATGATTTCGAATTCGTCGCTGCGGGCACCTTCGAATTGTTCCGCCGCAAGCACGGTGCAGACCTCCAGGCCAAGGTCGTGGTGTGCACCGACGGCCGCTCCGGCCACCATTGGCGGACACCCGAGGAGACGGCCCGGATCCGCCTCGAGGAGCAGGCGAAGGCGGCGGCGATCGGCGGGTACGACTTCGAGCGCCTGAGCCGCCCCGACGGCCGCCCGTTTGGCGAGGCCCGTCTGCTCAGCAACGACCTTCTGGCCGCGCTCTGGAAGAGCATCCGCGAGTTCGAGCCCGATTATCTGTTCTGCCCGCCCTTGCCGGCCGACACGAGGGCCGGGGTCCACCCCGACCACATCACGGTGGCCGAGGCCGTCCGTCGGGTGGCCTACATGATCAACGTGCCTCATGCCTTCGTGGATGACTATCCCCAGGAGCGTACCGCCGAGGCCCGTTGGATCCGCACTCCGGTGATCCTCAACACCTGGGACAGCTACATCGGTGAAGGTCCTCAATCCGTTCCGGACGTGGTCATCGACGTCACCGAATCGTTCGACCAGATCGCCCGCCAGTCCTGGTGCCACCAGAGTCAGATCCGGGAGTGGTTGCCTTGGGTGGGGCGTCATGGAATCGATCCGGTCGAAACCCTCGGCCAATGGGAAAGTTCCCTGCGGCAACGATTCCAGGCTCAGCGCGCCGCCTTGGGGTGGGGTGAGGGAGCGCCCGTGGAGGTGTTTTCGCTCACGTCCTGGGGACAGGTGGCCGATTGGGACCGGTTGGCCCTCGATTTCCCGGCCTTCCAACGGAAACCGCATTGAGAAAACCGGTGGTCCGCACGGGTCGCGCAGTCGGAATGTTTCGGTCAAAAACCGGGAAAACAGGTTGACACCTCGGAGTGAAGCTCGAAAACTCCGGAAGTAATCAAGCTCCGCGTTCCCACGACGACAGAGCCGTCTAAAAACGGATTTCGCATGAAAAACTTCATTCCTAGCGTGAGCGCCCTTTCTATCGGCGCTGCGAGCCTTGCGGTCACCACTGCCCTCCACGCCTCCGAGGGCGGGGCCAAGCCTTGGACGGTGCGGGCCGGACTGTCCGGGTTCTACAACGACAACGTCTACACCCGGAGCGACATTCCGAAGGTCGACAGCTTCGGCTTCGAGGTGACCCCGGGCTTCAGCCTGAACCTGCCGGTGAACGACGGCCAGACCACGCTGGGTCTGCGTTACGACTACCTGCTGCGCTACTTCGAGAACCGCGCCAAGTCCCTCGACCACAACCATGTGGTGGATGCCAACTTGAGCCACAATTTCAACAGCCGCTTCAAGCTCGACGTGTTCGACAGCTTCGCTCAGGCTCAAGAGCCCCAGCAGCTGGGTCAAGGCGCCGGCGGTGCGGGTATCTTGTTCCGCGCTGAAGGCACCAACTTCCGCAACATCGCCGGCTTCGACTTCACCTCCCAGCTCGCCGAGAACTGGAGCGCGGTGACCGGTTTCCGCAACAACCTGTTCCGCTTCGACAATCTGGCCTTCGCCCAGTCGCTCGACCGCGTGGAGTATCTCCCGTCGGTCAATGTGCGCTACCAGGTGGCTCCGAAGTCCAGTGTCGGCGTGTTCTACCAGTACGGCATCACCGATTACGACGGCCCCGGCGCCAACGTCGGCTTCGTCCGCGATGTCAATTCGCACTTCGTCGCCGCGACCATCGATCACGACTTCGCCGCCAACCTGACCGGTTCGCTCCGGGGTGGTGTGCAGGTCAACGACTTCACCGACGTGGCCGGCATCAAGAGCCGCGACGGTGTCTCGCCCTACGTCGATGGACAACTCTCCTACGGCTTCCTTCCCGGTTCCTCGCTCACCCTCGGCGTGCGTCATCAGCTGACGGCCACCGATGTGGGCATCCTGGGCGCCGTTGGCGGCGGTCTCTTCTCCGATCCGATCCGCGGCAGCAGTGCCACCTCGGGCCGCATCAGCCTGTCTCACAGCTTCACTCCTAAGTTGGTGGGTTCGATCAATGGTCTCTATCAGGCCGGCACCTTCATCGGTGGCGGACCGGGAGTCGATGGTCAGGGCGACAGCTACGCCTCGGGCGACGTGACCTTGGCCTACCGCATCACCCAGAACATCTCGACCCGGGTTTCCTACGCCCACGACCGTGTGGATTCCGATCTGGTGAACGATCTCCGCGAGTTCTCGCGTAATCGGGTGTTCCTCGGCGTGAACTTCACCTACTAAGTTTTCCAACTCTGGCGAAGGAGGCTGGAACATCCATTCTAGCCTCCTATTTTTTTGCACATGGAAGTATCGAAGGCACCCCAGTCGCAGGATTCCAAGCTCCATTTCCTCGACTACTGGCGCATCATCCGGATCCGCAAGGCTGTCATCCTGGCGGTTTTCCTGCTCGTGGTGATCACCACGGCGATCATCACCCAGTTCCAGCCCGAATCCTATTCGTCGCTGGCCCGGATGAGGGTCGAAAAGGACACCCCGCTGACCCAGTTGATGATGGGCAGTGGTCCGATGACGCCCGCCTTCGATCAGTACTTCCTCCAGACCGAGTTCCAGGTCATCCGCTCTCCCAAGATCCTGAATGAGGTCATCAAGGAGCTGAAACTGGCGCGCGTCTACGCCGAGCGCGACAAGCAGCCCGGTGAGCTGCCCATCCAAGACGCCTACGAAACGCTCTCGCGCGAGGTGGACATCACCCAGTACCGCAACACGGCCATCATCGAGATCACCGCGTTCAACGAAGATCGCGAACTGGCCGCCCGCATCGCCAACAAGATCGCCGATGTCTACGGCACCTACCGCAACAGCAACCGGACCGGTCGCAGCGACAAGGCTTGGGAGGCCCTGACCAACAAGCTGACGCTCTATGATCGGGAGGTTTCCGACGCGCGCGACAAGATGGACAAGTTGCGGCTGGAGCTGAAGGTGCCTGAAGAGATCGCCGACTCCGGGCAGGTTCAAGGACTCTCGTCCCAGGAGTTGGCGCGGATGACCGGGGTCATCCAAGACTACCAGACCCGCATCACCCGCAACAACCGCCTGCTCGAACAACTCGGTCAGCTCAAGGGTGATCGTCTTCTCAACGCGCTGGTGGTGGCCAATCCGACCACCGAACTCAACACCCTCATTTCGGCTCGCAACTACGCCCTCCGCCAGGCGTCGGGATTGAGCCCTGATTTCGGTCCGGATCATCCGGAAGTCATCAAGTGGTCGCTGCAGATCGCCAAACTCGATGAGCAGTTGGACGCCACCGTCCAGGGCATCCTGAGCGGCATGCGTTCGACGTTGGAGGCCGAAAAGGCGGCGATGGAAAACCAGAAGTCGTTCCTCCAGGAGACCATCGAGAAGAATTCCAGAGACACGCAGCGCTTCAGGCCCTACATCGTGGCGCGCAACGAATTCGAGAGCGCCCGCCGCATCCGCGACGGCATCAAGATCCGTGTCGCCCAGGAAGACATCGACCGTGACCTGAGCAAGACTCCCTCGGTGGAGACCATCAACGAGGCGCTCCCGGGCACGAATCCGGTCCGGCCGAAGAAGGCGGTCAACATCACCATCGGTGTCGTCTTCGGCTTGATCCTGGGCATTGGTCTGGCCTTCTTCATCGAGTATCTCGACACGTCGGTGAAGACCATCGACGACGTCGAACAGGCCCTGCAGGCCCCGGTGCTCGGAGTGATTCCGCAGAACGTGGGGGCGCTCATGGCCGAAGGGGCCGACAGCCCGCATGCCGAGGCTTATCGGGTGCTCCGCACCAACGTGCTGTTCTCCCGAAAGGACACCAACTGGCGCACCATGACGGTGGTTTCGGGCGGCGCGGGCGAGGGCAAATCCACCACGATCTTCAACTTGGCCACGGTGTTCGCCCAGAATGGCAACCGGGTGCTCATCGTCGACTCCGACCTCCGTCGTCCGAGCCTGCACAAGATCCTCAATGTGGCCAACAACCAGGGTCTGACCAACTATCTGCTCAAGCAGAACCGGCTCGAGGAGGTCATCCAGACGACGCCGGTTCCCTCGCTGGACTTCCTGCCGTCGGGCCGTTTGCCCAGCAGTTCCATCGGCATCCTCAATTCGGCCGCAATGAAGGAGTTCATCGCCGAGGCCAAGAGCCGCTACGATTTCGTGTTCTTCGACTCGCCGCCGATCATGGGTGTCAGTGACGCCTCGATCTTGGCCAGCGAGGTCGACATGGCCGTGCTGGTGGTCCAGTACCGCAAGTACCCGCAGCAGATGACCTTGCGCGCCAAGCAGATGGTCGAGAAGGTCGGTGGCCACTTGCTGGGTGTGGTGTTGAACAACATCAACATCAGCCAGGACAGCTACTACTACTACTACAGCGGCTACTACTACGACTACTACTCCAAGAGCGAAGACAGCAAGCCGGACGGTGAGCGCAAATTGTCCAAGAAGAAGCGCTCCGACTCCAAGCCGGCCGAGATTGCAGCTGCTGGCTCTGAAGCCAAGACTCCGGAAATCAAGCCAGGCAAGGATGCCAAGTATTGAGCCCAGGCGTTGAGCCTTGATCCGGGTGACATTAGACTCCGCGAATTTATCAACATGATGCGTCGATTCGGTCAAAACGGGATGTTTGGGTGGATGCTGCTCTGTGCCATTCTCTGGGGCGGTTGCCAGACGGGATTCGATCAGGCTCCGGCTCCGGCTTCGGGAGGAACCCCCGCCCCCACGGTGCCTTCATCGGCCTCGGCCACCAACGCCGCCTTCAGCATCGATCGCATCGCCGTGGGCGACATCATCCGCGTGATGTACGAGGCCTCGGTGCCCATTGCTCCGACCGAGATCCAGGTGCCGGAGACCGGTCTGGTCACGATCCACATGGGGGAGCAGGTTGAGGTGGCCGGAAAGATGGCGGCTGATGTCTCGAAAGAGATTCGGGAGCTCTTCACGGTCAAGAAACAGATGTACAAGCGGCTCTCGGTGAACGTCCAAGTGCTGGGTCGCACGGTGTCGGTCGGCGGTGAGGTCCGTTCTACCGGCTCGTTCCCGTTCGAGGGCGGTATGACCGTGCTCAAGGCCATCAACCGAGCGGGTGGTTTCACCGAATATGCCGACCGGCGCAAGGTGCGGGTCACGCGTGTCAACGGTCAGCAGATCACCGTCGACTGCAAGGCCGCCCTCAAAATGCCCGAGTTGGATGTTCCCTTGTATCCCGGTGACCGCATCGAAGTGGTCCGCAGCATCCTCTGATGTTCGAATTCCGCATCCCCGGATCACCAGGCCACGCTTGGGACGGTGATGTTCTGACGATCGGTCGCGATCCGTCCAACGGTTGGGTGGTGGCTTGTCCCGGGGTCTGGGCTCGGCACGCCGAGATCCATCGGGGCATCGATGGGCGTCTGACGATCCGTAGCCTCGGCGATGCCGTGGTGACTCTCAATGGTGTTCCGACCCGGGAGTCGATCTTGCACTGGGGCGATTCGGTCGGCTTCGGAGCCACGGTCGGCCGGTTCCACTTGTCCGCACCCGTCCAACGGGGCTTGCGGGGTTGGGAGTGGTCTCTCTGGACCACGTTGGCGTTGTGCACCGTGTTCCAGATCGCCCTGATCCTCTGGTTGCAGCGCTGATCGGTCGCCGCCGACACCGCCGGTCGTGGCCCCTCAACCCGAAGCCTGGGCCAGATCCTTCAGATCGGCGCGAATGGCTTCGTAGCTCACCGCGAACTGCGCCACCGAGGGGTCCTGAGTCTGGCCGTGCCGTTCGCAATACTGGGCATAGGCCCCGGTCCACCAGTTGGCGTGCCGGGTGTGACCCTCGGAGCGCCAGTGTTCCCAGTTCATCAACACCTTGCTCCAGCAGGCATCGCCGTAGGCCACGGCTTCGTGCGGCGAGGGCATGTCCGAAACATACCAATCGCGGCCGATGCGGGCGTGGAGGACCTCGTCGGCCCAGTCGAAATCCTGGAAGGTCGCCGCGAGCGGACTCCCTGCCATGATGGCTGTCTCCCATTCATGGCGCTTGCCGGTCTTGGGCATGAGTCCCTGCTCGATGAAGTAGAGCACGGCATGCCGCTCCTTGGGGGCGAGCTGGGTGTTCAAGCCGAGCGACCAGGTGAAGTTCACCGCGACTTTCGAAGGCCAATCGATGCCCGCGCTGGCGAATCCCACCTCGCCCATCATCGCATGGCGGGCTTCATCCCAGAGTTGTCGGCTCATGTCCCGGTAGTACCCCCAGGGTTTGTCGGGTGTCTGGGCGATGATGCCGGCCATCATCTCGGGCACATCGATCTCCCGAAGCCGCTTGTAGTACATCATCAGCACCTTGGCCTCGGCCGGTTGCCGGGGATCGTAGAGGAACACCTCGGCGTTGACCCCCATGTTGTAGGGATCGGGGAATCGCTCGTCGCGTTGGGGTCGGGGATCGTACTGCCAGGGTCGGGCGGAGTGCAGCGGAGGCGGCAGCGCGGGCCGCGAAGCCTCGGCGGTGCCGCCGTCGAGACCGCCGGCGGCGGCCAGCGCCTGGTTCAGTACCTGGAGTGCCGGTTGCGCGGCGGCGCGCGCTTCGCCGGACACCAGACTGGAGACGGCCTTGCGCCCGTATCGGTGAAGGTCTTCCAGATCGAGTCGGGCCATGCGCAGCAGCCGCACGGTGGGTTGGTCGGCCAGCGGGTGGGTGTCGGTCGCATGCCGGGCCATCGATTCCAGCAATCCGGGCACGACGACCTCGTAGAGTCCCATCAAGAGCAGGTCGCGGGGTGCGGCCTGCAGTTCGTCGAACGCCAGGGCCAGACCCGCGTGCGGGACCTTGTCGAGCCCGAGGGGCGGTTCCCGCATCTCGCCGACCCGGGACCGCAGCACGCCGACCTGTTCGGCGCAAAGCCACGCCTGATGGCTCCAGGCCATCTTCAGTTCGTAGATCGGCTCTGCGGTGATCCGGGCGGTGAGGATCCCATGGATGCGGCGCAGTGCGTAGTGGTGCCGCTTGAGGCGACGCACGCTCTCTTCGACCGAAAGTCCCGCGCGGTCGGCCTCGGTGAAGGAGCACAGTCCGGCCAGGGGCGGCAGGTTCCGGTGGGTCTGGTAGCCCGTGGTGAACGAGGGGCCCCGGGGGGTGATGGTCGGCTCGGACATGGCGGCGCAATACGTAAGGGGGGAGTCTGTCGTGGGCAATGCCGGGATTTCAGCCGGAATCACTGGGTTTCCAATCGATCAGGCGCAATTGCAGGAAACGGCGGCCCGCGTATTCACCGGCCTCCGGGATGACGGCCAGATCGAAGCGGTCGGTGGGAACCGGGCGGTCTCCGGCTCCCCACCAGACGGTCTCGACCGGAACACCGCCGTCGGTGACCCAGAACTTCCAGTGCTGTTCTTTGAGGCGTTGCGGCGGTCGGGCGTGGGTGAGTCCGCGGACGGCCAGTTGGATCACCGGGTTGCCCATCCCGAACGGTTCGAGGCGCCGGAGATCGGACACCACCGGAAGACTCAGCGACCGGAGCGGTACCTCGGCGTCGATGCGGACCTCGGGTTGGAGGTGTTGCGGGAGCAGGCGTTGGCGGGCCAGCTCGTTGAGGCGTTGGCGAAAGGCCTCGAGTCGGGCCGGGTCGATCGAGAGGCCGGCCGCCATGGCGTGCCCCCCGTGCTTTTCCAGCAGATCCGAGCAGTCGCGCAGGGCCGCCGCCAGATCGAATCCGGGCACGCTGCGACCGGAACCGCGCCAAACGGTGCCGTCACCCCCGAGGATCAGGGTCGGCCGGTGGAACTCACGGAGGACCCGCGAGGCGACGATGCCGACCACGCCGATGTGCCACGAGGCATCCCCCTCGATGATGACGTAGTCGTTCGCCGGATCGAACCGCTGGCGCACCCGGTCTCCGGCCTCCTGGGCGATGAGCTTCTCGACGTCCTGCCGTTCGCGATTCTGTTGATCGAGCACCGTGGCCAGGCTCAGGGCCTCGTCTTCCCGGTCGCACAGCAGCAATCGCAGGGCGTCTTCGGCGGTCTCCAGCCGGCCTGCGGCGTTGAGTCGGGGGCCCAGCTGGAAGCCGACTTCGTAGACCCCCATCGGGCTGCGGGTCCGGGCCACCCGCTTGAGCGCCTGCAAACCCACGCGCGAGGTGCCGTCGAGCCGCTCCAGGCCGGCGTGCACGAGGATGCGGTTCTCGCCGACCAGGGGGACCAGATCGGCGACGGTGCCCAGCGCCACCAGATCGAGCAACGGCTTGAGGTTGTAGGTGTCGAACCCGGTCAGCCCCGCTTCGCGCCCGTGCTTGACCAGCGCGTGGGCCAACTTGAAGGCCAGACCGGCCGAGCAGAACGGGGCGATGGACGCCTCGGGCGCTCGCAGCGGGTTCACCAGGGCCAGTGCCGGCGGCGGCGGATCGCTGATCTGGTGATGATCGAGCACCAGCACATCGACCCCCCGGCTGTTGAGCCAGCCGATGGGGTCCACGGCGGTGGATCCGCAGTCGACCGCCAGCAGCAGGGCCGTCGGGTGCCGGGCCAGGCAGTTCTCCACGCCGGCCTGGCTCAGGCCGTAGCCCTCGTCCCGCCGGTGGGGCAGGTACTGGGAACATCGCCACCCCAGCGAGGTGAACACCTCGGTCAGGATGGCCGTCGAGGTCACCCCATCGACATCGTAGTCTCCGAAGATCACCAGCGGCTCGTCGCGCTGCCGGGCCAGGAACAGCCGGTCGATGGCCCGCCGGATGTCCGGAAGGACCATCGGGTCGGACAGGGAACGAAGGCGGGGGTCGAGGAATGCGTCGGAGGCCTCGGTCGTCACGATGCCCCGGTTGGCCAGGCAGGTGGACACGAGTTCCGAGAGGCCACGATCGCGCCGCAACGCCTCGGCCGATCCCGGCGGCGGGGTCGAAATCACCCAGCGGGAGTTCAAGATCCGGAATCCTTCCCGCTCGTCCCGTTCCGGGGTCTGGAAAGCACCGAGGCCAGGATGGACAGCGCGATCAGTCCGACCACCACCGCCAGCGACACGTACTTGAGCCGGTCTCCCAGGAGCCTCAACAGCGGTTCTTCGGCCAGCATCTTGGCTCCGATGAAGACGAGCACCAGGGCCAGCCCGGTCTTGAGGTGCCGGAAATACCCCATGGCGCTGGCCAGGACGAAGTAGAGCGACCGCAGACCGAGGATCGCGAAGATGTTGGAGGTGAAGACCAGGAAGGGTTCGCGGGTGATGCCGAAGATGGCCGGAATCGAATCGAGCGCGAAGACCACATCGGTGGTCTCCACGACAAAGAGCACGACGGCCAGGGGGGTGAGCATCCAGCGTCCCCCCGCTCGGGTGGTGAAGCGTTCTCCGTCGAACTCGGAGCTCACGGGCAGGCAATGACGGACCAGTCGGACCATCGGATTGCGGGCGAGGTCGGGCGCCGCCTCGTCGTCGCGCATCAGAAGCATCTTGCCGCCGGTGACGAGCAGGAAGGCTCCGAAGACATAGAGGGTCCAATGCACCCGCTGGATCAGTTCGCTTCCCATCCAGATCATCCCCCCTCGCAGGACCAGAGCCCCGAGAATGCCCCAGAAGAGCACCCGGTGTTGCCACCGCTGGGGAACGCCGAAATAGCTGAAGATCACCGCGATGACGAAGACGTTGTCCATCGAGAGGCACAACTCCACCAGGTAGCCGGTCAAGAACAGGGCCGA
>JAIXXC010000112.1 GCA_027490985.1 Verrucomicrobiales bacterium
CCGCCGCCCGAGGTTCACTAGGTAGAGTTTCAGGGCCCGTCCGACTCCGCGGGCGGTGTGGGCATTCGGCGGGCGGCCCCTCGCCTCCGGGCTTTCCGGCGACGGGGCCGCTGCGCTAGGCTCAGCACCATGTTCGACTCGCTGAGTGGCAAATTGCAGAACGTCTTCCGCAACCTGCGGGGGCTGGGGAAGATCTCCGAGGGCAATGTCTCGGAGTCCCTGCGCGATGTGCGCATGGCGCTGCTGGAGGCCGACGTGCACTTCAAGGTCGCCAAGGACTTCGTCGAGTCGGTCAAGGGCAAGGCCCTGGGCGAAGAGGTCATCCAGTCGGTCCATCCGGGCCAGCAGATGATCAAGATCATCAGCGACGAGCTGGTCACGCTGCTGGGATCGGAGAACCAAGGGCTGCATCTCTCGGGCAATCCGGCCTGCATCCTCATGTGCGGCCTCCACGGCTCGGGCAAGACCACCAGCTCGGGCAAGCTGGCCAAGCTGTTGCTCAAGCAGGGCCGCTTGCCGCTGCTCGTGGCCGCCGACGTGTATCGCCCGGCGGCCATGGATCAATTGGCCACGCTGGCCGGACAGGTCGGGGTGCCCGTGTTCGTGAAGAAGGGCGAGACCGACGTGCTCAAGATCGCCCGCGAGGCGCTCGACTACGCCGCGGGTCACCAGTGCAACACGGTGATCTTCGACACCGCCGGCCGCCTGCAGATCGATGAGACGCTGGTGCAGGAACTCGTGCGCCTGCGCGATTTGATCAAACCGGCCGAGACCCTGCTGGTCCTCGATGCGGCCACGGGCCAGGAGGCCGTCAGCGTGGCCACGCACTTCGACAAGGCTCTCAACATCACCGGCGCCATCTTGAGCAAGCTCGACGGCGATGCCCGCGGCGGCGCGGCCCTCTCGTTCCGGCACGTGGTGGGCAAGCCCATCAAGTTCATGGGCGTGGGCGAGAAGCTCGAGGATCTCGAACCGTTCCACCCGGAGCGCATGGCCCAGCGCATCCTCGGCATGGGCGACGTGGTCTCGCTCGTCGAGAAGGCCATCGACCGCGTCGATGCCGCCAAGGCGATGGACCTCGAGGAGAAGATGCGCAAGGGGCAGTTCACCCTCGACGATTTCCTCATGCAGTTGCGCGAGATGAAGAAGCTCGGGCCGCTGCAGGACATCGTGGGCCTGCTGCCCGGCGGTTCCGAGATGCTCAAGAACGCCGACCTCTCGAAGAGCGAGAAGGATTTCAAGCGCATGGAAGGCATCCTCTGCGGCATGACGCCCCAGGAGCGCAGCACGCCCCAGATCCTCAACGCCCGCCGCCGTCAACGCATCGCCAAGGGGTCCGGCGTCACGGTCACCGAGGTGAACAACCTGCTCAAGCGCTTCGACGAGATGCGCGACATGATGCGCAAGATGGGCAAGTTCCAGAAGATGATGTCCAAGATGGGCGGGGCCGGTGGCCTGATGGGCAAGATGCCCTTCGGGCGCTGAGAGCCTGTCTGAGCGCGTCCGCCGGCGGGCCGGGAGGATCAGCTGAAGAGGTCCGCCACGGCCGCCCACGCGGCCTCCTCGACCGCCTCCAGCGATCCGCCCGCGTCGACTCGCCGCCAGCGCCGGGGTTCGGCTTTGAAGCTGTCTTGGAATCCCCGGGCCACTCGGGCGAAGAAGGCCTCCTGCTCCTCGTCGAAACGATCCGACGGCTCCGAGGTTCCCTGGGCCGCCCGGCGTCCGGCCAGGCGGGCCCGGGCGATCTCCGGAGCCACTTCGAGCCAGAGAGTCCGGTCGGGTCGGAGCCCCCCCACGGCGAGGTCGATCACCGCCTGCACCGCCGCCAGATTCAACCCGCGGCCATGGCCCTGATAGGCGACCGTCGAATCGAAGAAGCGGTCGCAGAGGACGGTCTGCCCGGCCTCCAGCGCCGGGAGGATCCGGGCGCGGACCAGTTCGGCCCGGCTGGCGTTCATGAGCAGCAGTTCGGTCTCGGGGGCCATGCCCCGGCCATCGGGATCGTGCTTGAGCAGGTGACGGATCTTCTCTCCGAGCGGGGTTCCGCCGGGTTCACGCAGTTCCAGCACGGTGTGCCCGCGGTCACGCAGGCGTCGGGCCAAGCGGGCGATCTGGGTGGATTTTCCGGCGGCCTCACCGCCTTCGAACGTGATGAATCGGCCCCGCGGGTTCACGGTTGGGCGGCCTTGGTCGGCGCAGTCGCCTTGCCCGATTTGAAGGCCGTGCTGTCGAGGAAGTCGGCCAGCGAGGTCATCTGATCTTCGTCGAGAATCCCACCCTGCTTGAGGTCGAAGGCCGGCATCAGGCTGCTGGCCTTGCCGTTGCGGATCCACTGCATCCAGAAGGCCCGGTCGGTGGGATGCTTCAGCTCGCGCAGCGCCGGCACCATCGTCGCTTTGTTCTCGGCGTCGTGGCAGATCCCGCAGGCCGTGGCGTAGAGCTCGGCCCCCTTCTTGCCCACGGTGGGGGCCACATGGCATGAGGCGCACTCGCCCCGGAAGACGGCCTGACGGTCCGCGGCGGCCACGGCCAGATTGCGTTGCCGATCGGCCGCCCGGGTCTGGCTCGGGTCGGGCGGGGCGATGTGGACCTTCACGTTGAGCAGGATCGATCCGACATCGGTCGCGACCGTCACCGTCTTCACGATCGTTCCGGCCTTGCCGAGGAGATTCATGTTGCCCGAGATCTCGCCACCCTTGCCCGGAGCGATGACCCAGGGGGTCTCCGGCAGCCGGGCGACGGTGCAGCCGCAGCTGGTCTTGGTGCTGGTGATGGTCACCGCGTTGGTCCAGACGTTGGTGAGGGCGAAGCGGAAATCCACCGACTGCTCGCCGCTCTTGGCGTGGATCTCGCGGGTCTGGGTGTCCCACGTCAGCGCCTGCGGGTACTGGATCCGGGTGATCGCCGGCGCGGTGTCGCCCGGTGCCGGCAGCGCCCGCTGGAAGGTGTTGATCTCCAGCCCGCCCGAACGGGTGGGGGCCTGGGCCAGCAACCCGCCGGTCAATAGTGTCGCCAGCGGCAACCAGCCCCATCGCATCCATCGGCAACTCATGCCTCAGGCAATATCAGATTGTCCCCGCAGGGCGAGCCTGTTTTGCCCCGGGCATTCCGGAGCGGCCGGGCGGATTGGGTTGGTACGGATCTGCCGGGCATCGTATCCAACCGGCGGCAACGATGGGTGACACTTCCTTCCAATGGCTCAAGACCGGTGACGAGGCTTTCTCGGCCCTGATCGCCGCCATCGAAGGCGCTCGGAATTCGGTGTCTCTCGAGACGTACATCTTCGCCGACGGCAATCCGGGCGAGGCGGTCCGGGATGCGCTGATCCGGGCGTCGCGGAGGGGCGTGTCGGTCCGGGTCATGATCGACGGGCTGGGTTCGTCATCGCTCGACGAGGGCTTCTTCGATCCGGTGCGGGCTCCGGGCGGCGAGGTCCGGATCTTCAATCCGCTGACGCTGCGGCGGTTGCCCGTGCGCAATCATCGCAAGCTGCTGGTGGTGGATCAGACCCTGGCGATCACGGGCGGATTCAACGTGGCCCCCGAATACCTCGGCGACGGCATCCGAGCCGGGTGGCGCGACATTGGCATCCGTCTCACCGGTCCGGTGGTCGAGACGCTGGCCGACACCTTCGAAGCCATGTGGGAGCGGGCCGAGCAACGCCAACCGCGCTTTGTGCGCCTCAGGCGACGCCGGCCCGAAGACTCCCTGTCGGCGCGCTCGGATGGCATCCGGGTGCTTCCCAGCGGTCCGGGCCGCGGTCGCAACGCCTTCCTGGCCGAATTCCTCGAGTGTCTGGAGGAGGCGCGGGATGTCCGCATCGCCGTCGCCTATTTCCTGCCGGGACTGGCCTTGCGGGCGGCGCTCCGTCGGGTGGCCGCGCGCGGTGGGCGGGTGCGCATCCTGGTGCCGGGCAAGTCCGACGTCTCGATCTCGTTGCGGGCGGGGCGGTTTCTGTACGGCCGGATGTTGCGTTCGGGGGTGGAGATCCGGGAATACGCACCCCAGGTGCTGCATGCCAAACTCTACCGGGTCGACGACTCGGTCTTCGTGGGGTCTTCCAACCTCGACACCCGCAGTCTGCACATCAACCACGAGCTGATGGTGCGCATCCAGCACCCCGACGCGGCGGCCGAGACCGCCGCCTGGTTCGAAAGCGCCGAGTCGATGGCCCAGCCGATCGATGCCGCCACGTGGACCCGGTCGCGGTCGTGGTGGGAGAAGCTCCGCGAGCGCTGGAGCTTCCTGGTGCTCTCGCGGATCGATCCCTATGTGACCCGATGGCTCGCCGAGGATCCCCGCTGAATCAGGCGGCTTCCTGCAGCGCCCGGATGCGGTCATCCAGAGGCGGGTGCGAGGCGAACCAGTTGCCGTAGTTGTGGCTGATCTTGAAGGCCGCCAGCGAAGCCGAGCGGTCGTCGAGCACGCCACCGCCGTCGTGGATCATCTTCAGGCGCTGCAGGGCACCCACCATCGCGTCGCGCCCCTCGATGCGGGCGGCCATGGCGTCGGCGGCGAACTCGCGTCGGCGGCTGTAGGCCATCACCACCAGCGAGGCCAGGAGGCCCAGGAAGATTTGAGCCACCAGGGAACCGATGAAGAAGCCGATTCCCGTGCCCGACGAACGGCCTTCCTCGTCGCGCCGGTTGCCCTGCAGGAAGGAATCGACCAGCAATCCGATCACCCGCGAGAAGAACACCACGAAGGTGTTCAGCACGCCCTGGAGCAGGGTCATGGTCACCATGTCGCCATTGGCGATGTGCGCCACCTCGTGGGCCAGCACGCCCTCGACCTCCCGCTGACGCATCTGATGCAGCAGGCCGGAACTCACCGCCACCAGCGCACTGTTGCGTGAACGGCCGGTGGCGAAGGCATTGGCCTCGGGGCTGTCGTAGACACCCACGTCGGGCATGGGGATGCCCGCCTTCTCTGACTGCTTGCGCACGGTCTGGACCAGCCACTGCTCGGTGCTGTTGCCCGGAGTCTTGATGAGTTCGATGGAGTAGGCCCGGATGGCCATCCACTTGGAGATGAGCAGCGAGAACAGGCTGCCCGAGAAGCCGATGACCAACGACATGACCAGCAGTCCAGGCACGCTCATGCCGTGGGCGCCGATCCAACGATCGAGACCGAGGGCCCGGACCACGATGGAAATGACCACCAGGACCGCGATGTTCGTCAGCGCAAAGAGCGTGATGCGTTTCATGATTGGGGAATCGAGTGACCGCACTCGGGGCGGCCGATGAAGGACAGATAGGGGGTCTGTGCAGGTCCTGCAACTGGGA
>JAIXXC010000050.1 GCA_027490985.1 Verrucomicrobiales bacterium
AGACCTCGGGCGATTCGAGCGGGGGCCGTGTTGAGGCCGGGGTCGCTGCGCAGGTGGCGGAGGCCGATCGACTTTGGGCCCTGGGCGAGCTCCCGGCAGCCTTTCAAACGATCAAGCAGGCGTTGGCGCTTCAACCCCACAGTGCGGAGGCGCTGCGGGTGCTGGGCAAGATCTTCGCCGCCGCCGGCCATGCCGAGGAGGCCGATGCGGCCTACCGCGCCAGCCTCGAACTCGATCCCACCGGGGTCGGCACTTGGATGGGGCTGGGGCTGCTCTGTCGCGATCGGCGCCAGACAGGTGAGGCTCGGCGCTGCTTTGAACAGGCGGTTTCGCTGCGCCCCAACGATCCCTTCTTGATCAGCAACCTCGCCGTGGTGCTGGGCGACTGCGGCCAGGTGTCCGAGTCGATCTGCCAGTTCGAGCGGGCGTTGCGACTCCATCCGGCGGCGATGACGGCCCACAGCAATTTGTTGCTGACGCTCCATTATGCGCCGGAGGGCACTCCGGACCGGCTGAGGCTGGAGCATCAACAGTGGGCGGCGCGTCATGCGCCCGCGGTTCCGCACCGGCATGGCGCGGTGCAGAGCAGGCTGGGTGATGGCGTGGGCGGGTCCGGGGCTGAGCGGGGTCGGCTGCGTGTGGGGTTTCTTTCGGGCGATTTTCGGCGGCACCCGGTGGGGCGGTTGGTGTCGGCTCTCTGGCGGCAGTGGACCGCGGCCGAGGTGCGAGTCCATGCCTACGAAACCGGGGGGCTCGCCGACGAACTGACCGCCGAGCTTCGGGCGCGCGCCGATGTGTGGCGCCGGATCGATGGGCTGAGCGACGAGGCCGCAGGCGATCAACTGGCCGCCGACCAGATCGACGTGCTCTTCGACCTCTCAGGCCACACCGCCGGTCACCGCTTGGGGGTGCTTAATCATCGACCGGCCCCAGTGCAACTCACCTGGTTCGGATACCCCAATACCACGGGGCTTTCGACGGTCGATTACCGACTCACCGATGCCGAGGCCGATCCCCCGGGGGTGGACGATCGCTACTCCGAACGGCTGATCCGACTGCCGCGGGTCGGGTGGATCCATCAACCCACCGAGCTCGACATGCCGGTGTTGCCGCGCCCGAGTGCCCGAGGCGAACGTTTCACCTGGGGGTGTTTGAACAATCCCGCCAAGGTGCATTCCGGGTGTCTGGAGGTTTGGGGACGTATTCTGAGCGCGGTCCCCGATTCGCGGTTGCTGCTGTTGGCGCGCGAAGACGACGAGGCGCGGGCGAGGATCGGGGACGGTTTGCGGGCGGCCGGGGCCCGGCCTGATCAATGGGTGTTCGTGTCGCCCGGGTCGTCGCGCCAGTTTTGCGAATACCATCATCGGGTGGATGTGATGCTCGATCCGTTCCCCTACAACGGCGCCGTGACCACGGCCGATGCTCTGTGGATGGGGGTGCCGGTCTTGGGGATTCGTGGCGACAGTTACCATTCCCGCCAGGGTTGGATGATCGCTCGGGCCATGGGGCTTGAGGGTTGGAGTTGTCCGTCGCCGGAGGCCCTGATCGCCCGGGCGGTGGAGTTGGCCCAGGCCCCCGATGCGATCCAATCGCTGAGCTCGACGCTGCGCCCCCGGTTGCAAGCCTCACCCCTCATGGACCACGCCGGGTTCGCCCGCACGTTGCTGGGAATCCTTCACTCGGTGGTGCCGACCTCCCACCGCTGCGGGTAGCTCGGCAGCCTGCATTCGGTAGGGCGCTTTCTCCGAAAGCGCCGAGGTGGAGAGCGGCCGGCACGGAGATCGGAGCCCTACCGGGAGGGGCGGCCCCGCCGGGGCCGAATGAGATAGCCCTGGGCAACGCCCAGGGAAATGGGGTCCGAAAGGTTATAGCCCTGAAGGGGCTGGATGGCGTGGTTTCGGACGGCTCGGATGGCGCAGAGGTGACCTCCTTCGTGTGCCTGGACTCAAAGTGGCTGATTGGCGGTCTGGCGGTTGATCGAACGTCCAACGAAGCCGCTTCAGTTGCCTGAGAGACTTGGAACGGTTGACCTCCAGCCTCAATACCCAAAAGTTCGGGGAGCTTGTGACCCGTCACGGTTTGTCCGATGCTTGGCAACGCTTTGGACGACAATTCCTGAGCGACGCCCCATGACCGAATGACCTTCGATATACAGAGGATCCTCGAAAGCAAAAGAGAGTTTCGTCGCGGGCTGGCAGTACTGCCCATCAGCGACAAGCTTCGGCTTTTGGATGCACTCCGTGAACGACAACTAACACTGGGCTCGGGAAGCTCGGTGCGACTTGCCGACGGTTCTCGGCCGGACCGATCACCCTCTGCTCCGACGCGGACTTGATGGATGGCTCTGAGGTTTCTTGAACCGGGGCCATCAGGGGACTGGGGTAAAGCCGAAACCGGCAGAAGCGAAGCGACCATCGGTCGAAGCCGGTTTCCGTGCGGGTGGGTCCCATGCCACGGTGGCCCATTTTGAGGTCAGTCGTCGGGCAGCAAAACAGGGTTCAAATTTGGGGCAGCCTCGGTGATGCTCCGGATCTGGGCGCCGTTCAGATTTGTATCCAAAGCTGATCCGAGTTGTCGAAGACCGTAGTGCGTCGGATCTGTTTGGACTTCACTTTTCAAGGATTGAAGGCCGCTTGTGAAATCTGATGACTCACGATCACTCACTCGAATTGCAAAACGCCGTGGCCGCATTTTCCGAGGGGCGCTATCCGGCTGCCGAGGCGATCTGCAGGCGGTGGATCGAATCGGGTGCGCGTCAGGCTCACGCGTGGTTCCTCTTGGGAATGGCGCTTACCCGCCAGGGTGCGCATGAGGAGGCGTTTCGGTGCCTGCAACAGGCCCTCCAGATCGATCCCCGATCCGCCGAAACCCTCAATGCGCTGGGCACTGTTTCCAATGCGCTGGGTCGCGATCCCCGAGAGGCCGAGCCGTTCTTTGTGGGTGCACTCAAACTCAACGCCCGCTGCCCCGATGCCCACTACAACATGGGGGTCACTCTCCAGAAACGGCGGCAGTACGAGGCGGCCGCCACCTGGTATGAACGCGCATTGGTGGTCCGCCCCGACGACTGCGAGGCCATGTCCAATTTGGCCATCGTCTACAAGTATCTGAGTCGACACTCCGAGGGGTTGGCGGTGATCGATCGGGCCTTGACCGTGAGCCCCCAACACCCGTTGGCCCACTGGAACCGAGCCCTCTTGTTGCTGAGCCTGGGAGAGTTTCGTGAAGGCTTCGGCGAATATGAATGGCGATGGAAGGGCGGGGCGGGGCCGCAGTTCATTCCCCGGTCGTTCAGCCAACCCCGCTGGAACGGGGAACACCGGCCCGGCGAGACGCTGTTCGTGCACAATGAACAAGGCTTTGGCGATTTCATCCAGTGTGCGCGGTTCTTCCCCATGGCGCGGCAGCGGGTGGGGCGGATCGTGGTCGAGTGTCCGACGGCCTTGCTGCCCTTGATGTCGCAAAGCGGTCTGGCCGATGAGTGGGTCGCCCCGTCGGAGACTCCCAAGGCTTTCGATGCCTTCATCCCTCTGATGAGCCTGCCGCAGGCGCTGGGTGTCTCGCTCGAGATGCTTCCGGGTTTGATTCCGTATCTGAAGGTCGAGCCTCGCTCCCAGAGGTGGTCCTTGGCGTCGGGTGGGTTGAAGGTGGGTTTGGCGTGGTCGGGCAACCCCACGCATGACGATGATCCGTTGCGGTCCATCGACCCGGAACTGTTGGGTGACCTGATTTCCACAGAGGGCATCGAGTTCCATAGCCTTCAGGTCCCGATTCGGCCCGAGCATCGGGCCAGCGTGGCCCGATGGCCGCGATGGGTGGACCAGACCTCTGCGATGACCGATTTCAGGGTGACGGCCGAATACATCGATGGGTTGGACTTGGTGATCGCGGTGGATACCGGCGTGGCGCACCTCGCGGGGGCCATGGGCAAACCGGTCTGGTTGTTGGTCCAGGATTCTCCGGATTGGCGCTGGCTGCGCCACCGAACCGACTCGCCGTGGTATCCGACGCTCCGGTTGTTTCGGCAACCTCATCGCGGCGACTGGCGTTCCGTGCTCGATGAGGTCGTCGTCGAACTGCGCCGGGTGATACGCGACCGACGATTGACTCCGTCGTGAAACATGTTTCACTCGACTCATGGAGACCGTGACCATCCGCGACTTGCGTCAGAACTGGCCCGATGTCGAAAAGCGGCTTGCGAGGGAGGGGGAACTCACCGTGACGCGCGATGGTGCGGCCGTGGCGTTGCTGTCACCACCGCGGCCCGCCAAGGTCAAGAAAGCGGCAAAGCGCTTCGATCCAGCGCGGCACGCCGCGTTGATCCGGAAGATATGGAGCGACAAGAAGCCCCCCTTCACAACCGATCAGAAGTTGGTGGGTGAGCGGGAAGAGCGCGTCTTTGGCCTCCATTTCCGATGAGTCTCTACCTCGATACGAGTTGCCTTTGGAAGCTGTTGGTGGATGAACCCGAGTCTGCCCGGGTTCGGGAAATCGTCGGGAAAGCACCCAAGGTGGTGATCTCTTCCTACACGGAGTTCGAAGCCGCTCAGGTCTTGATGTCGCTTCGTTTGGGGGGCTGCATCACAGCGCGACGTGAGGCGCGGATCGGTAAACTGATGGCCGAATTCCGAGGCATGGAGCCATTTCAACACCGTGGCCTTCCGTATGATCTGTCCATGATCGCTCGCCAGCAGGTCATCCGGTCTTCCATCTACTGCCGCACGGCGGATCGGCTCCATCTGGCCGCCATCGAAGCGCTGGGCCTCAACCGGTTGCTCACCAACGACGAGCAACAGGCCGCTGCCGCCCGCGCTCTGGGCTACCGAGTGGTATTGCCACGCTGAATCAACATTCGCGTTACGACCGCCCCGTGGCCGTTGATGAGGTTCAGGCCTGGGTCAGGAAATCCTGATAGGCGCCGCGGATGCCGTCTTCGAGGGTGACTTTGGGCGACCATCCGAGGGCCTTGAGCCGGGAGCTGTCCATCAGCTTGCGCGGGGTGCCGTCGGGTTGGGCGGGGTCCCAGTGGATCGTGCCGGCGTATCCGATGAGCCGCGCCACCGTGGTGGCCAACTCGCCGATGGTCAGTTCCTGGCCGGATCCGACGTTGATGAACTCTTCGGCCGAGTAGTGCTCCATGAGGAACACCAGGGCATCGCCCAGGTCGTCGGAATGCAGGAACTCGCGCAGCGGGGCCCCCGTACCCCAGCAGGTGACCGACGGCGCGCCCGCGACCTTGGCCTCATGGAAGCGACGGATCAGCGCCGGCAGCACGTGCGAACCGAGCGGGTCGTAGTTGTCGCCGGGGCCGTACAAATTGGTCGGCATGGCCGCGATGAAATCGCAGCCGTACTGCCGGCGGTAGGCCTGACAGAGCTTGATGCCCGCGATCTTGGCGATGGCGTACCACTGGTTGGTGGGCTCCAACGGCCCCGAGAGCAGGTATTCCTCCTTGAGGGGCTGGGGCGCCAGTCGCGGGTAGATGCAGGAGCTGCCCAGGAAGAGGAGCTTTTTGACGCCGTGCCGACGGGCGGCATCGATGACGTGGTTCTGGATGGCCAGATTCTTGAAGAGGAACTCGCCCGGGAAATCGTTGTTGGCCTTGATGCCGCCCACCTTGGCCGCCGCGAGGAAGACGTATTCGGGACGCTCCGACGTGAAGAATTCGTCGACGGCCCGGCAATCGCACAGGTCCAAGTCGCGGGAACGCCGGCCGATCAGGTTCCGGTAGCCCCGCCGCTGCAGGCTGCGCCAGATGGCGCTCCCGGCCAAACCATGGTGGCCGGCGACGTAGATCTTGGAATCGAGGGTCGGTGACATGCGGTGCGCGATGTCAAATTGCCTGAGTGGGCGAGGCTCTGGCAATGGTTCAAGCGCCATCGTTCAAACGGCGACGGGTCCCTGCCTGGGCTGCGGATCCGGGGCGTCCCTCGCTTCCCAATGGGATCGATCCGACGTAGGCTCAAGGCCATGACTCGGCAGAAGGTGTTGGACCTCTACTTCATGGATGCGCGCTGCAAGCTCATCGAGCTCGCGGCGTTCTTGGATCGCGTGGATCGGGCCGAGGGGCCGGCCGACTTCCGTCTGGAGGCCTTTCGTCAGGCGATGCGCCACCTGGGTGACGGAGATTCGGGTCGGGCCGAGGCGGTGCTCCGCTCTCTCAGCGATCCGACGGCCGAGCCCATCGCCCAAGCCCCCGGCAAGGGCGCTGTCGGAGCCTGGCCGGGTCGATGACCCGCGCGGGATGAATTCGGTGCGAATCGGGTCGCGGGAGTGATGTAGCGACCTCGCCAACTGATTCCCCCAGGGCCCTCAGAAGCGCTCAGGGAGCACAGGCGATGACTCCGGGCGTGGAGTAGAGGTAGCGGCCCTCTCCGAGCGGGTGGCGTGCGATCACGGTGACCCGGTCGCTCTTGGGCTTGAAGGCCCCCCAGCGCAAGGTCAGTTGATAGCCGGTGCCCACCATGGCTTGAGTCTCGAAGCCTTTGAGCTCCTTCGCGGTAAAAGTCCAGATGTGTGCCGGCTTGGGGAGGGGATTGCTGGTGCCGTTGAGCAATCCGTCGAAGAGCACGATCTCGATCTCACCACTGCGGATGGGCGCAGGCTTGGTGGCGTTGCCCACATTGGCGAAGAGTTTGACCGCCACCCCGTCGGGCCCGGGAGCCCCGTCCAGATTCAGGGCCACGGGCATCGTGAGCAGGTGCAGCTCGAGGATGCCCGAGGGACGCTGGGATTTCTTCTGGGCGACGCCCGCGACGGAGCTCCCCGTGCCCGAGGGCCCCGTCGCGCAACCGGCGCCCAGGCCCCAGATCAGGAGCCAGAGCACGGCCAAGGCCGAGCCCTGCCGAGGCCCGGGGGCAGCGCCGTGGGACCGGGATCGGTTGAGAGAGGGGGGCAGGGGCATCACTTCTTGCCGGCGGGGGCGTTGGTCTTCGAGGCGTTGGTGTCGTTCGGGAAGATCGAATCCATCAACTGCGTCTTCAACGGGTCTTTGCGCTCGGCGCTGCGCAGGGTCGACTTCTCCAGCATGCGGGTCGAGAAGTTCCCGATGGTGGTGATCCTCGGCTCCTGCTCGTGGTTGGCCGTGAGCACCTGTGGGGTCAGCATGATGAGCAGTTCACGCCGTTCCGACTTCTTGGAAGTGCTGCGGAAGAAGAAGCCGACTCCCGGGATGTCACCCAAGAACGGAGTCTTCTTGCGACGGATGTCATCGACCGTGCCGATGAGGCCACCGATGACGACGGTCTGCCCGCTCTGCACGGTCACCGTGGTGGAGGCGCGACGTTCGTTGATGATGGGAACCGTCGCCTTGTCATTGATCTCGACGCTCGAACTGGCCAGCGAACTATTGGTGGCGCCCACATCGATCTTCACGAAGCCCTCGCCGGTGATGCGCGGGGTGACGGTGAGGTTCACGCCCACATCGCGGTAATCGAAGGTGTTGATCTGCCCGCCCTGCGGGGTGGTGGAGCTGCCGGTGATGATGGGCACCCGCTGGCCGATGTTGATCGAGGCGATCTTGTTGTCGGCGGTGAGGATCTGCGGACGGCTCAAGACTTCCACGCGACCGTCGTTCTCGAGGGCCCGCATG
Organism: Verrucomicrobiales bacterium; assembly: GCA_027490985.1. Taxonomy (GTDB): domain Bacteria; phylum Verrucomicrobiota; class Verrucomicrobiia; order Limisphaerales; family UBA9464; genus SXXZ01. Next base: position 7,592 of record JAIXXC010000050.1, read on the forward strand.
AGGAAGTTCATGTTGTTGCCGGTGACCAGCGCGGAGTAGCCGCCGAAGTTCTGCATCTGCGTGGGGATGCCGAACTCGGTGCCCGTGCCGACATTCCACCCGTTGCCGATGTTCTTGGTGAAGCTCCACTCGAAGCCCAGGTCCCGATTCGAATCGAGGGTGACCTCGGCCAGCAGCACCTGGATGAGCACCTGCGATTGGGCCTGGTCGAGTTCTTCGATGATCTGGTGGATCTGCTCGAAATAACGCGGGCTGGCCGAGAGCAGCAGGGTGTTGCTGACCTGCTCGGGCACGATGGCCACCTCGCGCTCGAGCAGGCGCTGGGCCGTGCCGACCGCGTCGGTGCCGAGCACCTGGGTGACGCGCTGGCGTTCCTGATCGAGGAAGCTGCGGATGGCCGTGCCGACATCGGGAGCTTGGGCGTTCTTGAGGCGATACACCTCGGTCTTGCGCTCCAGGGCTTCCGACGAATCGAGCGTCTCGATGATTTGCTGGACGAGGGCCACGTAATGCTCGGTGCCACCGACCAACAACGTGTTGGTGCGGGGATCGACGCTGACGCTGAGGGCTGTCTGTTCTTCGGAGCCGATGACGGCCGTGGCCGAGGGCGTCTCGGTGCCGTCGGCGGCGGGCTTCATGAGCGTGTACTGGATCGTGCGTTGGCCCGTTGCGGCGACCGCTGCGCCGGTGGATTGCATCCGGAACATCGACAGGAGCAGTTGCGCCGTCTGTTGGGCATCGGCGTTCCGCAGCGAGAAGACCCGGATCTTGGCCTCGCGCGAGGAGCTGTTGTCGAGGCGGCCGACGATTTGTTCGAGCAGGCCCATGTAATCCACCGGACCGGAGACCACGAGGGCGTTCATGCGCGGGTCCGGGGTGATGGAGATGGCCTCCTTGAGGGCGGCGGTCACGAGTTCCTGGCCGTCTTCGGTCCGGGTCACGAACTGCAGCACCGATTGGGCGTTCGGGCTGAGGTCGGACAGCGGGGCGATCTTCGAATTGAGGGAGGTGTTCAGCACCTGGGTCAGGTTCTCGGCGCGGGCGTATTTCAGGGGAATCACGCGGATTTCGCTCACGCGGGCGGTCTGGTCGGTGTCGAGCTTGGCCACCACGTCGCGAATGCGCTTGAGGTCGGTGGCACCGCACGAGACGACCAGCGCGTTCACGCGTTCATCGGCGCTGACGACGATGGGCAGGGGACCGCCCTGGGTGCCTTCGCGGAAGAGTCCCTGGACGGTCTGGGCCACCTTGCGGGCGTCGGCCTTGGCCAGGGGAATCACTTCGACCTTGAGGCCGAGTTCGGCCTGCTGGGTGTCGAGCCGTTGAATGAGGCCATCGATCATGGACATGTCTTCGACGACCGCACCCACGATGAGGGCGTTCACCCAGGCATCGGCGACCACGGTGATGGGATCGACCGGTTCACCCCGCGCCTTGGGCGGCCGGTTGGCGAAGAGGCGCTGCAAGGTGGTCTGGAGGCGTATGGCCGTGGCTTCCTTCAGAGGGAAGACGCGGAAGTTCAGTTGGGCGAGGCGGTCTTCGGCATCGAGCTGGGGCACGATGCGGTCGAGCATGTCGATGGCCTCCTTGGAGCCGGTGGCGAGGATGGCATTGAGGCGGGTGTCGGCGATCACGGCCACCGGCATGCTGCGCTCAGGAGCGTTGAGCGAGGCCGCGTCGGCCGCCTTGCGGGCTTGCAGGTACTGGGTGAGCACGCCGGCCAGGTTCGAGGCCCGCGCGTGGTCCAGTTTGTAGACCTTCAGATCGGTGGCGGCCACGAAGTCGATGGTGTCGACCTTGGCCAGGATCTCCTTGATGAGCCCCAGATTGTCCGGGCTGGCGGAGACCATGAGGGTGTTGCTGCGGGTGTCGACGGCGATGGCCATGGCATCGCGGCTCGCCTGGCCGGGAATCTTCACATCGGAGCGGCCGGGGCGATACATGCCTTGTTGCACCAGGCTCTTGAGCATGGTGGACACGCGCTGCGCATCGGCGTGCTTGAGGACGAAGGTTTCCAGCACGCCCTCGGCGACCGTGGGTTCCACATCGATGCGGGTGAGCAGGTCCTTGATGAGGTCGAGGTTCTCCTTGTTGGACGAGACGATGAGCGAATTGTTGAGGCTGTCGGTCTGGATCTCCACCCGGTCGGTGGGGGAGGGGGTTTGTCCGGGCAGGGTGCGCGCCTGCATGCGCGCGGCGAAGACGCCCTCCAAGGTCGTCGCCACCTTGGCGGCGTCGTTGTGCTTGAGGGGCAGGACGGTCAGCGCGAGGGACGGGTTGTCGAGCTTGCGGTCGAGCTTTTTGAGGAGGGCATCGATGGTTTCATTGTCTTCACGTCCGGCCGAGACCATGAGCGCGTTGACGCGGGCATCGGGCAGGATCACCGGCTTCTGGCGTTGGATCTCGGGCGAGGTGCTGGCCTGGTAGCGCTGGGTGAAGAGCTGATTGAACGAGGCGGCCAGGATGCGGGCGTCGGCATACTCCAGCGGCACGATACGAACGCCACCCGTGAGGCTCGGAGCGGCGTCATCGAGTTTGCGGGCCAGCGATTCGACCAGTTCGTAGGCATCTTTGCCGCCCCCGACGAGCAGGCTGTTCGAGCGCGGCTCGGGCAGCACGAGCACCTTCAGACTGTCGCCCTGACCTTTGCCGAGGGATCCCTGACGGGTGACCCGCTGGTCCATCAGACGCTGCAGGGTGGCGGCCAGTTGGGCCGCATCGGCGTGGGCCAGAGGCAGGATGCGGATGTCGCGGAACTCCGGCGCCATCGGTTTGTCGAGCTGGGCGATCAGGTTGTCGATGATGGCGAAGGCCTTGTCGTTGCCCGAGACGATCATCGAATTGCTGCGGTCATCCAGGGTGATGGTCGGTCGGTCGCTCGGCTTCGCGTTGGCGTTGCGAGGGCCGGAATGAAGGTCGGTGATGATCTTCTGCACGGCCGTGGCGTCGGCGTGCTTCAGGGGATAGATGCGCACGGTGCTCAGGCCCGAGGCGTCGGGGATGTCCAGCTGGGTGAGCAGTTCCTCGATGAGTGGCAGCGTGTCGGCGCGGGCGGCCACGATGAGGGCGCCGGCATTGTCATCGGCCTGCAGCGTGAGGGCCGTGCGGGTCTTGGCCTGTTCGGTGGAGACGGTCTTGCCTCCTTCGCGACGAGTCTGCAAACGACTGACGTAGTTGTTGAGGCCCTCGGTGCCGGCGACGGCCGGACCCTCGGCAAACACCGATTGGAGCATGGGCAGCAGGCGCGTCGGGGTCGCATACTTCACCCGGAAGACCTTCACCTCGGTGATGGCGGCGTCCCATTGCTTGTCGAGGTCCTTGATGAGCTTGCGGGCCAGTTCGATGGAATCCTTGCGGCCGGAGAGCACCAGTGCATTGAGCCGTGCGTCCGGGGTCACGTTGAGCGGGCTGGCCAGAGCTCGGCCCGATCCCGCCTCGGGTTTGCCGGGGCCATCCTGCCGGGTGCCGAGTTTGGCCCCTTGGGCGAAGATGGAGGAGAGGGTCTGCCCCGTGGTGCGGGCGTCGGCATGGAGCAGGGCGACGACGGCGAAGTCGGCGGCTTCGGCCGAACCCACCTGGTCGAGCATCTCCACCACTTTGCCGAGGGCTTCGAGGTTCTTCGGCGTGGAGGTGATGAGCAGCCGGTTGCCGTCGCTGGGGTCGGCCGTGATCTTGATGGGGCGCTGGAGATCCAGGGCGATGGGGCCGCCGGAGTCGCCGCGGATGTTGAGTTTGCGGACCTGTTCCTGCAGCTCGCGGGCTTCGGAACCCGCCTCACCGGCGGCACCGGGTCGGAGCAGGTTCTGCAAGGTGGTGGCCATGGCCGGCGCGGCACTTTGCTTGAGGGTGAAGACCCGGACTTCGGCTTCGGCATCCTTGCTGGGCGTGTCGAGGGTCTTGATCATCTTCTCCACCTGGGCGATCAGCGGTTCACGAGCCACCACCAGAAGCCCCTTGGAACGGCCGTAGGGCAATACCGTGAGCGGATCTCCCGGATGTTGGGCACTGAGTTGCTGCACGAGTTGCTGGACCAGCGGGCTGATCTTCGCAGGTGGGGTGTGGGTGAGCGTGATCAACCGGTGCGACAGGTCGGCCGCGGGATTGGCGGTATCGAGCTGTTTGACCAGCGTTTCGATGATGGAGAAATCCTTGGCCGACGCGCGGACCAGCAGACTTCGGGAACGGGGTTCGGGTACCACCGTGAAGCGGGGCGGGCGCTGGCTCTGCTGATTCTGCTGCGGTTCAGGTTGGCCTCCGCGTCCACCGCCGGGACGGAACACGTTGTTGAGGGTGCGGGCCATGACCACCGGGTCGGCTTGCGCGAGGGCCAAGATGCGCAGATCGCTCTCGCCGGAAGTGGCCTTCCAGGAGAGGTCGGTGACCATGCGGTTGATGCGGTCGAGTTCCGGAGCCGGGCCCGACACGATCAGGGCGTTGGCGTTCCGGTCGAGGGCCACGGTCACCTCGGGAGTCTGTGCCGGGTTGTTGGTCTTCGTGCGATCCACTGCGGGCAGGCGGTCGACCAGCTTCAGCGACGCCCCGTACATCTGGGGATAGATGTTGGTCAGCATGCCGATCATCTGTTCGACGGGCACGTCGTCGACGGTGAGGAGTCGCACCTGAAGGCTGTTGTCCTGGGCCGAGGCGTCGAGGCGCTGGATGAGGTCTTGGATTTGCGGCATGTCGGATCGCTTGGCGATCACCGTCAGGGTGTTGGCTTCGCGGTCCACCTCCAGCACCGGCTGCTCGCCCCGCGGGCGCTCTTCATACACGGCCGCGACCTTCATGCGGATGTCGGCGGCGCGCCCGTTCTGGAGCCAGACGAATTGCACGTCGCGGTCCGAACGTTCGGGAGCCTTGTCCAGCGTCGGAAGCAATTGCTCGATGAGCTTGAAGTGGGTGGCCGATGCGGTGATCAGCAGGCTGTTGGAACGGGGATCGATGGCGATGGCGGGTTGGGAGCGGCCACCGAAGCCGCGACGTTCGAGTCGGGTGCTGACGTTGGCCAGCAACTGGGAGAGCACCGGTTGGACATCGGAGGCATTGGCGCTGTTGAGCTTGTAAATGCGGACCTCCACCTCGCCGGTCGCACTTTCGGCATCGAGTTCCTTCACCAGCTTCATGACCTCCTGGACCGCTTCACCCGGTCCGTTGAGCAGCAGGGCGTTGGCCCCGGTGACCGGCGTGATGCTCACCCGGCGCAGCTTCGCATCGGTGCCCTTGCCGGCGATGGCCTTGCTCACGGAATCGGCCACGGTCTCGGCGACGGTCTTGCGCAGGAGTACCGTCTGGAGCACCGAAGAGCCACCGGGGTCGGAGACATCGACGGAACGAATGACCGATTGGACCCGTTCGAAGAGCGCAGGAGGCGCATTGATCAGCAGGGAGCGTTCGTCGAGGGCCGGCGTGACCACCAGGCGCTGGGCGTTGTCGGTGAGGGCGATCTCGCGGGCGAAGAGTTGGCCGAGCAGGGTGATCACCGGGGCGGCGGTCACATGCTGCAGCGGCATGGAGCGCACGCCGCTCACGAGGTTGGTGTCGGTGCTCAGGAGGCGGGACGCGATCTCTTGAACCGCCTGCCACTGGGTGGCACTGGCGGTGACCAGCACGCGCGACTGGGAATCGTCGGGGACCAGGACCAGGTCGGTCGTTTTGCCCGAGGCCTTCAGGCGGTCCAGGACCAGAGGCCGCAGTCGGGCCACCGCTTCGGTGGCCGAGCCCCGGGTGATCGGCAGGATCTGCAAGTCCCGGGCCTCCCGGGTGGTGGTGGCGTCGAGTTGGGTGACGATCTGCTCGGCGGCCTGCAAGTCCTTTGCCTCACCGGAGACCACGAGCGTCCGGGCGGTAGTGTCCACGCCGAGGGTCACGCGGGGCGTGATGCGGCCCGAGGATTCCACCGTGGCCAGCGTGTTCGACAGGGCGGCGGCGACCTGGGCGGGTTCGGCGTTGGTGAGGCGGAAGATCCGGGAATTGCCCGAGCGCTGGTTGGCGGTGTCGAGGTTGAGGACCAACGCGGCGATCTGGTCGAGGTCGTTGGTGCGTCCGGTGACGATGAGGCGGTTGCCCTCGGTGTCGGCGCGGATCACCGCCTGTTCGGCGGGCGGCACGGGTTTGGACTTGAGCGACTCCTCATACAGCGATCGGAGCGTGCCGGCCATCTCGGTGGCCTTCCGTTCGGCGAGGTTCAACACGCGGGTCTCCCGCGGGGAGGGGGTGGCGGTGGGGGCCTGGATCACGCCCAGCAGGGATTCGATCTCGGCCAAGTGATTGGTCCGCGCGGTGACCAGAATCCGGCCATTGGGGGCATCGGGGGTGAAGACCGCGTCGGCGGGGTCGGCCGCATCCTGGGTCTTCCAGCGTTCGGTGTAGAGTTGGCGGAGCAGGGGAAGCACGCGGATCACCTCGTCGGGTTGACCGACGGTGATCGGACGGGTTTCACGAGGGGCGAGGGTGGCGGTGCTCTTCTGGAGTTGCTCGAGGATGCTGTCGACGAGGGTGAGTTGGGCTTCGCTGCCGGCCAGGATGAGTTGGTTGCTGGTGGCGTCATCCAGGACGAGCAAATCGGACAAGGCCAAGTCTGGCTGGTTGCGGGACTGGTCGTTGTAGAGTTGGCGGACGCGGGCCGACATCTCGCCCACCTTGCCCTGGCGCAGGGTGACCACCTTCATGCGGCGGTCCGGGCGGGCACCCAGGGAGGTGTCGAGTTGCTCGATGATGGTCGACACGGCCTGAAGCTCCTTGGGGTCGCCGGTGACGATGAGGGTCCGGCTCTTGGCATCGACCGACACCGTGGCCCGCTTTTGGGCCCGGCCAAAGGCATCGTAGCGCACCAGGGCGGTGGACAAGACTTCCGCGACCTTCTCCGGCTCGGCGGACTTGATCTTGAACACCCGGGCGGTCGCACTCTGCGATCCGACCTTGTCGAGTTTGCGCACGAGGTCCTCGATCACTGTCAGCTCGTTGGTTTCGCCGACAACGATCAGGCGGTTGCTGCCGGTGTCGGAGGTGATGGTGGTGTCGGGCGGGGTGGTACCAAAGCGGGTCTTGGCTTGGTCGAGGTAGAGGGTCCGGACGGTCGTGGCCAATTCCGAAGCGGTGGCGGTCGCCAGATCGATGATACGGACATCGCGGGAGTCGGCGCCGGGCTTGGCCGGGCTCGTCCCCAGTTGCTGGAGGATGGATTCGATTTTCTGCAGGTGGTCGGGTCGGCCGGTCACGATGATGCGTCCGCTGCGGGGATCACCGAGGATCTGGGCATCGGCCGGGTCGGTGTCGGCGCGCTCCTTCCACTGGTCGGTGTAGAGTTGTTGCAGGAGCGGTTGCACCCGCTGCACATCGCTGGCCGAGCCCACCTCGAAGGTGCGGGTCTCGCGGCCGAGGTTGGTGCCGCTCGTGGCTTTCAGATTGGCGATGATCTCCGAAATGCGGTCGAGGTGGGAAACCCGACCCGAGGCGATGATGCGGCCCGAGCGGGGTTCGGTGATCAGTTGGGTGTCGGCCGGGCCATCGGAAGGGCGGCTCGAGGCCTGATCTTTGTAGAGTTGCTGGACGATGGGCAGCAGGCGCTGGGCCTCGGCCGGCTTGCCGATGTCGAAGACCCGATTGGTGCGGGCCTCGGGCAATTCGGTGGCCAACGTGGTGACGATTTGTCGGACGGCGGTGGCCTGATCGGTGGTGCCGAACACCATCAGGCGGTCACCGGTGGGGTCGGTGTAGAGCGTGGCTGGCTTGGTGGTGCGGCCCTGGTTCTGTTCGGCGTAGATCTTGTTGACCATCGGCAGCAGGTCGGCGGCGCGGCTGCCCTGCGGCTCGATCGTGTGCAGCTGGCGTTGGGATTGGTCGGGTCGGGCATCCAGCGCCGAGATGACGGTCTCCACCTGCGCCATGAGGGAATCGGGGGCCAACACGATCAGGCGACGGCCGTTGGGTTCGGGCGTGATGCTCACCAGGTTGGTCACGGACCTCCCCGCGTTCTGGGCCATGAACACCCGGGTGGCCACCTGCGCCAGCGTGTCGGGTTCGCCGACCACTTCCACCATCTTGAGATTCCGACTCTTGGAGGCACCCCCGGTGCCCCCCGTCCCCTCGGCTCCTTCATTGTCGAGGCGTTGGATGATGCCCTCGGCGTCCTTGAGATCCTGACGCGAGCCCGAGACCACGATGCTGTTGGATTCGCGGTCGAGGGAAACCGAGGCCCGACGGATGGGTTGGTTGCGGGCATCGAATTTCACCATGGCGTTGGAGACGACACTCACCACCTGCGCCGCATCGGCGTTGTTCAGGCGAAACACCCGCGCGCCGCCGGCGGCTTCCGGGGCCTGATCGAGGCGTTCCACGACTTGCGAGATCAGGGTGATCTCCTCCCGGGGGGCCGAAATGATCACCCGGTTGGCCGCCGGGTCGGGCATGATGCGGCCCTTCGGGGTGTACTCGGCTCCCCGCTGGCTCTTGAGCAGGTCGGTGGCCAGGGTGGTGGCCAAGGTGGCCAGAGCCGCGGCATCGGCCTGCTTGAGCTCGATGACCTTCATCTCCCGAGGCTGCACGTCGGAAGGGACGTCGAGTTCACGGATGATCTTGGCGGCGGCCTCCACGGCTGCCGGTTCGCCGGTGATGATCAGGCTGTTGCTCCGGGTATCGAGCAGCACCTTCACCGCCTGGGCCTGCGAGCCGAGGCTCTTCTCCACGAGGCTCGAAATCTCGGAGGCGACGGCTGTCTTCAGCCGGATGATGCGGGTTTCTTCTTTGGCGCTCTTCTGGCCGGCGGGATCCAGCTGCCGGATGATGGCCTCGACGCGGGTGATTTCCCGCTCGGCACCGCTGACCATGATGCGGTTGTTCTTGGCATCGGTCATCAGGGTGGCGGGTCCGCCCGGGGGTTCGCTGGTGCCCTTGATCTGCTCTTGGTACAGCTGCTGCACCAGGGGGGTGAGCTCGGCCGCGGTGCGGTTGTGCAATTCGACATTGCGGAACTGGCGGCTGACGGCCGAGGTGGTGGTGGCATCCAATTGCTGGATGAGGGTGCGCACCCGCTGGATGTCCGAGTCGGTGGCCAGCACGATGATCTGCTTGCCCGAGGCGTCGGGGATGAGCTTGGGCTCGAGCTGGGGATTGCTGGGTTGCTCGCCGAGTTGACTCATCATCTGGCCGGCCAGGGTGATGAGTTCGGCGGGGGACTTGCCGTTGACCGGGATCACGGCCATCTGGCGCTTTTGGCGTTCCGGGGCGAGGTCCACCACGGCCAAGATCGCTTCGATTTCCTTTTTCTGTTCTTCGGTGGCCGTGACCAACAACCGGTTGTTGGCATTGTCAGGGACCACCGAGGGCTTCGGCTGGTCCTCAAAACGCCGGTCGGCCATGCGCTCATTGATCAGACTGTTGAGGCTGGTGAAGGCCGTCTCGAGGCGGGCATTGCGCAGTGCGAGGATGTGTAGCGAGCGCTGCAGCGGCTTGGACTTCTCGGCGCGCAGGTTGCGGACGATCTCCTCGATCCGGGTGAGGTGCTCCTCGGAGGCGGTGACGATCAGCCGGCTGGTGTTGGGCTCGGCCATGATCTTGGCATGGGCGGCCCCTCCGGCACTGCCGTCGGCCACCTCGCTGCGGTAGATCTGCTCGACCAACGGGACGATGCGCTTGGCGTCGGAGACGCTGCCCAGATCGATGAACCGGGTCTGCTGCGGCTTGGGGTTGGTGGATCCGGTCTCCAGCTGCGAGATGATGTCGGTGGCGGTCTGCACATCGCCCGGCGATCCGGTGATCACGATGCTTTGGCTGCCGGGTTCCACCGACACGGTGGCCGTCGGGACCTTCTGGCCGTTGGGCAGCGTCTTGGTGAGGGCCTCGGTGAGGATTTTGCCCACGTTCTTCACCTCCGAGGTGCGGGTACGGAAGACCCGTGTGATCTGCACCACCTGGGCTTTGCCCGGGGTACCGTTGACCGCGGTCCGGCCCGTGCCGTGGACGGGTTTGTCCAATCGGTTGACCAGGGCTTCGATCTGGTCGGCCATGCCGGCCAGGGGGGCGGCGACGATCAGGCGGTTGGTGTTCTTCTCGGCGATGACCCGGGCCTTGGTGGCGGCCGCGGAGCCCGTCTCGTTGGCGGCGGCGACGCCGGGAATGGCCTGCCGGATCATGTTGGCCAGCTCTTCGGCCTTGATGACCTCGGGGGTGTAGATGCGGACATCGCCGGCGCCGCTACCGCCGTCCTCGAAGCGGGAGATGAGCTCGTCGGCCAGGGTCAGGCGCTCGCGGGGTCCGAAGAGGACCAGCGTGCGGGAAGCGTCGTCATACACCGCCGTCACGTAGTCGTTCGGGTCGGCCGGCAGCACGTCGAGCTGCTTGCTGTTGGGATTGAACTGGGTGCGCTTCGGCGCGGTGGTGACACCGAAGGTCCGGTTGATGAGATCGGCCACCACGGCCCCGGAGGCATGCAGCAGCGTGTAGGTCTTCATCTGCCGCTGGGCGGCGGTCTCGTTGTCGACCGAGCCGATGAGCGACTTGACCCGCTGGATGTTGGCCAGGCGGTCGGTGAGGATGAGCCCACGTCCGCGGGACAGGGGCGCCACCGAACCGGCCGTGGACAGCAGGTTGGTGATGGATTCGGAGATCTCCTTGGCGTCGAGGTTCTTGAGATCGAGCACCACGGTGACCACCTCGCCGGGGCGAACGCCGTCGGCCTTGTCGCCGCCCCGCAGGATGCGCAGGGGCGTCTGCGGGAGTTCCTTGAACGGCAGCACGCGCAGGAAGTTGCCCTCCTCGACGACCATCTGCCCCTTCATCGACAGGATCACGTTGAGCGTGTCGAAGGCCTCGGCGTAGTTGTACGCGTTGGAGTCGTTGAAGGTGATGGTGCCCGGGATGTTGATCTCGCCGACGACCGGCTTGCCCGACATCTGGGCGAAGCGCTCGATCACGTCGGCATACGGGATCCCATCGAACTGGAATCGGATGTTCCGAGCTTGGCTCGTTGCCGGAGCGGCGATCGGGGCGTTGGTGGACGAGACGGGCGGTGCGTTCTGGGCCGGTGCGGTCGGGGTCGCCGTGTTGACCTCCGGTTTGTGCGGGGGGGTGGCGGGTCCCGACTGGGTCGTCTGCGCCTGGGCAAACGGGTTGGGGACGCTCAGACCGAGACCCAGGCTGAGGGCGAGGGCCAGACGGATGGGCCGTTGGATGTTCATGCAGGAAAGGGGAAAGGGATTCAGAATTGGGCGAGTCCGGGAGGCAGTTGCTCCGGTTTGAGTTTGTGCCGTTGGGCGAAAGTGCCACCGCGTTCAATGGCCCAGTATTCGTTGCCGATGCGGAGGATGACCCGGCTGCCGGAGAGCACGTCTTCACGGCCCGGGGTGGGCATGGGGCGGTAGTCGACCTGGACGATGACGCCGCCGGCGATGGTGTCGCCCACCTTGTAGCGGACGGTCTTCTGCGCGGTCAGATCGCGGACGTGGATCTCCGACTCACCGGCCCACTCGGACAGGGAGACCAGACGATAGGTCTCCGGACCGGGGCTGCCGGGCGGGGCGGGGCGGGGCGGGGCGGGCGGCTGGCCCGCGGGCGGAGCCGGAGCGGGGCGCGGGATGTAGGGTCGCAGGAGGTCCCGGGCCACCATCGGATCGTAGGCCCGTCGTTCGGGGCTCTCGGCGTTGAGTCGGGATTCAAGATCGCCCCGCTCCACTTCCGGACAAGGAGTCGGCACCAGCGTCAGGTAGCGGAAACTCACCTTCACCCGTCCCGGGGCGTCGGAGGGGGAGAGTGTCAGACCATCGAGACGGTGCACGGGCGTGGCCCGATCGAGCAGGAAGATCAGATTGATGACCTGATGCAGGGCTCCGTCGCCGCGGACGGTCCAACCGGTCTCCAGCGCACCCCGGATCTTGCGGGTCCCGGTGGGGAGCCGGCTGAAATCGGCCTCCCGGAGTCCGCTGTTGATGAGGGTGCGGGTGAGCATTTCTCCGAAGCGGGCGCTGGCCTGGTCGATGTCGTCGGAGAAGGTGCGCGCGGCCACCGCCTTCACCTCGTCTTCGGCGGCGAAGTAGTCGCGACGTTCCTTGGCCAACCGGTCGAGTTTCTCACGGACACCGGCGATGCGACGGTCGATCTCGGTCAGCGGCTTGAGGAAGATGCTCCGGCCGACGACCACCAGCAGCGCCAGACCGACCAGGCCTCCGATGACGGAGAGGAGTTTCTTCTCGCGGTCGTTCATCGGGATCCTCCCTTCCGGGGGGTCTCGAGAGAGGCGTCGTCGGCCGGACGGGCCGGTGGCGCGAGCTTGGCGAGGTCGAACTTGAGTTTGGCCGGGACGGTCAATTCGACAGTCGTGCGGAAGTTGTAGCCGTTGCGGTCGGCGCCCGGGGTGACCGCCAGCGGTTTGACATCGTATCCGGCGGCGCGGAGGAGTCGATCGACCTTGCCGAGGATCTCGCCGTTGCGGGCCTGGACGCCCAGCCGGATCGCCCGGTTGGGCCCGAAGGCCACCGAGGTGAGATACACCTCTTCGCTCCGGGGCAGCACGGCACTCAGGTGCGCGTAATGGTCGAGCCAGTCGCGCTCTTCGGCCGACCAGGCCCTCAGCGTGGCGGCCTGCTGGATCATCTGCCGGTACACGGGGCGCTTCTTCTCGCCGGCGGCCAGTTCGGTCTGGAGGGCCGTCAGCGTCGCCTCGCGCCGGCTGATGAGGGTTTTGCGCACACCCAGCACTGCCACGAGCACGGCCATCGCCGCGGCCAATCCGGCGATCAGTCGGATCTTGCGGAGGTCGGGCGGCGGTGTCGGGCGCTTGGGATTGAGGAAGTCGAACTCCAGGCCGGCCGGATCGGTGGCTCCGAGGGCCAGACCGAGGGTCGAGAATCCGCTCGCGACGGCCTCGGCCTCGGCACGGTCCAATCCCAACGGGCGCCCTAGGGCGATTTGTGGGACCGGAAATCCGAGGCGCGTTTCGAGCGTTCCCGAGAGGGCTTCTTCGCGACCGGTTCCGCCGAGGATGGCCGCCGCCTCGGGAGCGGATCGTCCGGAGGTGCCGCCGAAGGCGTGCAGGGTGCGGATGACTTCGATGGTGGCACTGCGGACCCACGCTTCGGGTTCGGTCTCGGTGACCAACGGCATCGGCACGCCACGGCTGAACACCAGGGATCGCCCCTCGAGGATCTCGATGCCCACTTCTTCGGCCTTCAGGGTGACCAGTGCGCGCGGTCCGTTGGGCAGGGCCGAACCGGTTGCCGATGCCTGCAGGCAGGTGGCGTTGGCCTGCGAGATCCATCCCACGGCGGCCAGGGACAGACCCGCGGCCTCGGCCACGCGGCGGAGGAACTCCAGCGACTCCTGCCGCGTGATCGCCACCAGGACTTCGACGCGGTCGACCGAGTCGTTGGAGGTTCCGGCCGGGGTCGGTGCGGAGTCGGATTCCGAGACCGGTCGGGCCGGGAGTCTCCGCAGAATCTGGAAGTCGATGATCGCCTCATCGAGTCGGAAGGGCAGATCACGCGCCACCTGGAAGCGCACGAGCGAGGCGATCGTTCCGGTCAAGCCCGTGTCGGGCACCACCACGGTGCGGAGGATCACCTGGGAACGCCCGATTCCGAGAACCACCGGGCCCGGTTTGATCCGTGCCTTGGCCAGCGCCTTGGCCACGACCGATCCGACGACCGAGGCCTCGGAGCGGTCGGCGTTCTCGGGCCATTCGAGGGGAACGGCCCGGACCTGATCGACGCGGCTGGAGTGGCCGGATCGGGAGGCTTCGGCGATGCGCAGCGTGAGGCCATCGATCTCGATCGCCATCGCCGCGGGCAGCCCGCGCACGGTGGGACGGGCGCCGCCCGCACCGGGAATTCGGGAGCGGAGTCGCCCGGTCAGTTCTTTGAGGGAAATACCCATGGTTCGTTGGACTCAGGAAGCACTGCGAGACTGCCATATCCTTCAGCGAGTCGCCAACACCCGACGCTGGCGATCACCCTCTTATTTCAGCTGATTTTACGGGGTGTTCCGCCGGAGGCATGGCCCGGAATGGGCCCGATGGGGCGCTCGGCCGCTGCGAGGGGCTCCGAACCCCACTCGGGCCGAGGAAAACGCCGGCTTTTGGCGGGCCCGCGGAACCGGGTTGTGCCCTTGTTTTGGGGTCAGGGATTCCCGATTTTCTGGGCAGCGGATCCGGATCCGGACGAGGCTCCGGCGTCGGAGGGGGCGCTGCCGTCCTCGGCTTCGAGCTCGATGGGAAAGGGCAATCCCAGGCGGGTCAGATCGCGCAGATACACCAGGCGGGCCGGTGGGCTGGCCACGTCGATCACCGCCTCCAGCACCCGGAACTTGCCCGACCGCGCGCCGTAGCCGACGACGTTGAATCGGTATTGGAGGCTGCGCGTGGTCAGGAACGGGGCGATCTCCCGGAATCGATCGGCTTCCACCAGGTTCTCGATATGGATCCAGGCGACCGAACTGCGCCGTTCGGCCGGCAGGTTGCGGCGGGCCGACAGGATGTTTTCGGCCAGCGCGTTGTCGATGCCCGGCACCAGTTGCAGGACGCTCGCCGGAGCCGTATTGACGTTGATGCGACCCACCAACTCGGCCTCGGCCGAGCCCGTGAACCGGTCGAGCACCAGCGCCAGCGACTCTTTGCCGACGCCGGTGGGGACGGCCCGGTCCTGACCATCCGCCCCCTTCAGGGTGACCGTGGCTTCGAGGAGTTCGGCCGGGTCGAGGACCACGCTTTTGGACGCCCCGAGTTCCGAGACGAAGGCCACGAAGGCCGGGGGCAGGTCATTGGTGTCGGTGAGCGCGGCGTCCGGGGTGTTCAGGTTGAACCGACGACGGCCGGTGCGGTCGGTGTTCGGTTCCCGGGAGTACACGGTGAGCAGGGGCAGCAGTCCGGGTTGGAGTCGGCCGTCGGCATCATCGGGCGGTTCCCGTTCGTCGCCATCGTCTTCATTCGGGTCCAGCGAGAAGTTGCGGTTGGCGTCTTCGCCCAGCACGACGGCCGGGGTGAATCCGCGGACGAGGAGGAGTTGCTCCACCGTCGAGAGCGGACCGTTGGCGATCCGGTAGGGCTGGGGGAGCGCGTTGTAGTATTCCTGCTCGGCGCCTTCGGGGCGGGGGACGTCGTCGGCGTCGACGAAATCGAGCAGCGCATCGGTCAGCGATGTCTTCATCCCGGGCAGACGGCTGACCATCGAGGTGGTCGCCGCATTGAGGTTGAGCTTGGAACCCTCGTCGGTGAGGCCGAAGCGGATGCCGCCCTCGGGATTGGCCGAGTAGAGGGTCCAGCGCCATTCCTCACCGCCATCGTCATAAAGCACGCGGTCTTTGAAGCGTTCGGGGGCGTCCATCCACGTGGTGTCGCCGGGCTGGAAGGCCGAAGCCAGACGCATGGCTTCCCGCACCCCGCTCATCGCCGTGGCCCATCCCTGTTCCGAGGCCGAACCGGTGGCTCCGGCAGTCTCCTCCGAACGCATGCGGAACATCAGGCTCAGGGCGATCATCGACAGGAGCATCACCACGATGAGCACGCCCACGAGCACGAAGCCCGGGGTGGGGCGGGAGGCCGACCGAGGTGGGCTGGATCGGAGACGCTTCATGGCGTGGGCATCTCGTCGGTCATCGCCGGTTCCGCCGAGACCGGCGACGCGTTGAGTGCCGCGGGCAGCGCGATGACCCGCCGGAACACCTCGAAGGGATAGTCGGGTGCCTCGGGGCTTTCGGACGCCGGCTCGAGGGAGTCTTCATCGGGAGGCTCGAGTCCGAGCGACACTTCGACGGCTCCGGGAGGTTGAGGCTTCTCCCAGGTGTTCTGCCATCGAGAGCCGTCCCAGTAGCGGAATCGGAGGTAGGCGATGGCCTCGGATAGCGGCGTCCCGCCCGAGGGGATGACCGAATTGGTGCCGCCTCCGGGGGGCGCTTCGACTTCGGTCAGGACATTGGTGGAGACCTGTGCGCTGGCCGTGTGGGTGCGCTCTTGCCGGAACAACCCCGGTTGATTGGTGTCGGCAGACCACCGGTAGGCGACCTCCACCCAGTCGGCTTCGGCGAGGCTCGCGCGGCCGAGATTGCCGCCTCGCCAGGGAGTCTTCGAGGGCACCGCCGTGTGAAGGATTCTCAGGGAGTGCGAATCTCCGGACAGGATCGGGGTTCCGGCGGTACCCGGGGGCGCGGTCCGCAATTCGGTGCTGATCCGGTCCATCACCAGACGCACCGCCGACAGGGCGTCGGCCTTGCGGAGGATCTCTTCTCGCAGAATCGCCGCCTGCCGGTAGAACACGAGGACTCCGGTGAGCAACCCCACGGCGATCACGATCGCCAGGACCACTTCGATCAAGGTGAAGCCTCGAGGCCGTCGGCCCGCCTGTGCCGGGATTGTCATGGGGCGGTGAGCGGATCGTCCGGGGTGGCCTGTTCCGGATCGGCCTCATCCGGGGCGGCGGCGGTTCGCGAGGGCACCAGAAGGATCTGGGCGAGGCGGCGGACCAGTTCCGGATCGGCGTGGCGGATGATGATCTCGTGAGGGGAACCCGGCGCATCGGCCGAGGGCGCGACGATTTGCCAAGTCCAGTTGGTGAAGGGGGCCTCGAAGGGGGCCGGCCCCAGTACCGCCGGAGACCTGAGGCCGCTTTCCAGTTCGGCCACGACCGACGCGGCCAGATTGTCGGCGTGCACGCCCAGTCGGAGTCGTTCTTCGCTGTCGATCGCCGCTTGCATGGCGCTGCTGACGACCGCGGCGGCGCTGACGAACAGCACCAGGGCCAAGACCACTTCCAGCAGCACCGAGCCGCGTGTCGGTCGGGTGGGGATGGAAGACCGATTCAGCATCGCGTGGGCAGGAAGACGGGGCGATGCCGCCTCGGACGGGTTTCAGCGTCGGGCTTTGAGCGGGGCCGCGGAGCCGTTGGCCGAACGCGGGGTGGCCCCCGAAGCCGGGGAACCCGGATCGGTAGCACCGCCGGCGGTCGGTTCTGCCGACGCACCGCCGGCCGAGGCCCGCCAATGGCGCCGGGTCGTCCCGGTGACGCTTTCCAAATGCACGGCCACCTCGCGGACGTCGTCGCTGTCGCGGGACGCCAGAACGATGGTGGCTCCGTCGCAGGACCCGTCGGGATAGAAGGTGATGGTGGACTCGCCCGGATTTGCTTCACGAACCGGTCGATTGGAGCCGCCGAGGGGGGCTCCCATTTCGGTCGATAGTTCGCTCGAAGGATCGGTCGGATTGGTCGACTCGGTCGGGTTCGGGGAATAGGGCGAGTTCGCCACTGCGGATCCCGTCGGCCAGCTCGAGGAGCCGGAGTCTTCGTTGGATCCGTTGTCCTGGAATCCCGCCTCCGACGGTTGGTCTCCCTTGGATTCGCGTCCCACCGAGCGGATCTCAACCAGTTCGGACACGTCGGCCACATCGCCGGACAGCGACGGAATGGGCTCGAAGACGCCCGGTGCCCCGGCGGGGTCGGCTTCCCACAGGATGCTCAGGGAGTGGAGGGCGTCAGCGGCAAGGCCGGGGGCGTCGGACCGCGAGTCGCCCGAAGACGACGAGGAGGAAGCAGAGGCGTTCGAGGCGGCCGCCGCCTCGGAGGTGGTCACCACGATCTGGACCTTGCGGCCGGTATTGGCCGCATGGGCCCGGGCGAATCGCATGGCGGTCTCGACCCGCTCGACCCCTTCATTGAGTTGGGCGCTCCGCTGGAGGCCGGAGAACCCGAAGATCGCCGCCGCCATCAACCCGGCCAGCAAGGTGATCGCCAGCAGCAGCTCCACGAGAGTGAAGCCGCCGCCGCCGCGAGACCGAGGATGGAGGGGTGTCGACCGCATCGGTGCCCTTAATTGCCAGCGCCACCCGAAGTGCCGCCCGAGGTCGCACCGCCGGCGCCCGAGGTGTCGGATTCGGTGGCCATCTTGATGTCGTCGTCGTTGTCGGGTTGACCATCCGGTCCCACCGAGAAGAGCTTGTAGGGCAGGGCCGACTTGGCCCCATCGGAAGCTTGGGAACGGTCGACCACTTCGTAGCGGAGGGGGAATCCCCACGGGTCGTCCAAGCGGGTGCCGGGCTTCAGGTAGGGCCCCTGCCACTTCTCGCCTTGGCGCTCGTTCTCGAAGGTGGGTTTGGTCAACAGAGCATTGAGGCCACCCTCCTGCTCGGTCGGGTAATGGCCGAGGTTCAGGCGGTAGGTGTCGAGGGCGCTCGAGATGTTGTTGAGCAGCAGCCGGGTGGTGTTCTTTTCGGCGCCCTCCTGTTGGGGCAGCACGAACACCACCAAGGCACCGGCCAAGAGCAGGATGATCACGATGACCAGCAGGATTTCGATGAGCGTGAAGCCTGCGGCCTGGCGGACGCGACGAGCGGAGGAGTGGAGCGAGAGTCTCATGCAGTTCAGAACTGAATCCTAATATTCCACGACGGTGAGCGCCTAGAGACAATTCAATGCAATTTCGTCTCCGATGGGCGGGTGTCGGCCGGTTTCCCCGCGATGAACGCCAGGGGTACCCGAGAAAAAACCCGAAACCGTCGCCGGTTTCGGGTTTGAAAGGAAGGGGAAGGGGAATGCCTTACCAGCGCATGTCGGCGACGGTGCGGCCGGCCGGAATGAACGGCAGCACGTGCTCGGTGTAGGGCGTGATGACGTCGAGCACGTAGGGCGTCTCGGCGGCCAACATCCGCTCCAAGGCCGCACGCAAATCCTTGCGGTACACCACCCGTTCGCAGGGGACACCGAAGCTGGTGCACACCTTGACGTAATCGGGGTAGATGCCCGAGCGGTTGTCCGGGTTGCCCAGGTAGGTGTGGCCGCGGTTGCCGTCGAAGAAGTTGTCTTCCCATTGCACCACCATGCCCAGGTGCTGGTTGTTCAGCACGATGGCCTTGGCGGCGATCTTCTCGACATGGGCCGTGGCCAATTCCTGGATGTTCATCAGGAACGACCCGTCACCGTCGATGTCGACGACCTGCTTGTCGGGGCGGGCCACCTTGGCTCCCAGAGCCGCCGGATAGCCGTAGCCCATGGAGCCGAGGCCGGCGCTGGTGATGAACTGGCGGGCGAACTTGTACTTGTACCACTGGCCGGCCCACATCTGGTGCTGACCGACGCCGGTGGTGATGATCGCTTCGCCCTGCGTGAGCCGCCACAGTTCCTCGATGACCATCTGGGGCAGGATGTATTCCTCGCCTTCCTTGTGGAACGGCTTGATGTGGGCCGAATCGATGATCTGGCCCTCGGTGGTGTAGCGGAACGGAGCCTTGGCCTTCCACTCGGCGATCTGGCTGTGCCAGGCCGGGAAGGTCTTCTTGATGCCCTTGCGCTGGGCGATGAGCGCATTGATGCGGTGCAGCGCATCCTTGAGATCGCCGTGGATGGCCAGATGGGCGCGCTTGTTCTTGTGGTGCTCGGAGGGATCGATGTCGAGGTGGACGATGGTCGCACCCTTGGCGAACTCGCTGAAGGCGCCGGTGACGCGATCATCGAACCGCACACCGAAGGCCAGAAGCAGGTCGCAGCCGTCCTTGAGCTTCACCATCGGCTCCGACGGATCGTTGCGCCGGGCGTACTCGCCGTTGACCGCCCAGTTGGCGAAGGCCGCACCGTGCATGCCCAACCAGCGCAGCGACAGCGGATGCTCCTCGGGGAAGCCGCCGATGCCCATCAGGGTGGTGGTCAGGGGGATCTGGGTGGATTCGGCGAATTGCAGCAACTCGGCCGAGGCGCCGGCGGTGATGATGCCGCCACCGCTGTAGATCACCGGTCGCTCGGACTTCTCGATGAGTCCGACGATCTCGTTCAGCGCCAACTCGTCGGCGGCGACCCGGTCGGTGTAGCCGCGCAGGCGGGCCTTGACCTCGTCGAGCGTCGGCCAGACGGGGCGGGCCTTCTGTTGTTGGACGTTCTTGGGGAAGTCGATGACCACGGGACCCGGGCGACCGCTCTGGGCGATGTAGAACGCCTCCTTCACGATCCGGGGGATGTCATTGATATCCGTGATCAGGTAGGAGTGCTTCACGATCGGCAGCGTCACGCCGATCATGTCGGTCTCCTGGAAGGCGCCGCGTCCGATCATCGACTGGGCCACCTGGCCGGTGATGGCGATCAGGGGGCAGGAATCG
Organism: Verrucomicrobiales bacterium; assembly: GCA_027490985.1. Lineage (GTDB taxonomy): Bacteria > Verrucomicrobiota > Verrucomicrobiia > Limisphaerales > UBA9464 > SXXZ01. The sequence goes on from JAIXXC010000050.1 coordinate 27,651, forward strand.
ACATACGCGTCGGCGATGGCCGTCACCAGGTTGGTCGCACCCGGTCCGCTGGTCGCCATGCACACGCCGGCCTTGCCGGTGGCGCGGGCGTAGCCCTCGGCGGCGAAACTGCCGCCCTGTTCGTGACGGGGAAGGATGGTGCGGATCTTCGACTTGGTCAGCGACTGATGGATCTCCATGCTCGCGCCGCCGGGGTAGGCGAAGATGACTTCGCAACCCTCGCGTTCGAGCGCCTCGACAAAAATCTCGCGCCCGAACATCAGGGGGCCGATGTCCTTGTTGCTGGTGGTCTGGTTGGTCTGCGTCGGGGTGGCCGTGCTCATGTGGTGTGTCCTGGTTCTTGGCCGGTGGTCGTGGATTTCCCTGTTTGGAACAAAAAACCCACGACCGTCGCCGGCCGTGGGTTCTTGTGAAAGCTGCATCAAGCGTTACGACAAGTCCCCTCGGCGGCCTGTGGGCCACCTACCGATACGGGTACTACGTTGTGCGTCACGCTCATGACTGTGGGATAAGCTGGCCTGAATCGGCGGGAGCGGTCAAGGCCCAAGCCCAACATCACCGGGGTCGGGGCGGGGGCGCCCCCCGGTCCTTGAACCGTCGCCCGGTAGCCGTTGCCCGGTAGCCGTTGCCAATAGGCGCCTTGCCGCCGCGGGGTGGCTGCGGTTTGATCTGCGGCCACATGGAATGCCTTCCCGGTTTCCGCGAATTCTACCCCGAGCCGCTGCCTCTGAAGGACGCCTGGTCCTGCGATGCGCGCAATCACCTCTTCGAGGCCTGGCGTCAGACCGCCCGCTGTTACGGGTTCCGTGAGTACGATGGGCCTCCGCTGGAACCCCTCGAACTCTACACGGCCAAATCCGGGGCCGAGATCGTGGGACAGTTGTTCAACTTCGTCGACAAGGGTGACCGGGCCGTGTCGATGCGACCGGAGATGACCCCGACCGTGGCCCGGATGATCGCGGCCGCCGAGCGCGCCTACAAGAAACCCATCAAGTGGTTCTCCATGCCGCAGCTCTTCCGCTACGAGAAGCAGCAGCGGGGCCGCCTTCGGGAACACTTCCAGCTGAATTGCGACATCTTCGGTGAGCCCGATGTGGCCGCCGATGCCGAGATCGTCGCGCTGCTCATCGACGTGCTGCGACGCCTCGGGCTCGAGGCGCAGGACTTCGTGGTCCGACTCAGCAGCCGCCAGGCCTGGCAGCGCTTCTACGAATCCCGTCAGGGAGACCCGGCCAAGGCCTACGAGTTCTATCAGGTCATCGACAAGATCGAGCGCGAGAAGCCCGAGGTCACCGAGAGCCGCCTCAGGGCCTTGGGCATCGAGGTGACCGACGTGCGGAAGTTCATCGAACTCGGCGAGCCCACCCCGGAACTGCAGGCCGTGCTCGACAACCTCGCGGCCCGGGGGCTCCGCGATTACGTCGCCATCGACTACAATGTGATCCGCGGCTTGGCCTACTACACGGGGATCGTCTTCGAGGCCTTCGACCGGAAGGGCGAATTCAGGGCCATCGCCGGCGGCGGCCGGTACGATCAGTTGGTCAAGCTGCTGAGCCAGGGCAAGGTGGATCTGCCGGCGTTGGGTTTCGGCATGGGCGATGTGGTCCTGCTCGAACTGCTCAAGGCCCGCGGCAAGCTGCCTGCGTTCAATGCGGGGTTGGACTGCGTGGTGATCATCGAAGACGAGGCCCTCCGCCCCCAATCGCTGGCTCTGGTCCAGGAATTGCGCCAGATCGGACGGCTCGTCGAGTACAGCCTGACTCCGGCCAAGGGAGACAAGCAGCTCAAGCGGGCCCTGGAGCTGGGCGCCCGGTACAGTCACTGGGTGCAACGCGATGCCCAGGGCAGGATTGTGTATCGGACGCGCCACCTGGCCAGCCGGTGCGAGCTGACCGGCGACCTCAAATCGGCCCTGACCACCAGCGATCCGCTGCGATAGGGCGGCGCGGCCACGCTCATGGCGTTCCTGTCGTTCCACGGAGTTTCCAAGGCATTCCCGGGAGTCCAGGCGCTCTCGGAGGTCTCGTTTTCCGTGGCCGAAGGGGCCTGCCATGCGCTCATGGGCGAGAATGGCGCCGGCAAGAGCACCCTTGGAAAGATCCTGGCCGGCATCGAGGTCGCCGATGCGGGCGAGATCCGTCTCGACGGGCGTCCCATCGCCCCGCGCAACCCGGCCGAGGCCCGGGCGCTGGGCATCGCCATGGTCCATCAGGAGCTGGCTTTCTGCCCCGACCTTTCCATCGCCGAAAACCTCTGCCTGGGGAGTTGGCCGCACCGGCAGGGGTGGGTGGACCGGCAGGCCATGCGCGACAAGGCCCGGCGCCTGCTGGCCGAAGTCGGGTTCGAGCAGGATGTCGACCGGCTCGTCGGCGAGTTGACCACCGGTCAGGAGCAGTTGCTGCAGATCGCCGCCGCCGTGGGCACGGGGGCCCGGATCCTCGTTTTTGATGAGCCCACCAGTTCGTTGTCCGCCGTCGAGAGCGAGCGCCTGTTCGGGCTGCTGGCCGACCTCAAGCGCCGGGGGTTCACCCTCGTGTACGTGTCTCATCGGATGGAGGAGATCTTCCGCCTGTGCGACACCATCACGGTGCTCCGCGATGGGCGGCATGTGTCGACAGAACCGGCGGCCGACTCCGATCAGGAACGCCTGGTGCGGCAGATGGTCGGTCGTTCGGTCGAATCCTTCGAGCCGGCCCATCTCGGCCGTCGACTTGGAGAACCGGTGCTCCGGGTCGAGGGGCTTTCGTCCGGAACCCGTTTCCAGGAGGTGAGTCTGACCCTCCGGCAGGGCGAGATCCTCGGATTGGCCGGCCTGGTGGGCGCCGGGCGCAGCGAGTTGGCGCGGGCGATCTTCGGACTCGATCCCGACCGCACGGGAACGGTGTCGGTGGGCGGGCGCCGTCTGCCTTGCGGCGATGTCTCCGCCGCGATGGACGCCGGCGTGGGTCTCCTGCCCGAAGATCGCAAGCGCCAGGGACTGGTACTGGGGTTGAATTGCCGCGAGAACGGTTCGCTGGCGGTGCTGGATCGCTGGTCACGATGGGGCTGGATCGACCGCCGACGCGAACGGGACGAGATCGGGGAACTGGTCCGTCGGTTGCGGGTCAAGACCCCCTCTCTCGAGGCCGGCATCGCCGGGTTGAGCGGCGGCAACCAGCAGAAGATCGCGCTCGCCAAGTGGCTGGCCCGCGAATGCCGCGTGTTGGTGGTGGATGAGCCGACCCGGGGTGTCGATGTCGCGGCCAAGGCCGAGATCCATCGATTGCTCGATCAACTGGCCTGCGAGGGGATGGCCATCCTGTTGATCTCCAGTGAACTGCCCGAGGTGATGGGCCTCAGTCGCCGCCTGCTGGTCCTGCGCGGGGGGCGGATCGCCGCCGAATTCCAGCGGTCTGAATTCCAACAGGCGGCGATCCTGAACCACATGGTCGGCCTTTGAGGTCGAGGCCCCCCCGGTTGCGCGCTTTGGGGGCGGACGACTGAAAGCCCCAGGGGCCATCGGCTTGCCGATCCGGAATCAGCCCACCGGGTGGAATCCGCGCTCGGCGAAGCGGGCCAGGGTCCAGGCGTATTCGCAGGCCAGTTGGTCCACCACATCGCGCTGTTTCAGGTCGGCGGGCATGACCTCCCAGGTGTAGGTCTCCATCTCGAAATGCTGACAGAGGCCGGGATCGGATTTCACGGCATCGAGCACGCCGACGAGGTGGTCGGCCGTGGTGTCGAAACCGCCCCGGGGTTCGGCGTGCAGCGGGATGTGGAAATGGATGCGCCACTCGGGCAGGGGCGCGCCCGCGGACGGGGAGGGGGTGGCCAGGGCGTCGTTCAAATCGGCGTACCGCACGAGCGTTCCGTCGGAGCGTCGCTCGATCACCTGATGGAAGTAGATGTCTTCGGCGAAGGCCTGAAGCGCCTGACGAATCCCGGCGGTGGGTCGCACGCTCAGGGCGTTGCTCAGATGGATCTTGCTCAGACGGATGCCGGCCGACCGCAGACGGGCGAGCGCCTCGGCGGGGGATTCGAATTCGATGGCCAGGTGGCAGCAGTCGTAGTTCACGCCCAGACGCCGCTCGAGTCGGGGGTCTCCGGGGCGCATGGCGCGCAGCGCGTCGAACCAATCGACACATTCGGCGGTGGTCTCGAGCGTGCACAGGGGTTCGGGCTCCAGCCCCAGGTGCAGGTCGTGGCCCGATCGGTTGGACAGCTCTTCGAGAAAGTCCACGCACTCCCAGAGCTGGAGCAGCGCGCGCTGACGCTCCTCGGGCGAGCGCCGGAAGGCTTTGTAGGAGACCGGCACGGTGCTGACGCTGCCGGCCACCCCCGGCGGCAGCAGTTCGGTCAGGATGTGGAAGAGCCGCCGGGTGTACTCCAGCCGTTCCGGTTGGGACCAGTCGGGGGCGTACACCTGTTCCTTGACCCGTTGACCGTGGAACTGCCCATACGGGAACCCGTTGATGGTGAACACGTAGGCGTTGTGGCGCTTCAACCACTCCTGGAACGCCCGCAACGTGGCCGGTTCGATGAGTTCCCGGGAGGCCCGGTCGCTGAGCCGGAGGCCGATGGCATACGGTCGGCCGCCCGAGACGCGGGCCTGCACCGAGCGGGTGTGGCGCTCCAGACCCGCGAAGGTCTCCGGCCAGTCCTCCCCGCGATGGATGTTGGTGCAATAGGCCAGGTGCAGTCCGTCGGTCAGTTGCATGTCAGGGAATTGAACCCCGGCTGAACCGGGAGCAAAAGCCCACTTTTGGCGAAAGCGCCCGCAAGCATCCTTTCCAGTTTGTGGACAAGCGTTACCGTGGGGCGGTGCACAGGCATTGGATTTCGGGGGGCTTGGTCGTCTTGATCGGGTGGTCCATTTCCCTCTCCGCGCAGTCGGTCGTGATCAGCGAGGTGATGTACGAACCGCCCGGTGGCTCCGCCTATGCGGAGGCCGAATATCTCGAGCTCTTCAATGCCGGTTCGCTTCCGGCAGACCTCTCCGGAGCCACGTTCTCGGCGGGCCTCGTCTTCACGTTTCCCACGCCCTTCACCTTGCAACCCAAGGCCCGGGCGGTGATCGCCCGCAATCGGACGCTGCTGGCCGCCCGATACGGAACGGTGCCCGGACTGGTGCCGGGATCCTACACCGGGGCCCTGAACAACGGGGGCGAAAGCGTCATCCTCAACGCGTTCAATGGCACCGTCCTGGCCCAGGTCAAATACGGGGTCGATGGGGCTTGGCCCGCCCGGCCGGCCGGCAACGGCGGATCGATCGAACTCATCGACCCGGCCGGGGATCCCGCGGCCGCCGAGAATTGGCGGGCCAGCGCCGAGTACTTCGGATCCCCGGGAGTGGCGGGGGTGGGTATCCCGAACCGGGTGGTCGTCAATGAATTGCTCGCCCACACCGATCCGCCGCTCGAAGACGCGGTGGAATTGTTCAACCGCACCGACCAACCGATCGACGTCGGCGGTTGGTTCCTTTCGAATGATCTGGCCGATCCTTTCCGATTCCGCATTCCCACCGGGACGGTGGTGCCTCCCCGCGGTTTCAGGATGATCTACGAGTACCAGTTCAATCCGCTTCAGCCTGCCGCCGGTCGCACAGCCTTCACCTTCAGTGCCGCTCGCGGCGGCCTGGTGAGTCTCCTGTCGGCCGACGCCGCCGGCGTTCCGCGTCGCTGGGAAGACGTCCAGGAGTTTCCCGCCAGCCCCAATGGGGTGAGCTTCGGTCGACACCCCGATGGAGAAGGCCCCTTCCTGTTGATGCAGCGCATGACCCTGGGCACCGGCATCGACAATTCGATGGATCCGCTCTTGCTGAACATCTTCCGTCAGGGCCTGGGCGGCACCAACGCGCCGCATGCCCTGGGTCCGGTGGTATTCCGCCGGCTCCGATATGCCGCTCCGGCCGGAGAGATCGAGTTCGTGGAACTCGAGAACGTGTCCGCGGCGACCGTGCCCTTGTACGATCGGGCCTACCCGACCAACGGGTGGCGCATTGAGGGCGGCATCGGCTTCGAATTCGCAGAACCCCAGGCCATGCCGCCGGGGGCCCGCTGGATCGTGGCCAACACCAACAATCCGGCGGCGGTGCGCCGCTTGCTGGGGTTGTCCGAGTCGCAGGTGGTGCTGGGGCCCTACACCGGTCAACTCGCCTCCGGAGGGGAGCGGGTGAGTCTGGTTCGGCCCGACACCCCCCAATTGCCGCCCCGGCCCGATGCCGGTTTTGTGCCGTATTACGAGGTCGAGCATCTCGATTACCGTTCGGCGGCCCCCTGGCCCCCCGAGGCGGCCTCCGCAGACCGGTGTCTGACGCGGGTCGTCGTCACCGAGCCCGGCTATCTGCCTTCCAATTGGCGGTCCGAGCCGCTGGTGCCGATCCAGCCGGTGCGTCCCACCCTCGCCGTGGAGCGGGTGTCCGCCGAGGGGGTCCGAATCCGTACCCGCGGGCCGCGCGACCAGGGCTGGATCCTGGAAAGGGTGCTGCTGTCGGGCACCTCCACCGTCACCCCGGTGGCGACCGTCTTGAGTGGCACCTACTCGGTGCCACCGGGAGTCCTCCAGCCCGATGGCACCATCGAACGCACCCTCGAGTGGAGCACGACCGACTCGGGCGGATTGTGGCGGATCCGACTCAATCCGTGAGCTTGAGTCGAGCCTGTGTCCGAGGCCCGGTGTGTGCCTGGGCCGGGGTTGGTTCGGGTTCGGGGCGGGCGCTCTTGGGGTTTCTCAATACCCCTGAAAATGGCCCAGCACCGGAGGCGTGCGCTTCCGGTGCTGGGGATCGTCGAAGGGTCGAGGCCGGTGTTCCGGCCAAGCCTCACTTCAGTTCGTGCGATTCGACTTTCACCCCCTTCTTGAAGGTGTTGAAGCCGAACATCGAAGGCTCGAACGGGCCGACCGGGCTCACATCGGCCTTTTTCGGAACATTCAACCCCGTCAGGGAGTAGGCCGCGTTCACGAAGAGCCGACGAAGGTCTTCGCTGCGCAGGTCGGTGGCGGCACCGATGGTGGTGCACAGAATCTGGGATGTGTGGCCCGAGGCTCCCTTGTGGTCGCGCAGCCAGACCAAGGGCATGGCCGGCTTGCCGAGGTTCGGGGGATCGTTGGGCTGCATCCCGGTCAGGACCTGGCCATGCATCAGGATCGTGGCGTCTTTCGGGAAGTCGGCGTTGACGCCGTACACGTCGCTCGGTCCGAACACGTCGAACACCCCGTTGAGGATCGGATGCTGCGCGTTGCGGCCGTCGATCACGCCGCGCGTGGCCTCCTTGCCGTGGTGACCGTGATGGTAGGTCCACGATTCGCCGACGGTCTTGCCGCCGAATCCGCCGCCCTTGGCCGTCCAGGAGTACGACGCATAAGGGCTCTGCTTGTTGCGCTCGTAGTTGAATGCGTGGGTCGCCGTCCGCACCACCATCATGGGCTTGCCGCTGTCCAGATAGCGGACGAAGTGCTCCATGTCGGCATCGGGCAGTTCCCGGAACCGGAACTGATTGACCACCAGATCGGCCGAGGCCAGCAGATGCATGCCCGGGATGTTCGTCTGGTTGTTCGGGTTGATCGTTCCGTCGGCATCCTGACTGAAGAGCACGATGCATTTGAACCCGTGCTTCTGGGAGAGGATTTTGCCCATCTGGGGCAGACTCTCCTCGGAACGATATTCCTCGTCGCCGCTCAGGAAGACGAGGGTCTTGCCGTTGGCCGTTCCGGCTTTGGGTTCGTAGGTGACCCAGGATCCGGCGAATGTGGGCAGCGCGAAGGCCAGCAGCGAGACCAGCGACAAGGTCAGGCCGCGGGAAGGGGCGTTGAGTTTCATAGGCGTGGACTCGATTTCATCACGTCCCCGGGGCTCAGGCCAGCCTTTCGGCGGAACATCGCCCGAGTCAGGGCAGGGCGTTCGGTGGGCGCAAGTTGTGTCAAAATGGCGCTCGTTGACCCGGAAAAGCCCCCGGGCCCCGAATCTCGAGTGACGGTGTGCCCGGGAAAATGGCCCCAATCGGGTTGGCCCCGCTCATGCTTCCGTCGGCACGGGCTCCGACTGAGCGGGGGTGTTTCGCCTGAAACCTACCCGTCTCCGAATGAGTCCGATGAAACCAGTGAACAAAATCGCCTCGGGCGACTCCAACGTTTCCAGAGACATGAAAACCACTCTCAAGACCAAGCGGTCGGGCTCCCCGTCTCATACGACTTCGACCCCGGCCCAGCCGGTTCGGGCGCGGTCTTCGTCGGTGAAGTCGCGATCCCGACGTTCGCGCAAGGCGGTCGTGTCCAAGCGGGCTCGTCCGATCGCCCTGCCACCGACTCCGGTGGCCGATCGGAATCGCATCTCGGTTCCGCGGGGTCCGCAACCTCCGGTCCAGGCGGTGATCCCGTTGCAGACGCTGGCGACCTCGAGGGCCTTGCCGGTCCAAGTCGAGGGCGACCTGACCGGGACTGCGGTCTTGCGGGGTGTCCGCCTGCCCGAGACCTCCGAGCGCGGCGTGTGGGATGAGCATTCGTCCCTACGGCTCTATCTCCGCGATGCGGTCGAGACGCCGTTGCTCACGGCCCAAGAAGAGGTTGAACTGGCCCGCCGCATCCAGAAGGGGGATGACGCCGCCCGAGAGCACATGATCCGCGCCAATCTGCGGTTGGTGATCAAGATCGCCCGGGAATACGAAGACTACGGCCTTCCGCTGCTCGACTTGGTGAACGAGGGCAACATCGGCCTGATGCGCGCGGTGGAACGGTTCGATCCGGACCGGGGTGCCAAGCTCTCGACCTACGCCGCCTGGTGGATCAAGCAGTCCATCAAGCGGGCGCTGTCCAACCAGTCCAAGTCCATCCGGTTGCCCATCCATATCGTCCAGGAGTTGGCCCGGATGAAAAAGGCCGAGGTGCGCCTCGAGGCCGATCTGGGTCGCCCCGCCACCGACGTGGAGTTGGCGGGCGAGCTCGAGGCCGATGTCGACGACATCCGTCGCTGGCGCGAGGCCGCTGCGGTGGGGGCCACGTCGCTGGACGCCCCGATCGGCAACGACCCCGAGTCGAACCGCATCGCCGACGTCATCGCCGACGAATCGGCGGTGATGCCCTGGGCCGGGGTCAGCGAATCGAGCAACGCCGAACTCATGCGCGAGCTGGTCGGGTCGCTCAATCCGCGAGAACAGGTCATCCTCAACCAGCGCTTTGCGCTCGAAGGCGGCGATCCCCGCACGCTCGAGGAGATCGGTGCCGATTTCGGCCTCACCCGCGAACGCATCCGTCAGCTCGAGGCCGCCGCTCTGCGGAAGCTCCGCGACCGGTTCCTGGCGCGCGAGGCGATGGCCGAGGCCTGAGAGTTGCCAGGGCTTGGGGCTTCGGCTTCCGGGCGGGCCCAATGGGCCGAAACCGACCCCAAACCCATCTGAACGCATCCGAAATTGCAGTTCAGGGAGCCCTTCGCACTGCTCATCAGGCCGAAGCGGCTCCTGTTTCTTTCCTCCGTTGGAACCGTTCGCGGAGGGTCAGCAGGGCCGGTAGCAGGGTCATCGCGGCGACCATGCAGGTGGCCGTGCCCACCGCCATCACCCAGCCGAGGCTGCGGATGCCCCGGTGATCGGCGATGATCAGGCTGCCGAATCCGGCGATCGTGGTGAGGCCGGAGATGAGTACCGCCTTGCCCGTGCTCTTGCCGAGGATGGCGGGTGTCCGTTCCTCAGCGAATCGATTCAGGATGTGGATGCCGTTGGTGACGCCAATGCCGATGACCAGGGGCAGGGTCATGATGTTGGCCGGATTGAACGGGATTCCGCTCACTCCCATGAAGCCCACCATCCACAGTGAACCCACCGCCACCGGGAACAGGGACAGGAACACCTGGATCGGAGACCGGAAGTGGATGAACACCAGCAGCACGATGGCACCCAGGGCCCATCCGGCCGCTTCGATGTAGGAGACCTTGAGGAGCTCGGTGTAGTAGTAGAGTTGGACCGGCGTTCCCGTGGCCGTCGGTGCGACCGAACGGATGTCCTTCACGAAGGCATGCTGGGCCTGGCGCTCCCAGACGTCTTCCTTCGGATAGACCAGGATCAGTTGCTTGCCGGTGATCCCGATGAAGCGGTTCCTCAAGACCGGCGGCAGGTCCGACTCGCGGAGGCCGCCCGAATCGTCCTGCTGCTGCAGTGTGTTGAAGGTGTCGTGGATGTCCCGGAACAGCGCGTACTGGAAATGTCCCAATTGGCGGGCGTTGGCCTGACGATCCCCGCGGAACATCGACGAGCGCAGTTCGGAGATGGCCCCCCTCAGGGACGTCAGGTGCTTGAGCAGCTCCTTCTCTTCGGGAGCGGTCTTTCGGACCTCATCGGCCGCGAGGGCCAGCAGTCCCTGCAGTCCCCAGAGCCGTTGACTGAAAGCGGTGAGGTCGAGCGGCCCGTCCGCAACCTGCGGGAAGGTGATCGAGCGGGTCTCCTGACGGATCTGGCGGATCAACTTCAACGGTTCGGTCGAATCCTGGTTGAGGTAGTGGCCCATCGAGTCGACCCCGGCCACGGTCGGCAGGGCCTTCAGCTTCGCCTCGATCGCGGGAACCTCGGCCACCGACGGGACCATCACGGCCCCGAAGAGCACCCCTTGCGCCCGTTCTTCGGAGGCGCCGCCCTTCCGAATCCGTGCAGCCTCGATAAGCTTCTTCTCGAAGATCACCGACGAGAGGCCGTCGCTCTGCATGTTGAGCAGGTTGTAGTCGAAGGAGACCCGCGCCGCATAGACGAAGCACAGGGCGCTGAGGCTCACCCCGGCTCCGAGCACCCACCACGGGCGTTCGAGCCAGAACCGCTCGGCCCGTTCGCGCCAATCGGGG
>JAIXXC010000290.1 GCA_027490985.1 Verrucomicrobiales bacterium
CACGCGATCATGGAGAACTTCTACGACCGCAAGAAGCCCATCCCCGCCCGCGGCCCGATCCAGCTGCAGACCCACGGTGGTGAGATCCGTTGGAAAAACGTGTTCATCCGCGAGATCGGCGGCGCCGAGGCCAACCAGATCCTCGCCAGCCACGGAAAGGCCGGCTTCCAATCGATTTTCAACGGCAAGGACCTCGCCGGATGGAAGGGCTCGGTGAATGATTACGAAGTGGTCGATGGCGCCATCCGCTGCAAGAAGGGCAAGGGCGGCGTGTTGTTCACCGACTCCGAGTATTCCAATTTCGCCTTCCGGGCCGAGGTGCAGGTGCCCAGCGCTGGCAACAACGGCTTCGCCATCCGCTACCCGGGTTCGGGCGATGCGGCCTACGTGGCCATGACCGAGTTGCAGGTGCTCGCCGAAGATTACGAGGCCAAGACCGGCTCCAAGCTCGATCCGCGTCAGGCCTACGGTGGCGCCTATGGCATGGCTCCGGCCCATCAGGGCTACCAGCGCCCGAACGGCGAGTGGAACTTCCAGGAGACCTACGTCCAGGGCAGCCGCATCCGCACCGAACTCAACGGGTTCGTGATCCTCGATGCCGACCTCTCGACCATCACCAACTACATGGCCAACAGCCCGCACCCGGGCAAGACCCGCACCCGGGGTCATTTCGGCTTCGCCGGACACAACGACCCGGTGGCTTTCCGCAATCTGAGCGTCAAGCCGCTCTGATTGTCCCGTTCGGTCTTGGGTGCAAGTTCGACACCGGAGTGTCAGAGGATCGCCTCTGGCCTCCGGTGTTTCTCTGCAGAGTTGCGTAACCGCCCGACGGGGGTGAGGGTCATTGTGGCCGACGAGCCTTGATGAAATTCCGTCCGTTGGCTCGTCCCTGTTCGCCCATGAATTCGTTTTCGAGCCTTTTTCTTCAACGATCCTCGGTCCTCCGCGCCGGATTCAGGCCCCTGGCCTCGGTGCTGCCGACGCTGGTCGCCGTGCTGCTGACCACCGGCTGCGACCGCTTCAAGAAGCCCGCGCCGGTGGAGTTCAAGACCGAGGCCGCGGTGCGGACCAACATGGTCCAGAGCATCAGCGCCAACGGCGGCATCGCTCCGATCCGGCAGGTGCAGGTGGGGTCCCAGATCTCGGGCACGATCACCGAGATGAAGGTGGACTTCAATTCCATCGTGAAAGAGGGCGATGTGCTGGCCCATATCGATCCGGCCACCTACGAGCGGGCGCTGGCCCGGGCCAAGGCCGATCTGGCCAATGCCACCGCCGGCCTGGCCATGGCCGAATTCAACTCCAAGCGCGCCAAGGAACTCTTCGCCGCGAAGTTGATCTCGGAGACCGAGAACCAGCAGGCCGACGTGGCGTTGCTCCAGGCCCAGGCGGGTGTCAAGACCCGTGAGGCCGCCGTCGAGAGCGCCCAGGTCGACCTCGATCGCACCACGATCTTCGCACCCATCAGCGGTGTGGTGGTCACCCGGAGCGTCGATGCCGGACAGACCGTGGCCGCCAGTTTCAGCACGCCCACGTTGTTCCTCATCGCCCAGGATCTGACCCAGATGCAGATCGAATTGGCCGTCTCCGAGGCCGACATCGGCAACGTTCAGGAACAGCAACGGGTGGAATTCACGGTCGACGCCTTCCCGAACCGCAAGTTCGAAGGGCGGGTCCGCCAGGTGCGTTTCGCTCCGACCACCAACCAGAACGTGGTCAGCTACACCACGGTGGTGGCGGTCAACAACAAGGACTTGCGACTCCGTCCCGGAATGACGGCCACCGCCACGCTCATCACGCTGGAGAAGACGAATGTCGTGCGCATCGCCGCCTCGGCCACCCGGGTCAGCCCGCCGGCGGGCGTGACCGTGCTGCCCGCCACCAACACCGTTTCGACCAACGACATCGTCCGGCCGTCCCGTCCGGCCGGAATGGAGGGATTGCCGCCGGCGCCTTGGACAGCCGAGGGACGCCGTCCGACGGATGACGAGCGCAAGAAATATGAGGATTCCCTGACAGCCGAACAGAAAGTCCAATACCAGGCCCTGCGGGAGCGCATGCGGGCCATGATGGCCGCCGGCGTCGGCGGTATGGGTGGGGGCATGGGCGGCCCCGGTGGCGGCAATGGCGCTGGTTCCCCCCGCCCGAAACCGGCCGAGGGTCCGACTTTGAAGACGGTGTATGTGCTCAAGCCGGCCGATCCGGCCACCCCCGACGCCCCTCCGGTGTTGCAGGCCATCACGGTCAAGGTGGGCATGACCGATGCGTCCGGAGCCGAGGTCCTCGAGGGCCTCGAAGCGGGCCAGATGGTGGTCACCGGGCTCAAGTCGACCGCGACCACGGCCGCGGCTCCGGCCGGCAATCCCTTCGGGGGTCCCTTCGGCGGAGCCCCCCGCCGCTGATCCGCTCGCCCCTGAACCCCCACTTCACCTTTTCATCCATGCCAGCGGTCATCCAGCTTGAAGGTTTCGAGAAGACCTACCGAACCGGTGAGATCGAGGTTCGCGCCGTTCGGGGCGTGAACCTCACGGTGGAGGCCGGAGAGTTCGTCGCCATCATGGGGTCTTCGGGTTCCGGCAAGAGCACGCTCATGAACACCGTCGGGTGCCTGGATCGCCCCAGTCAGGGCAAGTGCCTGATCGACGGGGTCGACATCGGGTCGCTGTCCCGCAACGAGCTGGCCGACCTGCGCAACCGCAAGCTGGGGTTCGTCTTCCAGGGCTTCAACCTCCTGGCCCGCACGACGGCCTTGGAGAACGTGCAGCTGCCCATGCTGTATGCCCGTCCGAAGATTTCCGTTTCCGAGCAGCACCAACGGTCGGCCGAGGCGCTCGAACTGGTGGGCTTGGGCAAGCGCATGGACCACACGCCCAGCCGCCTCTCGGGCGGTCAGCAGCAGCGCGTGGCCATCGCCCGGGCCCTGGTCAACCGGCCGACCCTCCTGCTGGCCGATGAACCGACCGGCAACCTCGATACCCGGACCAGCATCGAGATCATGGGCATCTTCCAGAAGCTCAATGATCAGGGCATGACCGTGGTGATGGTGACCCACGAGTTGGACATCGCCCACTATTGCAAACGCATCGTGGTCATGCGGGACGGTCTGATCCGCAGCGACGCCCCGGTCGCCAGCCGCCTCAATGCGGTCGAAGAACTTCAGAAACTGGAAGCCGAGCAGAAGGCCGTCCACCTCACCGCCTGAACCATGTTTGCCACCCTTCGCATCGCCTTGATGGCCATCCGGCGCAATGTGCTCCGGTCCTTCCTCACCATGCTGGGGATCATCGTGGGCATCGCCGCCGTCATCGTCGGTGTGAGCATGGGCACGGGCGCCAAGGCCGAGGTGGACAAGCGCATCGCCGGAATGGGTCAAAACCTCATCACCGTGATGTCGGGCAACATGACCCGGGGCGGCGTCCGGGGCGGATTCGGCATGGCTCCGAACCTGTCCATCGAAGACTTCGATGCGATGCGCCGTGAGGTGTCCCAGATCACGGCCGTCAGCCCCGAGGCCCGCACCTCGACCCAGGTGGCCGCGGGCAATCAGAACAGTTTCGTCCAGGTGTCCGGCGTTTCCGACGAATACCTCCTGGCCCGGTCGTGGCCCCTCAAGAGTGGCGAGAATTTCAGCGCCAACGATGTCCGCAATGCGTCCAAGGTGTGTCTCATCGGGGCGACCACGGCCAAGACCCTGTTCGGCGAGGGCGTCGATCCCGTGGGCCAGGCGGTGCGCATCAAGAACGCCCCGTTCACCATCGTGGGTTGGTTGGAGGCCAAGGGGTCGGGCAGTTTCGGGCAGGATCAGGACGATGTGCTTCTGGTGCCCTACACCAGCGTGATGAAGCGCTTGTCGGGCGACACCAAGTTCCGCGCGGTCTTCGTTCAGGCCGAATCGCCCGATGCCATCACCTCGGTCCAGGAGCAGTTGACCGAACTGCTCCGGCGGCGGCACAAGATCAGCGATGGCAAGGACGACGACTTCATGGTCCGCAACCAGCAGGAGACCAGTGATTTCTTCAATGCCAACAATCGGATCATGACCGTGCTGATCGGCTTCTTCGCCGGGATTTCGCTGGTGGTCGGTGGCATCGGCATCATGAACATCATGCTGGTCAGCGTCACCGAGCGGACCCGCGAGATCGGCATCCGCTTGGCCGTGGGTGCCCGGGGGCGCGACGTCCTCCTCCAGTTTCTGGCCGAAGCGGTGTTGCTGAGCATCCTCGGCGGCGGGCTCGGCATCGCCGTGGGCTACTGGCTGGCTCCCTTGCTCACGCAGTTGTTCCAGTTCCCGACCCTGATCTCCCAGGCGTCGGTCATTCTCGCCTTCACCGTCAGTGCCTTCATTGGGATCGTCTTCGGATTCTTCCCGGCCCTCAAGGCGGCCAATCTCGACCCGATCGACGCGCTTCGCTACGAGTAGTCCGCATGAATCCGCCGGAACCCCCTCTGCCCGCCCTCAAAAGCGTGTTGCGCGAGGAGCTCCGACAGCGGTTGCGCGAGTTGGCTCCCCACGAACGCGACGAGGCGTCGCTCCGCATCCGGGAACGGTGTCACGAACTGCCCGAATGGAAGGCCGCCCGGGTCGTCGCGCTCTACCATCCGAGAGCCGACGAGCCCGACCTTTGGCCGTTGGCGGAACGGGCCTGGTCGGAGGGGCAGGGCGTGGTCCTGCCCTCGTTCGAGCCGGCGACCTCGGCCTATCGGTGGAGCCGTGTCGGTGGACCCGGCGACCTCGTGCCGGGCCGGTTCGGGATTCTGGAGCCGGGGCCCCACTGTCAGCCGGTCGATGCCGTGTCGCTGGACTTGGTGTTGGTTCCCGGGCTAGGATTCTCGACGGATGGGGGGAGATTGGGGCGCGGGCGTGGGTTTTACGACCGACTGCTCGAGTCCGTGGGCGGACGGGTGTTTGGAGTCGCGTTCGACTTCCAATTGCTGCCGCGGATCCCTCGTGAAGATCACGATGTCGGCTTGGACGGCGTGATCACTCCATCGGGTTGTCGGTACGCACCTCCGGGTGCCCCATTGACACATGGCCACTGAATCCTGGTTTCTGGCAGCGGGAGGGGTGCTTGCGGGCACGGCCGTTTCGTATGTCATCCACCGCTTCCGCGAGCGGGCTCTGCGGGCCGAATTGGCCGTGAGGGAGCGGGAACGGGCCGATCAGGCCCGCAAGGAGACCGAAGCCCTGAGGGTCGAGGTGCGCTTGGCCGCCCAGCAGGATCTCAACCGATGGCGGGCCGATCAGGATCGTGACCTCGAATCCGAACGCGCCCGACTCGCCGCCAGCGAAACCCGCCTGGCCGAGCGGGAAGCTTCCGTGGGTCGGCAAATGGAGCGATTGGCCGAACAGCAGGAGGAGTTCCGCCGCAGGTCCGAGGTCTTGGATCAGTCTCGGGGTCAGTTGGAGCGCGATCGGATCGAGATTCGCCGGCTGTCCGAAGAGCGCCGTAGCGAGTTGGAGTCGTTGTCGGGTTTGAG
>JAIXXC010000299.1 GCA_027490985.1 Verrucomicrobiales bacterium
GAAGCGGTCGAGGAGCAGTTGCACCCCGAAGTTGTTGACGCCGGACCCGAAGAAGACCGGGGTCAGCTTGCCGATGAGCACCTGCTCGTGGTCGAACTCGGCTCCGGCCAGTTCCACCATTTCGATCTGCTCGCGAACGGAGGCGTAGGTCAACTCGTCGAGTTTTTCGCGGACCAGGGTGTCGTCCAGGCCGGTCACGTTGACCGGGGCCCGGTACATGCCACCCACGACGCGCTCGAAGAGGTGCACCTTTTTCTCGGCGCGATCGTAGATGCCCCGGAACTCGGGACCGTTGCCCAGAGGCCAGTTCATGGCGCAGGAGCGGATGCCCAGCACGGCCTCGAGCTCATCCATCAACTGGATGGGGTCGCGCGAGGGGCGATCCAGCTTGTTGATGAAGGTGAAGATCGGAACTCCCCGACGGGCGCAGACCTCGAAGAGTTTGCGCGTCTGGGATTCGACGCCCTTGCCGGCGTCGATGACCATGATCACCGCATCCACCGCGGTGAGGACGCGATAGGTGTCTTCCGAGAAATCCTTGTGGCCCGGCGTGTCGAGCAGGTTGATGCGGTAGCCCGAGTATTCGAACTGCAACACCGTGGAACTGATGGAAATGCCGCGCTTCTTCTCCAACTCCATCCAGTCCGACGTGGTGGCCCGTTGGTTTTTCCGGGCCGTGACCGATCCGGCCAATTGGACGGCGCCGCCGTAGAGCAGCAGCTTCTCGGTGAGCGTGGTCTTGCCCGCATCGGGATGGGAGATGATCGCGAAGGTGCGTCGGCGCTGGATTTCCTCCTGCAAGGTCACGGGTTCCGGATCGGGTTGGGCGGTTTGGAGACTCAAGGAAAACGGCACCCCGGAGGGTGCCGTTCACGATTCTCGATCGGCCGGGGTTCAGCCGGCCTGAGGCGGATTCTCAGGAGCCGCTTCGGCAGCAGGCGTCACGGGCTCGGGCTGCGCTTCGGCTTCAGCGGCCTGATCAGCGGCCTGAGGGGCCTCTTGGGCCAGGGAGGCGGCGACATCGGTCGCAGCCACGGCCTCGGAAGCGACCTCGGCCGAAGCCCCCTCGGGCGCAGCGGGCTGCTTGTCGCCCTTCTTCGGGGCTTTCGGAGTCGGGGTGGGGCGGGGAGCCGGTTTCTTGGCCGTCTCCAGCATGCCGCTGGCGAACTCGATCACGTGTCCCTGATGGATCAGCCAGTGCAGGTCGTTCAAGACGCTCTGCTGCTCGGCCGTCAGGGGCGTGGGGGCCGGGGCGGTGCCCGGGGCCGCAGCCGCGTCGGCCGGGGCCTCGGCCGGAGCCGGGCTCGGAGCCAGCGTCTCGACCAGGCGTTTCCGGTTGGTTCCGACGTTGGTGTTGATGTGCTCGATGATCTTCTTGGTCGTCTCCGACACCACGCTGTTCTCGATGTCCAGGTAGTGGGGGCGGGCCACGGCGACATGCACCACGGTCTTGTCGCGCTTGAAGAACTGCAGCCCCATCGAAGCGAAGGTGTTGCTCAGGGCCGTCGCGATGCGGATGGGGAATCGCTTCTCCTTGTCGAGCGAGACGCGCAGGAGGGTCTGCAGCGCGGCCGGAAGCTTGGCATCGGCCTTCGGGGTGAAGGCGTCGACCTGCTTGATGATCGAGGGCTGGTGGACCTCGGCGAAATGGGCCCGGACCTCGTCCATGGACTGCAGTACCTTGGGCTCCGGCACATTGAGGGCCGTGTACTCGAAGCGGAAGCTGACCGACTCGGTCCACTGCTTCACAATGGCCTCGTCTTTCACGATCTTCACCCGGCTCTTGTACATGTCGAAGTTCATCCGGGAGAACCGGTCGGCATGCAGCTTGCGGAGTTTCTCCTGGTATCCGTGGAAGTTCGGAGGCCCGAGCAACTCGCCGGTCATCCCGCATTGGGCGACCAGGGTCCAGACGCCCTTGGGGGGATCACACGGCATCTTCTGGGTCTGGTAGAAGGTGTCGAAATGGGCCTTGAGCGCGTGCTCGGAGGCCGCGGCCTCGCTGAGCCACAGGGTGTCGTCGAGGTTGCAGACGAACAACGGCTGAACCGCCACGTCCTTCTTGGTGGCCTCGTCGCGGCGCTTCATCACCTTGAAGCCGACGGTGTAGCGATCGGGCTTCTGCATGACCAGGGTGGCCACCTCGAACAACGGGTAGGCGCGACCGCTGAGCTTGATCTGGCGGGCCAGCGAGCTGACGCCTCCCTGCTCGGGGGTCAGGGTCAGTTCGACCGGGATGAGCGGTTCGGGGCGGAAATCCGGACGACGGGGGCCACGGCCCGGGCCGTCACGACGGGGCCCACCCTTGGGATCCCACGCGATTCCGGGAGCGCCACCACCGGGCCCACCCTGAGGGCGGGGTCCGCGGTCGCCACCCGAACGCGGTCCGCCAGGGCCGCCGAAGCCGCCGGGACGGGGGCCACGGTCACCTCCGGAACGCGGTCCACCGGGGCCGCCGCCAAAGCCTCCGGGCCTGGGGCCACCGAAGCCACCGTCACGCCGGGGAGGGCGATCGCCCCGACCAAACCGGCGGTCGCCGCGCGATTCGCCTTCGGTCCCGTCGTAGCGGGCGTATTTGTTCGGATCCGAAGGCGAGGTCGCCCAGGCGGGTTGAAACAGTTTGTCGAGGTCGAGGTTGATCTCCAGTGGTTCGCTCATATCAAAAAGACCGCATTGAAGCGGGTGTTCCCAAAACGGCTCGA
>JAIXXC010000055.1 GCA_027490985.1 Verrucomicrobiales bacterium
CCGAGGGCGGCAAAAAAGCGGCGTTGGCGGAGATCGACGCCTCGTGCCGGGTGCCCATTCTGTTCTTTTTCTTGAGCGGTCTCGCGTGGCTTTTGGCCGGTACGGTCTTGGCGCTCGTCGCAAGCATCAAGCTCCACACTCCGGGATTCTTGGCCGGGTGGGAGTGGTTGACTTTCGCCAACGTCCGCACGGCCCATCTCAACACGGTCATCTACGGATTCGCCTCGCAGATCTCGGTCGGAGTCACGCTGTGGTTGATGTGCCGTCTGTGCCGCATTCCGCTGGTGGCGCCGGGCCTCGTGACCGTGGCCAACCTGTTCTACAATCTCGGTGTCACCGTCGGTGTCGGGGGCATCCTCATCGGCGACTCCACGTCCATCGAGTGGTTGGAGATGCCGCGGTATGCGACTCCCATTCTTTTTGTGAGCTACGCGCTGATCGCCGTTTGGACGATCATCACATTCCGACTGCGGGCCGAACGCCACCTCTATGTGTCGCAGTGGTACCTCTTGGCGGCTGTTCTGTGGTTCCCCTGGTTGTACGGAACCGCTCAGGTCATGCTGCTCATCGAACCGGTCCGCGGCGTGGTGCAGGCGGCCGTCAATTGGTGGTTCGCCCACAATGTCCTCGGACTGTGGTTCACCCCGATCGGTCTGGCCTCGATCTATTATTTCATCCCGAAGGTGATTGGGCGTCCGATCCACAGCTATTACCTGAGTGTGATGGGCTTCTGGTCCTTGGCACTCTTCTACAACTGGAACGGCATGCATCACCTCGTGGGAGGTCCGCTGCCGGCCTGGATGATCACGGTCAGCATCGTCGCCTCGGTCATGATGCTCATCCCGGTGATCACGGTGGCGATCAATCACCATTTCACGATGCTGGGCCACTTCGGCAAACTGAAGTACAGCCCCACGCTGCGCTTCATGGTGTTCGGTGCGGTTTCGTACACCCTGGCCAGTCTGCAGGGTGTGGCCAGCGCCCTCCGCAGTGTGAGTGAAGTGACCCACTTCACCCACCACACGGTCGCTCACGCCCATCTGGGCATGTACGCCTTCTTCACCATGGTCATGTTCGGCGCGATGTACTACATCCTGCCGCGGATCACCCAGCGCGAGTGGCCTTCCAATGGCCTGATTTCCCTGCACTTCTGGGGGGTGGCCCTCGGCATCGTGCTCTATGTGGTTCCGATGAGCATCATGGGCTTCATCCAGGGGACGATGCTCAACGATGCCGCCGTCCGATTCCTCGATGTCGTCCAGTTCACGTTGCCGTGGCTGAAGCTGCGGACCCTCGCCGGTCTGCTGTTGGCCGTGGGCCATGCCGCCTTTGTCATCAACGTCGGATGGCTGCTGGTGCGGATGTTCGAACCCTACCGCAAGCCGGTGGTGCGCATCCTGACCGGAGAGGCTGAAACGCTGGCCGCCGGAAAATGACCATGAGTTACGGACCGCTACTTTTTCTGGGGATCCTCTTCACGCTGGCGACCAGCTGGGTGGGGTTGGTTCTCATGCCTCACCGTCAATTGGCGGCGCTGGGTCAACATACCGATACCAACACGGCGGCCATCTACCCGGCGGCCCGACCGGGTGAAGCCCAGCAGGGAGCCGAACACTACCGCTCGCTGGGATGCGTCTATTGCCACACCCAGCAGGTGCGGCCCGAGGGCTATGGCTCGGACATCGAGCGCGGTTGGGGACGTCGTCGCACCGTCAGCCGTGATTACATCCACGACAAGACCGTGCTGCTCGGCACCATGCGCACCGGTCCCGACCTGACGAACATCGGCGAGCGTCAGTCCGATGCCGCTTGGCACTACCGTCATCTGTACAACCCGCAGATCACCAGCCCCGGCAGCATCATGCCGCCTCACGCCTTCCTCTTCGAGACCCGGGCCATCGGGGTCGCGGGCCGCTCGACCAACGCGCTGGTGCTCGAAGGGGCGTTCGCCCCGCCCGCCGGCCACGAGGTGGTTCCGACGCGCCGCGCCGAGCAACTGGTCGCCTATCTCCGCAGTTTGAAGTCCTCTGGAGACCTGCCTGAAGCGCCGGTCAAGAAGGAGGAGGCCCAATGAGCATACCCAAGGAAACTCCCAACGCCTCCTCGCGGTTGGATCGTGGTGAAACCCACGACGTGACCGAGTTGCACGCCGCGGTGCTCCGCGAAAAGCCCGACCCGGTCGAAGGATTCGAGCCGGTGAACCTCTGGGTGGTGGCGGGCATCGCCGGACTCCTGTTCTGGGGCGGGGCCTACCTCACCCAGTACAGCGGCCGGTTCGAGGCCATGGAATTCTCGGAGTTCCCCCACGGAAAGCCCGCCCCGGTGGTGGCGGTGGCGGCCGACCCCTTGGCCGCCGTGAAGCGGGACGGAATGATCGCCTACAACGCCGTGTGCGCGCTGTGTCATGGTGAAGACGGTGCGGGCAAGGCGGGTGTCGCACCGCCGCTGGCCGGATCCGACTGGGTGAATGCCGACGGTCCGAATCGACTCCTGCGCATCGTCCGGCATGGACTCAAGGGCACCGTCAAGGTCAACAAAGATGTCACCTGGAATCCGGCCAACGATCCCAGCATCGTCATGGGTTCCCAATGGGATGCCATCGGTGGCACCAACGAGAAATTGGCCGCGGTGCTCACCTACATCCGCTCTTCGTGGGGCAACACCGGAGCGGCGGTCACGCCTCAGATGGTGGCCGATGGCCTGGCCGCGGTGAAAGACCGTTCGGCCGACGCCAACTGGACCCAGGAGGAATTGTTGCAGGTGCCGGCCAGCGGGGCCGGGGCTCCGGCGGCGGCCGCGGCGGTCACGCCCGACCAACTCAAGGCGCAGTTGCAAGCCCTCCCCGCGGAGCAGCGGCAGGCCCTTCTCAAGGAGCTGTCCCAGTGAGGGTGCGGGAGGCTGAACCGGGCATCGGTTCCACCTCCCGGTTGCTTGAGGCGTGGGTGTCTTTGGCGTTTCGCTCGTTGCGGCGGTCGGTCGATTCCCGGTGCCGGGTCTTGATTCGACCGGGAAGCCTCCCGATCGGAACATTCCCGGGGTTGCTCACCGGGGTTCGGAATGATTTGTTAGGCCTATGAATGGGTTGAAGGTCCTTCTGCGTTGGCCATGGCTTTGGGTGGCTTTGCTCTCGGTGCTCTCGACCGGGTGTGAGACCTACGGCCGAGCCGACTGGAAGTCCCGGGTGGGTCGCTACACTTGGGATCAGGCCATCGAGGAACTGGGACCGCCCGAGTCCGAAGCCAAGACCTCGGACGGATCCCGTGTGGCCAGTTGGGTGATCTCCCGCTCCCGAACGTACAGCACGGCCGTTCGCGGACCCATGTTCTGGAGCTGGAGTGGTCAGGATGTGACCACCACGGCTGAGTCCCACCTGCTGCTGACGTTCACGCCTCAAGGCCAACTCAAAGCCTGGAAACGGATCTACAAATGAAACGCCTTCGCAATGAGGCCTCCTCCGAGGTGGATCTCGGATGGATGGGAGCCCTCAATCGAGCCATCCGCTGGTGCCTGTTCATCGGCATCATCGGATTCATCGTCGCCCAGTACCTGCCGCTCATCCGGAAGAATCAGGCGCTGCGCGAGAATCTGGCGCGCTGGGAGACCCAGCAGGCCCGCCTGACCGCTCAGGCCAATGACACGGCGGCGCGCCTGCAAAGCCTGCGCGAAGACCCTCGTGCCGTGGAACGGGCGGCCCGTGAGCGTCTGCAGTTGGCCCGCACCAACGAGAGCGTCATCAATTTCGTCACCCCGTCCGCAGCGGGTCGCTGAGGTCCTCCTTACCATGAAACGATTCTTACTGTCCGATAGGTTCGCCAGCGTCGCCCTGATGGCGAGTCTGGTCGTCGGTGCGACGGCCCTCCTCGCCGATTCGGTGTCTCCCGTGTATGACGCGCTATGTGCGGCCCCCAAGCTGCGGATGTCGCTCACGGACAACGCTGATTCGGTGGGTGTTTTGGAAGGCACCGATGATCTCGAGGCCGGAGAGTGGCGTCCGCTGCTGCAGCTGGGTGCGCTTTCAGGGCATCACGAATGGATGGACCCCGAGAACCGGGCCCGTGCCCGGCGGTTCTACCGCCTGAGCCGTTCCCCGCGGCCGCCGTTGCTGCCCCAGCCGAACTTCCGCCTGATCGACCACCAGGGGTTCTCCCACGAACTGTTCCGCGAGGGCGATGCCCGCGCCGTGGTGCTCGTCTTCACCGACGCTCAGGGCATGGAGTCCCATTGGAGACAGCTCAAGCCGATCGTCGAGGCCCAGGCCGGTGCCGGGGTTCAGTTCTGGATGATCGATCCCATGGACGACCGCGAGGCCATGGCCGCCGCAGCCATCCGGGCCGGAGTGACCATCCCGGTGCTTCAGGATTCGGCTCAGTTGGTCGCCCGATCTTACGGGGCCACGGCCTCGGGCGAAGCCGTGGCGCTGGAGGCCGAGTCGCTGACCCCCGTGTACCGCGGAGCCATCGAAGATGCGGTCGAGGTGGCCGTCGGGACGCCGGTCCGACAGGCCTATCTGGCCGACGCGCTCACCCGCTTCGCCGTGGGATCACGGCCGACGGTCGAATACGCCCGCCCGCAGGGGCAATCGTGGCGCCACACCGATGCGGGCGTCGCCTCGTATCGCAACGAGATCGCGCCGCTGTTGCAGGCCAAGTGTGTGACGTGTCACCGGCCCGGCGAAATCGGGTCGTGGGCCATCACCAATCATGCAGCGGTGGTGGCCAAATCGGCCGCCATCCGCGCCAACGTCCTCGAAGGCCTGATGCCGCCCTGGCATGCCGACCCGGCGCACGGGAAGTTCGAGAACGACTTCTCCCTGACGCCGCAGCAGCAGGCTCGGTTGGTGGCTTGGTTGGACGCGGGTGCTCCGCGGGAATCCGGTGCCGATCCCTTGGAAACGGTGCCCCCACCGGCCGGATTGTGGCCCATGGGCCAGCCGAATCTCATTCTCAAGATCGCTCCCCAGCAGATCCAGGCCACGGGGCAGATGCCCTATGCCTATGTGACGGTCACCAACACCCTCAAGACCAACGCCTGGTTGCGGGCGGCGGTCATCCGGCCGGGCAATCGCGCCGTGGTGCACCATGCCCTCATCTTCTACATCAAGGCGGGTTCCATTTTCCAAATGCTCGCGGATTTCCAGGCCATCCAGGGCGGGTTGAATGGCTTCTATGCCGGCTATGTTCCGGGCATGGATCAGCGGGAATACCCCGCCGGGACCGCCAAATACCTGCCGGCCGGCGGCACGTTCGTCTTCCAGATGCACTACACGCCCAACGGCAAGGCCACGACCGATGCCACCGAAATGGGGCTCTACCTGAGTCCGACGCCGCCGGCGATGGAACTCAAGACCGGGGCCGCCAATTCCACGGCCATCGACATCCCCGCCGGGGCCCGCAATCACCGCATGGTGGCGGAGCGGTCGTTCGACAAGGCGGTCGATGTGCATGAGCTGAGCCCGCACATGCATTTCCGCGGAGACTCCATGCGCTTCGAGGCGCTCTTGCCCGATGGTTCCTCGCAGGTGCTCTTGAATGTGCCCAAGTACGACTTCAATTGGCAGGCCTTGTATCGGTTGTCGCAACCGGTCCGCCTTCCCGCCGGCAGCCGCATCCGCATCTCGGGCGGTTTCGACAATTCCCGCTGGAACCCCTTCAACCCGGACGCCAAGTCGCGGGTGCGTTTCGGCGAGCAGACCGATGACGAGATGTTCATCGGCTACATCAACTATTCCGAGGTCCAGTAGCGATCCAGAGCCGGGGATTGAGGTCCGGAGTTCCCGGCTGACCTGTTCAGCCGGGACGCGTCGGATCCTGATTCGGTCCGGCCTCAGCCCTCGAACAGCGGCACGATCTGCATGCCGGGCACCGTGACCAGGCCTCGGTCGGTCAGGCGGATCTCGGGGATGACCGACAGGGGCAGGAGGTTGAATCCCATGTAGGGCAGGATGCATCCGGCCTCTTCCCAGACTTTCTTCAGCGCCGCGCTCTCGCGAGCTACGTCGCCCGCCCGTTTGTCGGAGAGCAGGCCGGCGATGGGCATTTCCACCAACGCCAAGACGCGGCCGTCGCGGACCACACACACGCCCCCCTGGCACTGTCGGAGCGTGTCCACGGCGAGGCGCATGTCGGCTTCGTTCTTGCCGGCCACGATGAGGTTGTGGGCGTCGTGGCCGACCGAGCTGGCGACCGCACCTCCGGTCAGGCCGAAGTCCTGAAGCAGGCCGAATCCGACCCCGCCATTCTTGCCGTGTCGCTCCACCACCGTGAGGAAGCACCAGTCGGGATGGGCCGCGAGCGTGGTGGGCCAGTCGGCCGCCGGTGAAAACGCCACCCGTTCGTGAAAGGTCAGGATGCCCGGCAAGGCCACCCGCAGCACGTGGGCGGTGCAAGGGACCTTGGGGAGCTCGGGGATCAGCGGCACGGCGTCGGCGATGTGGACGGTCTTGTAGGCCGCGGCCGGATAGCGGTAGCGGTCCGACAAGGCTGCATCCAGGGTCGCGGTGACCTTGCCGGATTCGACCACGAGTTCGCCACCGTACCAGGTGCTTTGCGGTTTCAGGTCGTCATTGAGGAGCACCACGTCGGCGCGACGCCCCGGGGCCAGCCCGCCGAAATCGCCGTCCATGCCATAGCGGGTGGCCGGGTGCAGCGACCCCATGCTCCAGGCCGTCACGGGGGCGACTCCCGCCTTCACGGCCTCCCGCACCACCCAGTCGAGGCCGAAGAGGAAGAGGTCGTCGGCATCCCGGTCGTCGGTGCACACGCACACCCGCTTGGGGTTGGCGCCCGCGCGGGTGACGGCCTGGATGGCCAGCGGCAAGGAGTGCCACGGGGTCGCCGGATTGCCCCCGCGCAGAAAGATCCACACGCCGGCCTCCAAGAAGTCGGAGGCGATGTCCGGGTCGATGGATTCGTGCGTGTCGGTGATGCCGCTGGCGGCGCAGGCGCTCACGAATTCCCGTCCGTAGATGTGCCCGCACACCGGTTTGCCGCGTCGCAAGGCCGCCGCGAGAATGGCGTGGCTGCGTGGGTCCCCCATGGCGACGTGCACGAAATCCATCTTCTCGCCCAAGGCCGCCGCCTCGGGCCAGCGGTCGAAGAGCGCGCCGATTTTTTCGGCGGTCAGGTCGCCCCCGGCGGTCTCGAACTGCGGACCCGTGGCGGGCACGGTGCTGGGGACGGTGAGGAAGATGTTCAGCGGCGCCCGCCGGGCGTCTTCGAGCATCCATTCGATGCCTTCAGCATCGCAGACGTTCCCGATCTCATGGCTGTCGCAGAAAATGGAGGTGACGCCGCTGAGCAGCGCCGCCTCGGCATAGGCGCAGGCGGTCATCATCGATGACTCGATGTGGATGTGGGGGTCGACCAGGCCCGGGGCCAGGATGCCGCCGCCGGCATCGAAGAACCGCGCCCCGGAGTTGGTGGGGCAGGAGCCCGCCGGCTTCACCGCGGCGATGCGGCCGGCGCTGATCCAAATTTCCCGCTGATCGTGGATCCGTTCGGTGTAGGTCGAGAGGATCCGAGCCCCGGTGATCACCCGATCCGGTGCCTGTCGCCCCATGGCCACGGCGGCCAAGCGTTGGGTCAGGGTATGCAGCGGGGCGACGGAGAAACGGGTCAGGGTGCTCATGCTTGGGGTGTGCCGCCGGGCACGGCCCCAGTCCTCAACCAGAAGGCCCGGCGAGTCAAGGGAGGGAGTGCTCGCCAGCGGGGCCGCTCAGAGAAAACGACCCCATTGAGCCCGTCCGGTCACGCCGGCACGACGCGCCCGCAACAGCGCTGCACCCAGGGCGACACCGAGGGTGGCCGCCAGGCAAAGTCCGGCCACGACCACGGTCAGGCGCCAATCGCCACCCCAGTGGCGCAATCCCCAGACGGACAAGCCTGCGGCCAATCCGGCCGACAGCGCCGCGCGGGACCACGAGGCGCGCAGCATCGCCCAAGGCGAGCGCTTGCTGGCCCGGGCGAACTCGAGGTGCAGCGGCAACAGGGTGCTGCCCGACGAGCCGGCGATGAAGGCGATGACGATACCCATCGGTCCCAGCCACAGGCCCAGGGGAACGCTGAAGGCCAGGCAGCAGACCAGTTCGCGGCGCATCAATCGCGCCAGCAGGTCCATGTGGCCGTGGGCGAACATCCAATACCCCGGTTGCGATGCGATGCCGGTGACCAGGTAGCGCAGGGCGAACAGGGCGGTCAGCAGGGTGCCTCCGGAGTATTCCTGGGCCTTGTAGTCGGCGATGAAGGCCGGGATGCAAACGGCCGAGACCGCCATCGCGCCGCCCCAGAGCCAGCCGTTGAAGCGCAGGACCCCCTCGGCGATCGAATCGGCCTTCTGCGTCCGGGCCGCGAGGATGGGCCATGCGGCCTCGTCGGCCGATTGCAGCAATAGGCGCAGCTTGCTGAAGAGGTTGGCCACCAGGGAATACTGACCCACGGATCGTCCCTGCCACAGCCAGGATACCAGCACCACATCCAGCGTGTAGACCAGCAGGGTCCAGAACTGGAAGCGCATCAATCCCGAGGAGTCGGGCCAGAGTTCGCGCAATCGGGCCGAATCCGCGGCGTCCCAGGAGAAATCGAGCAGTTTCAGGCCCGGGGCCGCTGTCCGGATCATCGGTATGGCGATGGCGATGGCCGCGAGGCTGGGAAGGCTCTGGGACAGCACGAAGGACCCGATGCCGAGGCCGCACCGGAAACCGGCCCACAAGATGCCGATCGATGCCCAGGCCATGAAGAGCTGCAGCATGAACATCCGGCGCTGGAGTCCCAGACCGGTGAGCAACTGCAGGAAGGCCGAACCGAGGGCGATCACGCCGGCGACCGCGCCCAGCGACGGATAGAACAGCCAGGCAATAGCCTGGGAGCGGGCGTTGGGCGTCAGCGAATAGGCGCTGAGGATCACCATTCCGAGCACCGCCACGCCGGCGCAGAACCACGTGTACAGGCGTTGGCCGAACTGGAGCATCCGGAAGGTCTCGGCGTCCCGCTCTCGTCCGAGGATCCGGCGGTTGAGGGTGTTGCGGAATCCCCCGTCGAGGGCCGGCAGGCTTCCCAGGACGAGCAGTGCGGCGCTGACCAGCCCGAGGAGTTCCACCGATTCGAACATCCGGATCGTCAGCAGCGACACCAGAGCCCAGGACAGGTAGGCCAAGGCACGCCAGAAAACGGTTTGGACAAAGAGGGAACCCAGCACTGCGATCGACCCTATCAGTGGCGATTTCCGGCAGCCATTGCTGTCTTCCATGGTGGGGTGACCGTGAAGAAGCCTGGTGCGTTCAATTTCTGTCCTCGGCCAGGCTTGTGGATCGGCAATAGAGAATCCGGTCGCACCGTGCGAAGCCTTCCCGGCATGGGGGTGTGTCCGGGTGGGGCTGGTGTGGGGTTGAGGCGTTGGGCTTGCCTCGACCGCGACACTCCGGTAGGGCCGGTGGGACATGACCGTGGATGCATCGGCTTCGGCCTTCACTTCCCAGCGTGGGCGCATCCTGGTGATCCGGGGCGGGGCCGTCGGCGACTTCATCGTCACGCTGCCCGTGTTGGCGGCGCTGCGGAGCCAGTTCCCCCAGACCCGCTTGGAGGTGCTGGCCTATCCGCAGGTGGCGACACTGGCCGTCCGGGCCGGGTTGGCCGATGAGGCCCATGCCATCGAATCGCGACCCTTGGCCGGATTCTTCGCCCGCAGGGGAGTGCTTGACCCTCGAGAGGCGGAGCGGTTTGCCCGCTGCGACGTGATCTTCAGCTACTTGTACGATCCGGATGAGATTTTCCGGGCCAATCTGGCTCGGGTGACCCGGGCGCAAATCATCCAGGGTCCGCATCGGCCGGTGGAAACCTCCGGGGTTTCGGCTTCGATCCAATTGCTCGAACCCTTGGAACGGCTCGCCATTTTTGATGCCGATCCGGTGCCGCGCCTCCGATGGCCCGGGATGGGACGGGGTTCCGACGGCTGGATCGCCCTGCATCCGGGCAGCGGGAGCCCCAGCAAGAACTGGCCTTTGGAGCGCTGGATGGAACTCGTCGGCCGTTGTGTGGCCGAAACGGATTGGAATTGGATGCTCACGGGCGGTGAAGCCGAGACCGACGCTCTCGACCGCCTGGAGCGGTTGATTCCGACCACACGACGGACGGTGCTGCGGGGCCAGTCGCTGGACTCGGTGGCCGAACACCTGTCGCGATGCCGGGCGTTCCTCGGGCACGATTCGGGCATCACCCATCTCGCCGCGGCCGTCGGTCTGCCGTGCCTGGCCCTGTGGGGGCCTTCCAACGAGTCGGTGTGGCGGCCCTTGGTCCCACCCGGTCAACGGATCCGAACCCTCTCCCATCCGGGCGGGCTGGCCGAACTGTCGGTGGACGCGGTGTGGGCCGGCCTGAACTCGCTGCTCGCCGAGGCCTGAGGGTGTGTCCGGGCTTCCGGGGTCGGTGGGGGTCGGTGGGGTGGGAGCCTGCAAAAACCCGCAAAAACCGGTTGCGGATCTCTCTGAAAACGGGCTTGGTTCACGGCTCCGGTCGGCAGGTTCATACCCCGACCGGTGTCTCGAGTGCCGAGGTACCCGAGACGTGAGCCTGAATGCGCATCACCCGGCAACGGGTTTTCGCCAGGTCCGGGAAGGAGCTGAATTTTGAAGTGAGCGAAGTCAAACTGAAGAAGGGCGAGCCCGTGGATCGCGCGCTGCGCCGCCTGAAGAAGAAGGTGGACCGCGAGAACACGCTCCGTGACGTGCGCATGAAGCGCCATTACGAGAAGCCCAGCGAAACCAAGCGTCGCAAGATGAAGGTTTCCAAGTTCTCCGCCATGCTGGCCGCCCGGTACGCCGACCAGTAAGGTCGTCAGCCGGGCTGCACCGTCGCAAGGCGGTTTGCTTTCAACAGGGCCGGATGCTTTCCTTCGGGAACGCATTCGGCCTTTTTGCTTTCCGGACCCGGGTCCGGAGCCGATGAATCACTGATCATGTATTCCCTATCCACCTGCTGGAACTCGAGCCGCCACCAAGACGGAGGCGACATGCTGCGGGAGATCCGGGACCTGGGCTTCGAGTACGCCGAGTTGAGCCACGGTGTCCGGGTGAGCCTGGTGCCGGGCATCATCGATGCGGTGGAGGCGGGGGTCATCAAGATCAGCACCCTGCACAACTTCTGCCCGCTGCCGATGGGGGTGAATCATGCCGCGCCCAACCTCTTCAAGTTCTCGGCCTCCGAGAAGCGCGAGCGCGATCTGGCCTGGAAGCACTCGATAAAAACCATCGAGACGGCCGAACGCCTCGGGGCCAAGTTGATCGTGTTGCACTCCGGGGCGGTCGATCTCTCCGGCTTCTTCGGAGATCCCCATTATCAAGACAAGCTTGAGGCCCTCGCTGCGGCCGGAAAGCAGGACTCGCCGAAGTACACCAAGCTGGTGGCCGAATTGGAGCAACGCCGCGAGTCCCGCAAAGAGCAGCCCATGGAGCTGGCTCTCGACATGATCCGACGCCTGGCCGAGGTGGCCGGCGAAAAGAACCTGATGCTCGGCATCGAGAATCGGGAATCCGTCGAAGAAATCCCCTTCGACCACGACATGCTCTTCTTCCTCGATCAGTTGCCCGACAACGTCCGCTACTGGCACGACTGCGGCCATGCCCAGATCAAGCACCAGATGGGTTTCATCGACCATCGCATGCACCTCGAAAGCCTTTCGGAGCGCCTGGGTGGACTGCACATCCATGATGTCGTGCTCACCGCCGATGGCGCCCATGATCACGCTCCTCCGGGGGCCGGGGTCATCGACTATGCCGCCCTCAAACCCTTCGTGGGCCCCGGACACATCAAGGTGATCGAACTGAATCCCGGCGTGGCTCCGGACGACGTTACCAAGGGATACGCCCACATCCGTTCGGTCTGGGGGCCGGAGTAGGTCGATGGGTTCTCCCCGTGTGAACACTTCCCGCAGAACGCTGGGGCAACTGGCGCGGTTGGCCGTGTGCGGCCTGCTGCTGGCCGCGATCTTCCACGCGATCTTCTGCAACGAGGCGCAGATCGACCTCTTGGCCCAGGGCAAGCCCGAGGCCTGGAATGCCATGGGGCGTTGGAAGCAGCGTCAGTACGCCTGGACCCACAGCCCGTCGAAGCTCCTCGAAATGGCTCAGAGGCTCGATCCCGGAAGCCTGGGCCTGGCCTTCGGGCTCTGCGGGGCGTTGATTTTCCTGGGCGGACTCCGCTGGCGTGAGGCGTTGCGGGTCCAGGGGCTGGAGTTGCCCCTGGGCGAGGTCACCCGGCTGTCGTTCGTGGCCCATTTCTTCAATGCGTTCCTGCTCGGCTCCACCGGAGGCGATGTGTGGAAGGCCTATGCCGCCGCCCGCAGTACGCATCACAAGAAGGCCGAGGCGGCGTTGAGCGTCTTTGTCGATCGCCTGATCGGCATCCTGGCGCTGTTGGTCTTCGCGGTCGTGTTCGCCATTCCCAACGGGCCGCTGTTCCTGCGTTTCCGCCGCTACGATGGCGTGGGCCTGGCCGTTTTCGGCATGATGGCGATCGCCCTGAGTTGTGCCGGGGTCGGCTTCTTCACCGACCTCCTGTCCGAGGGCGGCCCGCTGAGCCGATGGATGGCGCGGTTCCCCCGCATGAAGGGGCCGTTGCGGGCGTTGGCTTCTTGCCGGCTCTTCGGGCGCAATCCGGGCTTCCTCTGGCGTAGCGCCCTGCTGTCGATGCTCATCAATCTGGCCATCGTGGGCACGTTTGCCGCCCTGGCCTCGGGGTTGGGCCTGCAAATCCCGCGGTGGAATCTGTGGTTCGTGGTGCCGGCCGTGGTGTGCTTGGCGGCGCTGCCGATCACTCCCAGCGGCCTGGGGGTGCGCGA
>JAIXXC010000029.1 GCA_027490985.1 Verrucomicrobiales bacterium
AAGAACGTGGATTCCGACGCGGGCTTCGGTTTGGCCGAGTCGGCCATCGGCGGGTTCGTGAGCTTCGCCAATCTCAAGAAGGAGTCCCAGCAGGCTCGGTTGGTATTTTTCAATGGGCGTACTGTCGACGAGCCCTGGCCCGCTGACGGGACCAAAGAAGTGGATGCGCCCGAGAAGTACCGGGTGCCGCCGCCGAAGAACAAGGAGCGCCCGCCCGCGCCGGCCGAGCCGCAGTTTTCGCGCCGGCAGGCCTTGGCCGAGGCGGTGACTCGCGACAACCCGTTGCTGGCACGGGCAGCGGTGAATCGCGTTGGGGCGATGTTCCTGGGCCGTGGATTGGTGCATCCGGTGGACCTCATGGATTCCCAGCATGCTCCCAGTCACCCCGAACTGCTGGACTGGTTGGCCCAAGACTTCGAGCACAACGGCTACGACTTGCGGCGATTGATTCGCAATTTGGTGCTCTCTCAAGCCTACCAACTCGATTCGCGTCCCGCGCCCGGCAAAGCTCCGGCCGACGAGGCCTTCGCCCGGGCCATCGAGAAGCCGCTGTCGGCCGAGCAACTGGCCCGTTCGTTGATCTTGGCGGCCGGTCCTTGGAAGGCCGATGCGAAATCGCCGGCAGCCTTGGTGACCGTCGACCCCACGTCGCTCCAGCGAGCCTTGGTCCGCGATTTCCCCAACCTGTTCGCGCCCGAATACAACGCCACGCTCCAGCAGGCCTTGTTCCTCTCGAACTCTCCGGTCCTCGAATCGATGCTCCAACCGCGACCCGGCAACCTGGCAGAACGCTTGGCGGGCTTGGCCGATGATCCAACCCGGGTGAAGACCGCCTTCCAGGCCGTGTTGGGTCGCAGTCCAGATCGCGACGAATTGCGGGCCAGCGTGGCCTATCTCCAAGAGCATCCGGGGCAGGGCGGTCGGTCGCAGTTCCTGTGGGCGTTGTTGTCCGGGGCGGAATTCCAGGTGAACCACTGACGTCATGACACCGCCCCCAGACTCGCACACCCTCATCCCCGGAATGGCCGGTGCCACCTGCGGTCAACCTGATCACGTCCTGCACCGGCGGAAGTTCCTCACCGGCCTGGGCGCGGCCGGAACGGTGTCGCTCGGCAGTTGGGCCGGGCTTTTTTCGCTGCCGGCCTTTGCCCAGCAGGCCAAGCGCACCGCCAAGCGGTGCATTCTGTTGTGGCTTTGTGGTGCGCCGAGCCAATTCGAGACGTGGGATCCCAAGCCGGGACGCCTCAGTGCCGGCCCGTTTCGCTCGATCCCCACGAAGCTTCCGGGCATCCACTTCAGCAGCTTGATGTCCCGATGCGCCACCATCGCTGACAAGCTTGCGGTGGTGCGCTGCATGAAGACCGACCAGAACGAGCACCTGCAGGGCATCAACTTGCTCAATCGGGGCTCGGCACCACGGCCTCCGTTTGTGCGACCGGTGCTCGGTTCGGTGTTGGCCCAGCAGTTGGGGCACCTCGACAACCCGGTGCCCAATTTCATCTTGCTGGACCCGTGTCCCGAGGGGAACGAGTTCAAGGAATTCAAGGCGGGCAACTGGGCTGGATGGCTGGGGGCGCAGTATGGGCCGGTCCGCGTGGGCGGCGATTATCGCATCGAGAACGTGCTGCGGCAGGCCGACTTGTCGGCCGAGGATCACGAGTCGCGCAACGCCCTGCGACGGTTCCTCACGCGGAAGTACGAGAACGACCGCAAGTCGGCCGCCGCCGCCTCGCAGAATGCCGTGTTCGAGCGGGTCAAGGGGCTGATGAGCTGTGCCGACCTCTTCGACCTCGAAAAGCTCCCGGCCAAGGATCGCGAACGCTACGGCCCTGGAGCCTTCGCTCAGCACACGCTTCAAGCTCGGCACTTGGTCGAGAATGGCGCGCCCTTCGTGATGGTCTCCAACGGCATGCCTTGGGACAGCCACGTGTTCCACAACGAGATTTACCAAATGCTCACGCCGGAGCTCGACAACGTGATCTTCCAGTTGATCACCGACCTCGAGCAGCGGGGCCTGCTCGATTCCACCCTCGTGGTGGCCATGGGAGAATTCGGTCGCACGCCCTGGCTCAATCAGGCTCGGGGTCGCGACCACTATTCCAAGGCTTGGTCGCTGATGCTCGCCGGTTGCGGGATCAAGCGGGGCGTGGTGGTGGGCGGCACCGATGCCGAAGGGGCTGAGGTGGATGGCCAGGCCTTCAACGAGAAGAACCTCTTCGCGACAATTTTCTCCGCTTTGGGCATTGATCCCTACGCTCTGTACGACATTGGAGATTTGCCGAGTTTCCGCCGCGTCGAAGACCGGGCCGAACCCATCCTGGAGGTCTTGGCGTGACGCGTTTCATTCAACCCATTCAACCGATTCAACCCGATTTGGACATCGCCCACCATGGCTGACACCGATCCCAAGTCGTCACCGACTCCGCCCGCAGAGCCCAAGCTCACCAAGGCGAAGGAGATCCAACGCCCTTCGGCGGTCCTGGCTCTGGAATCGACTCCGGAC
>JAIXXC010000250.1 GCA_027490985.1 Verrucomicrobiales bacterium
ACGGCCTTGTGGAACACCTTGAGACCGATCACCGCGGCGAAGAGACGGTCACTCAGGTCGGAACGGGCGACGACGACGCCATCGGCCAGGAATTCCACCACGGGAATGGGGCCGCCGGCCGTGTCGACCGCGACGGCCTCCAAGGTCAGCGGAGCTGCGGCCCGCTGTGCGCCCGCCAGCGGCGCGGTGATCAGAACCAAAGCCGTCTGGGTGGGTTCCTTCGAACTCTGCGCCTGAAGCCGGGTTGCGGGCAGGGCGCCGAGAAGGATCCACAGCAGGGTGAACGCTCTCCAATCGAGCAGGCGATACGGGGTCATGCGAAGAAGCCCCGATGGACGGTGGGCCGGGGTAAGCCCGCGGAGCGTTTGCAATCTAGTGAGGTGCTCAGCGCTCGCAAGACCGTTGTGCCGGCTGTGCCTGACTCGACAGGTCGACGGTTTGACAGGTCACCGGGTCAGATCGAGGCACAGCCACCGGCCGGTATTCCGTAGGCCATCCCGCAAGTAGAGGCGGCCGTTTGACAACGCGGGATTGCACCAAGTCACTCCGGCCACCTGGGCCCGTCCGAGCTCACGGCACATCTCGCCTCCGGCATCGAAGAGGATGAGTTCGCCGCTGTCGCTGAGCATGAGCACCGATAGGCCGCCGACTGCGATGAATCCGGCGTGGGATTTGTCGGCCGCGCTCGTGATCCAGCCCGACCGGGTCCAGCGGACCTTTCCGTCGTCGACGCCGATGCACACCACCTCGCGCTGTGCTCCGAGTCCGACGATGCGGTCGCCGACAAGGACCGGGCACGAGAAGTTCGGCGCGGCCTCCTTGGAGTTCCAGAGCTCGGAGACCGTCCACCGGTCGCCGTCGCGGGAGAATCCGAGGCTCATGAGGCCGGTCTGGTGGGATCCGAGGATCACCCGATCGTTGACGATCAACGGGGTCATCACGTGCCTCGCGAAGGCCGTCTTCAGCGGATACCGCCACAGCACCCGGCCACTCTGGGCCTCGAACCCGACGGCGGCGTCGGCCATGAAGTTGACCACCTGACGCACCCCCAGCAGCGTGCCCACCATCGGAGCCGCATAGGCGGCGACCTCATGGCCGCCTTTCCAGCGCAGCGCTCCGGTCATGGGGTCCAGCGCCACCATGCCGGCACCATGGGTGGATCCGGCCGAGGCCCATACCCATCCCGCTTCCACCCAGGGTGCCCCGTTGTTGCCATGCCGCATGGCGCCCTGGGCATTGCCCTTCTCGCCCACGAAGGTGGCTCCGAAGTCCCGGGTGTAGTCGACCGACCACACCGTCTTGCCATCCGCGGCACTCATGCAGGTCAACCGACCTCGGCACGACTGCACATACACCCGACCGTCGAAGACCACCGGGGTGCAACGCGGTGCGGCCGGCCCTTGCGAATCGGTGAAGGTTTCGTCGAGAACGTTCTTCCAGCGCTCGGTGCCCGTGGCGGCGTCGAGCGCGCGCAGCACCTCCCGACCTTCTTGGGCCTCCAGGGCGAACACCTGACCGCCGGCCACTACCGGAGAAGCGTAGCCAGGCCCTGCGGCAATGGACCACACCACGCGCGGAGAGGCCGGGAGATGGGTCAAGGTCGGTTCGGTCGGAGCCGGGTGCCCGGTCCGGTCGGGGCCGCGCCATTGAGGCCAGTCGGCCGCCGTGGCACCGAGGATCGCACCGAGGGCGCCACCAAACCAGAGGATCGTGAGCATTCGGGCGAACCGGCGGGTTCCTGCAAGGGGGGGCATGCCAGTGACGGTCAGGCAGGCACGGGTGTGGCGTCAATGCGGGTCCGGCGGCGGCTCGGCAGCCCCCGAGGCGTCATTGCTTGAGGTTCGTGTCTTCGGTCGGCCGGATCATCAGCACCAGAACGATCGAAACCACGGCGGCCGAGGCGAACACGCTGAAGATGAGGGTCAGCGGCAGGTGCCGATCGCGCATCAGGCCGAAGCCCCAGTCCGCCAGTCCGCCGCAACTGATGCTCACCAGATTCATGAGTCCGTATCCGGTGGCCCGCTGCTCCGTAGGGGTCACCTGGCAGAGGATCGGCATGTTGTTGGTGTCGAAGAATCCCCACCCGAGCCCGAACAGGATCAGGAAGGCCACCGCCACCCAAAGTTCTCCCGTTTGGGGCGAGAACCCCACACCGAACAGGGCGGGGATGATCAGCAGCATGCCCAGGGCGCTGACGTGGATCCGCCCTCGGGCCGTGTGACGCATCCTCCGATCGGCCAACCAACCGCCCACCAGCGCGCCCACGATGGCCGCCGATTGCCAATACAAGGTCGCCGAGACTCCGGCCTTGCCCTGGCCGATCTTGAATTCCGACTTGAGGATGGCCGGCATCCAGTCGCGCACGACCCAACCGGCCAGCGCGGGCAGGGTGAAATAGGCCACAAGCAGCAGGAACGAACGGTTGGACACCAGCGCGCGCACGGTGCCCCAGCCGGCCTGCCGGTTCGCTCGATCGGAGTCGGTCCTCGGCCGGTCTTTGAGCAGGAACAACAGCGGTATGGCGAGGGTCATGCCAGCCAGACCGCTCCAACCGAAGGCGCCCCGCCAGCCCGAGTGCGGATCATCGGCCGCATAGCCGGTGAAGCCTCCCAGAATCACTCCGCAGTAGATGCCCATCTGGTGGAAGCTGACCGCCCGGGAGCGGGTTTCACCGGTGTGATAATCGGCGATCAACGCCAAGGCGGCCGGAATGTAGAAGGCCTCGCTGATGCCCATCAGAGATCGGGCGGTGAGCAGTTCGGCATAGGAGTGCACCTGCCCGGTCCACCAGGTCACCGCCGACCAGGCAAAGAGGCTGCCGCAGATCGTGATCCGACGACCGAAACGATCGGCGATCCACCCGCCCACCGGACTCAGGAAGGCGTAGACCCATTTGAATTGCCCCAGCATCCGCCCCCAGTGGGCGTCGGAGCCGATGTCGGGGATGTCGGCCATCACCGAGCTCTTCATCGCCGCCAGCATTTGCCGATCCAGGTAGTTCAGCAGCGCCACCGGAGCCAGGAGGCACACGGTGAACCAGGCCCAACGGGGCAGGGTGGGAGTGTGGGCAGCGTTCATGGTCGATGGGCGGTGGCGGGCGCGGAATGGCCTTCGAGCAACTCGAGGGAGTTTGGAGAATCAGCCCGGAACGGGGGGGCTCGGCAATGGCGAATGAGGGCCTCGGCCTGATTCCGCCCGATATCCAAAGTCAGGCTCTGAAGGCCAACGACCCCGCGTAGGCGTGGACCGTGGGCTCGGGTTTCAGATCAGCGACCGTATCAGCAGGACGGCATGGATCAGGGCCGATAACGAACCGGCGACAATCCCCACCCAGGCGTGCACCGAACCTTTGGCCTCGGGATGCCGTCGGAAACGACGGAGGCCGAGGACTCCGAGAACGAGCGCGGGCAACGACAAGACCGCTCCGAGCACCGGAATCAGGCTGAAGATCCCCAGATAGTAGGCCACCAGTGCCAGTGGATTCTTGTAGGGGATGACGGCGTGGAGTTGCGCTCGCGGCACCGGCTCATTCCGGACATCGGCATCGGTCGGAGGCGTGGCCGCCGGAAGCGGTGGCGGTTGCGGGGTCACCGGGAGGATGATCCCCGGCACCTGCGACAGCGGAATCCAATCGGGACAACCCTCATACCAGGCCAAGGTGGAATCGACGGGCACCTCTCCCTGGGCCACCGAGGCATTCAAGGCTTCGAGAGGCATTGGCCCATGTCGTTGTTGATTTCGAGCGATGTAGAGTTGCATGACTTCGAAGGAGTTCCGGATGAATGACGCCCCTCGGCTTTGGGTGGGGTGGCTGATCTCAACTCATCCCCGAATGGGTGCAATAGGCAACTGGATACCGCAACCAGCGGGGGCATCAGCCTCGGTCCAGAGGGATCGTGAATAGACATCCCGCCGTGCCAGCGCGGGGACGGATCCAACGCCCTTGATTCGCCGAAATCATTCGGTCAGCGTCCGCGCAAAGTCAGACCCCCTTTCGGTTGTCGGCTCCCTGGGGGGATGCGTTCGGGAGGCAGAACCCCGGAGGCTCCGGAGGGTCGGCATCCGGTGGTTTTCCCAGACAAAGCGGTATCAGCATGCAGTCCCCAATCCAAACGGCCGATCGATCTCGTCGAGCGGGCTGCGTGTGCCGAGGGTTCTTCCTCGGGCTGGCTCTGCTGTTCAACGGGCAGGCCGTGTGGTCGCAAGGGGTTGTCCCTGCCATCGCGACGCCACCGCCCCGGCCGATCACCCTCGGTTCCCGGACGCCGGAGAAAGAAGTCGAGGTCCAGCCCGGTGATACGGCCAGTGGGATCGGTGTGCTCCACCTGCCGGATGAGGCGTCTTTGGATCAGATGCTCGTGGCGATGCTCCGGCTCAATCCGGACGTGTTCCTGGGATACAATGTGAACCGACTCCCGGCCGGAGCGATTCTCAAGATACCCGATGCCGAACTGGTTGCGGCGATTCCGGAGTCCGAGGCCCGACGGATCATCGCCGATCAGAACCGGGAATACGCAGCGTTCAAAGCCGCGCTTGCCGAACGATCCCGAACCTCGTCCGGTGACCGAATCGAACGCTCCGGAACTCCGGTTCAACCAGGACCTGCGACCCCGATCCAGCCTCGTGCGGCGGGCGCCGAATCGGAGCCGGTTTCCCCGAGATCGCAAGCAGTCATCAGGGACAGCGATGGACTCATGGGAGAGGGGTTGCACGCACCGATCCCGGTTGGGCACTCCGAACAGAGCTTGGCCGGGAGTTTGGCTCTCCGGTCACCGGGCGTCACAGCGGCGGTCGATTCGGTGACTGCGCCGACGCGAAGCCCGTCTCGCGAATCGGGTGCCCCGGCAGTGTCCCACAAGCCCGGGGTTGCCGAGGTTTTCGGGCAGGGCGGGGGGAGGTACCTGTGGACCGTCGGCCTCGTGTGTCTGGGGTTGGTCTGGGGGTGGATCTACCGTCGGCGTTTGCGCAACACCCCGGAGTCGACCTTGGCTCCGAGTGGGGTTCAATCGACGGCGCTTCCGGAGCAGACGAGTTCGAATCCCGGGGCGATCGCCGCAACGGACGAGCGCCTCTCGAGGCCTGCCGCTGACGTCCCCGGATCGGCACCGCAGCAGTCGGAAGCTCGGTTCTTGGAGGCGCCCAAGTCGGGTTCGCCGGGGCCCAAGCCGGCGAGTCCGCCGCTGGTTCGCCCCGTGCCTGCCGCTTCGGAGGCGCCGCAGCGAAGCCCCCTTGTGGCCAGGCCCGCACACCCGACGTCTCCGGTGCTACCGGCGGCCCCCGCGGAAAACGTTCGGTTCGATGCCGCATCCACGAGGAACTCCCATCGGGCGAAAACCGAAGCCCGGTCCCCTGCGGCCGCGGAGCCCGTGCGCCGGCAGCGCCCCCAAGACGAGACCGAGGTGGCTCGATTGCTGGCCATCCTGAACAAGGAGAAGGCTTTCCGCGAAGACTGCGATCAGGCTTTGGAAAGCCGCCTGCGACGCCTGGCCACTTCGGTGGTGGAGAACGAGCGCCGGCAGGGGCGGTTGGCCTCGGGATCGGCGTCCTACCGGTGGCTTTTGCGGGCGTTGGTCGAGCCGGGCCTCAAGGACTCGGATCCGAAGAAAGATCTCAAACTGCGCCTGCTGTTGGAGGTGCGCGATTTGAATCGGGCCGTCCGCATGGAGCTTCCCGGGCTGGCCTGAGCGGCTCCCAGCCCCTGAGCCCGACTCGAACGCTTCGGCCCGAAGCGCCCGTCACGCCGCACACTTCGGATTCACCATCAGACCGGCGAAGGCTCGAAGTGGTTTCTGAAGATCGGACTTAAGACCTCGGGTCCGCTGCCGCATCTCACCCTTGAGCCAAGGTGCTCAGCGCGCACAACCAACAGCTATACGTCCCATGGCGGAAACCATCTTCGTCGGAATCGATCTCGGAACCAGTCGGACTTCCATCACCGCCTCCAATGGCTTCCGCAAGACCGTCTGGTC
>JAIXXC010000108.1 GCA_027490985.1 Verrucomicrobiales bacterium
ATCGCCACCAACCTGGTGTTCCGGCAGAACAAGACCTCCGTCACCGACGGTGTGGCTCTGAATTGGGTGCAGACCTCCCTGACCTACAGTGGCCTCGGCCTCGGGACGGCCGACCAGGGTTTCCTGATCGGGGGCACGGTGGGCATCGGGATTGCCGAGGTGGTCTATGGCAGTGCGACCGTGAGCCTGAGCCGTACCCGGGTGACCGGGGTGGTGGATCCGTCCGGTGATGGCACCCAGACGCTCGCCGGCGATCTGCTCTCGGTTCGCGTGTCAGAGGCCCGCTTGTTCATCGGGGACGGCGCCACCCTCGATCTCGACCGGAACAGCGCCGACTTCGGCAAGGTCACCCTACCGGCCCCGAACGATCCGAACGCGATCGGCTTCACCGTGGAAGGCGGCACGTTGAACCTCGGTGTGCTCAAGACCACTCAGGGCACCAGCAGCCGACAATTCACCGGACTCAGCGCCACGCTGGGCCGCGCTCAATTGCAGGGTGTCGATGCCTTCCAGGTGATCGGGACCAACCTGTCTCTGAAGCTGAACAAGACCTCGGTGGCCGGTGGCAAGCTGATGGATTGGACTCAGGGTTCTCTGGAAGCCGCCGGGGTCACCACGGGCGCTTCGGATGGCAGCCTGCAAATCGGTGGCACCATCGGCCTCGGCATTGCCGATGTGGTCTATGGCAGCGCGACGGTGTCGATCGGCCGCAGCACGGTGACCGGGGTGGTGGATCCGGATGCCCCGACGGGCACCCGCCTCCAGGGCAACCTGCTGAGCTTCTCCATGACCGAGGCCAATTTGTACATTGGCACCGGAGCCAGCCTCGAGCTCGACAACACCAGCGCCAACTTTGGCAAGGTGACCTTGCCGGAGTCGAACGACCCCAACGCCACCGGCTTCCGGGTCGAAAACGGCAGCCTCAATCTGGGTGTCTTGACGGTTCGGTCCGGAACCCAGGTCCGCAAGTACTCCGGACTCCAGGCCAGCCTCGGTGTGGCGCAGCTCCAGGGCGTCGATTCGCTGGACATGATCGCCACCAATCTGGTGCTGCAACAGAGCAAGACCACGGTGGTCAATGGCCGCCTCCTGGATTGGTCCCAGGACTCGTTGAAGGCCGCGAAGGTCACGCTGAAGTCGACGGATGCGGCCTTCCTCATCGGAGGCACGGTCGCGCTGGGCATCGGCGAGGTCGTGTACGGCAGCGCCACGATTCAATTCAGCCGCACCGTCGTGAGCGGCGTCCTCGATCCGGACGCGACCGGTCGCGTGCTGCGCGGCGACCTGCTATCGGTGCGGGTGAGCGATGCTCGGCTCTTCATCGGCAGTGGGGCCACGCTCGATCTCGACCGCACCAGTTCGGACTTCGGCAAGGTGACCCTGCCGGCGCTCAATGATCCGGATGCCGTGGGCTTCCGCGTGGCCGACGGGACTCTCGATTTCGCGGTGCTCACCGCCCGCGAGTCCTCGTCCAACGGCTCCAGCTACACCAAGTTGGCGAGCCTGCGCAAGTACACCGGCTTCGAGGCGGTATTGGGTCGTGCCCAGTTTATCGGAATCGATCCCGACACCTTCAATTTGGTGGGCCGCGATCTGGTCCTGCAAATCAACCGGACGACGAGCACGACTGGTCTGCTCATGAACTGGCGTCAGCAGACCTTGGCCGGGGCCGGGGTGGATCTGGGTTCCGACAGTGCCGGCTTCCGCATCGGAGGCTCGGTGGGCATGAGCATCGCCGGCACTCTGTACCTCAGTGCTACCGTCCATTTCTCCAAGTCCACCGTGAAGGGGGGCGACGATCCCGACGACATGGGAGTTCGCGTCCTGAAGGGCGACCTGCTCTCGATCAACATCAGCCAAGCCACGGTGTATCTCGGATCCGGTGCCAGCCTCGACACCGAGACCGGTCTGGTCACCTTGCCGGCGCTCGATGACCCGAATGCCGTCGGATTCCGGGTCGAGGGCGGCACGTTGGATCTGGGCGTGTTCACGGCGCGGTTCGCCTCGACCGATGGCCGCACCTATGACGCCACCTCGGTGAGGAAGTTCACGGCGGTCGAAGCGTCGCTCGGCCTGGCGACGATCCAGGGCCTCGATCCCAGCACGTTCTCGATGTCGGTCACCAACCTGGTGTTCAAGATGAACCGGACCTCGATGGCCAATGGTCGAGTGCTCGATTGGACCCAGCAATCGGTCGGAATGGCCCAGGTGGATATCGGACTTCAGGATCCCGTGCTGCAAATCGGAGGCACGCTCAGTCTGGGCATCGCCGGAGTCGTCCAGGTCACCGGCAGCTTCGGATACACCAAGGAGGTGGATTCGGTGACGCGCCAGACCCGCATCAAGATCGGAGCCACCGGCGTGTCCGGTACGGCGGGCAGCGACGAGTACGGAGTGACCGGCGGCACGTTGGGCTTGATCCTGTACCGCAACGCCCAGGGTGCGTCCCAGGGCTATGCGCTGGATGGCAAACTCACCGGCTTTGCCAAGGCCGGTGGATTCAGCGCCGAAGCCACGCTGCGGGTGCGTCGCAACACCACGCTTTTCGCTGTCAACGACACCGTTCCGGTGCTGAACCAGAGTGTGCCGGTGGTCTTCGAGGCCACCGAGGTGGCGGTGGGTGGAACGCCCTTCCAGTCGATCGGTCTCACCGATGCGCTCATCAAGATCGGCGAAATCACCATCCGCGGCAGCTACGAGAGTCGTCCGTCCGGGCCGCGCGGTGAGTCGATCACCATCATCACCGGGGCCAGCCTGTCGTTCGGCGATCCGGCCCTCTTCGAGTTGACCGCCGAGAAGGTGGTCTACAAGTCGTATCCGAACGCGGTGACGCTCGACGGCATGGTGTACACGACCGGTGCCCAGCAGGTGACCGTGGAATCGGGTGAGATCGAGTTCGGCGATTCCGTCGCCCTGTTCGGCAGCTTCAACATCACCCGGGGAGCCATCGCCGGCCAGTCGACGGTCACGCGTGTGGCTTTCAGCAACGCCGGCTTCCGCGTGAACAAGGACGGCAAGACCATGGTCACCGTGGCTGGCGAGGGTCGGTTCCTCTTCCGCGAGGGCCAGGTCAACGGACCGAAGTTCGCGATGCAGTCGTTCGCCGTCACCAACTTCGAGATCCTGCCGGCACAACAGACGGAATTGCCGACCTTCGCCCGCATCGGACCGGTGGATCCGATGGCGAAGTCGGGCTCGGCGGGCACGAGTGGCTTCGATCCGGCGACCGGTGAACTGGTCCCGACCCCGGTACGCACTCCCAAGACCTACACGCTCGGACCGGTCACGCTCGTCGATCCGAAGCTGACCGTGGGCAACTTCTCCTACGACCTGGACAAGACCACCAAGCTCTTGAACTTGTCGATCGACATCACGATCGGCTTCGGTGCGGCCACGGTGAAGCTCCCTGGCGGATCGTCGGCGGCATTCAAGGACGGCACCGACACCGATGTGTTCGGTGTGGCGGGCGTGTTCAAGGTCGAGGTGGGCTTGGATCCGTCCCAGATGTTCAAGCCGGTGACCGGCGGCCTTGGCGACTTCGATCTGAAGGTCGACCAGTTCGAGTTGAGCGTCGGTTCCTTCCTGCAGGTCAAGGGCAGCGACGTCCGCTACAATCTGGAGCCGAAGGCCAATGAGCAGATGCTCTACTTCGGAAGCCTGTCGGCGACCATCAAGGCCGGGGGCGTGTCCATCGGTGGCATGATGAAGGACTTCGGTGTCACGGCCGATGGCGGCTTCTATACGGGCAAGACCTTCAGCGTCTCCCTGAGTCTGGGTGCCGACGATCCGTCGAAGCTCAAGCTTCCGTCGTGGTTGCCGTTGAAGAATTTCTCGGTCGGCGTGGAATGGCGTGATTTCAACAACAACCCGACCGACTTCCTGATCACGCTGGATGCCGAGATCGGTTCCATCCAGGGGCTGTCGAGCCTGCAGTTCAGTGGTGGGGTCAAGGGGTTGAAGATCGACGTGGGACTGCTCAACAAGGGGCAGTTCCCCATC
Organism: Verrucomicrobiales bacterium; assembly: GCA_027490985.1. Classification (GTDB taxonomy): domain Bacteria; phylum Verrucomicrobiota; class Verrucomicrobiia; order Limisphaerales; family UBA9464; genus SXXZ01. Next base: position 4,000 of record JAIXXC010000108.1, read on the forward strand.
ACGGGAATCGATTCCTTCAACATCTCCGTCTCGGGCAAGGCCTTCGGCGGGGAGTTCGAGGGTCAGTTGATCGCCGGGATCCTCAAGCTCTCCTCGGATTATCGCCCGATCTCCTCCACCGACACCACCACGGTGGTCTCCCAGCGCATTTTCTACGCGGGTCTCCAGGGAGGTCTGACGCTGCCCGGCCTCGGCAAGATCGAAGCGCGGGTGGGCTTCTGCGAGTTCGGTCCGTTGTCACTGTTCGTCAGCGCGCCGATCCCCATCGTCCTGGATCCCCAGAGCGGTCTGACCTTGTCCGACCTGCGCGGCGGCATCGACTTCGGTGCCACCATGACCGACCCGTCGGTCTTCGAGAAGGACTCGGACGGCAACGTGGTCATCGATACCGCCACGAACGCGCCGAAGGTGGACGTGAAGGAGAGCGCCTTCGGCTTGCGGAAGCTCGCGACTTCCAACGACGCGTCTTCGATGACCTCGGCGCAGTGGGAGGAGAACTTGCGCCAACAGATCGCCCGGATCTCGAAGAGCGCCGGAGGAACTAGGGTCAGCTTCGATGACCTCACGAAGAACATGGTCATCTCGGCCGGGGCCACCCTCTACAGCTCCTACGCCTCGAAGCAGACGTTCCGGGCCGAGGTGGATCTGAAGATCGACATCACCGGCAAGATCCTGCTGACCGGCAAGGCGATCTTCGCCGACACCATGTCGGTGGACGCCTACTTCTATGCCAATCTCACCGATGTGGCCAAGGGCTCGGGCCGGTTCCTCTTCCTGTTCGACCTGCCGGGTCAACCCGCCCGCAGCAAGGGCGGTATCAGCCTGTACGGCATGCTGGACTTCGGACTCACCGACGATGCCGGCAACCGGTTGACCTCGGAGATGATCGAGTCGCGGTACTATGTCACCCGCACGAACACGCAGACCTTCACCGTGGGCGCCAACACCACCTCGATGTCGCTCAACTACACGGTCCTGAAGGGCACGACCACCACGGTGACCGTCGGAGGGACCGCGTTGGGCGCCGATTCGTTCACGGTGTCGGGCAACACGCTGACGCTGAAGACGGCGCCCACTCAGGGTCAGGCCGTGCGCGTGACGTATTCGTACCGCGCCCAGTATGTCGACCCGGTGACAGGTCAGCCGGGAGTCAATCCGGAGTCCAAGGTTCCCGCGCCGACCGGATTCCAGGTGATCATCGCCGGTGGTGTCCGGGCCGACCTGTTCGACAACACCCTGTGGGCGCAGTTGGATGGCCAGGCGACGTTGACGTTCACGCCGACCGAGTTCCGGTTGGATGTGTCGGCCAAGCTCGAAGTAGCCGTGCTCGGCGTCATCGGCACCGCCGCGGGCAAGTTGGTCATCAAGCATGGCGACGGCTTCGAGATGTACGGAGCGCTGCGCATCCAGACCGGCGACGGACTGAAGAAGCTCGAGCAATACGGACTCGTGCTGCAGGGCGGACTGACGCTGACCATCAACACCACCGGGACGGACAAGAATATCGACCTGCGCTTGGCCGCGACCAAGCAGGCGACGACCACCAACACCTTCAACCTGACGGCTGGGGATTTCGAGACCCTGTATCTGACCCACACGCCCAAGGCGGTCGGCGCCCTGACAGTGAAGCAGGACGGCCGGTTGCTGGTGGAGTCCACGGATGGTGGCAAGACGGGTGACTACGTGCTCGACCGGTACAACGCCACGGTGCGGCTTTCCAAGTCCATCACCGCCGACACCCAGGTGGAGGTCCAATACGCTTCCCACGACTATCTGGATGTGCACCAGGTGGCGCGGGCCAAGAGTTTCACCTTCGTGATCTCGGCCGTCGGCGCGTTCAAGGTGGGTGGCACCGAGATCTTCCGTCTGGCGGCGAGCTTCGCCATCAGCATCGATTCGCAGGGCTTCACCCTCATCGCCTCCGGCCGACTGACCATCGGGCCGCGCAGCTCACCGTTGTTGTCGTTGAGTGTGACCGCGTTGATCTATCTGGGTGTCAAGGACGGCCAGTTCGGGTTCGCCGCGAGTTTCACCGGCAATCTGACCGCGGGCATCACCGGCTTGAAACTGGAGGTCGAGGCGTTGGTCCAGATCAACACTTTCGGCAAGGACATCGTCTTCACGATTCCTCAGACGAACCCGGCCTTCGAGACGATGCGCGACGAGAAGGGTCAGGTCATGGAGGAATCCCGGACCGAGAATGTCCCCGCCTTCAACGGCGATGGCAGTCCGAAGCTGGATGCTGATGGCAACCGCCTGACCAATCCCACCACGGTCCGAACGGTGACGATCAAGGGGGCGGCGAAGAACATTGACGGCACCTATCAACCGGCCGGTTGGTACATCCTGATACGCGCCTCCGGCAAGTTGACCATCGCCGGTGGATTCGAGGTCGAGGCCAACATGTTCTTCTTGATCGCCGACAAGAAGTTCACGCTGAGCATCAACGGCTACATGACCCTGGGACCGATCGGCAAGGTGCAGGTCAACGCCTACGTCGACATTTCCAGTGCGGGCATGGTGGGCGCTTTCCGTCTGGAGGTCGCTTCGGGCGAAGCCTTGGGCAAGTCCATCGGCCTGGAAATCAGCGCCAAGCTGCGCATGGAGTTGAACACGACCTCGGAGGTCAAGACGGTGAAGCTGGATGAGAAGACCACGCTCACCCTGAACCCCGGCGTGCTGGTACGGGTCGAGGGCACCATCATCTTCGCCGGGGTGCTCGAGGCCGAAGTGTGGGTGCAGATTTCTTACGACAGCCTCAAGGGAGCCTTCCGCATGGAGGGTCGCGCCCGGGCGAATCTGGTGGGTATCGCCAAGGTGGACATCCAGATCGGTGTTGAAATTAGCAGCGAGGGCATCGCCCTGGGCGCCGCCATCGAGGTGGAAGCCAACTTGGTGGAGATCATCAAGGTGAAGGCCAAGGGTCAGCTCTACATCAACACGATGAACCGTGATGTGGAGCTGGCGGGTCGGAAGATCCAAGCCAAGTCGGTATACCTCTCGCTGGAAGGCGAGGCGAGCATCGTCGAGATCCTCAAATTCAACATCAAGATCACCGCTCAGGTGGGCGGCAAGTTTATCCGGCCCAAGAGCTCGGTGCCTTCCCATGTGCCGTTGAGTGTTCAACTGGGTCGGGGTGAGTGGGCCTTCAGTTTCGAAGCCAGCACGACGCTCTTTGGCATCGCCACGGTGAGTTTGGCCGGTTGGGTGCAGTCCAACGGCTCCTATGGCATCGACATCCGTGGCTCCATCAAGTTCGGCGGCACGTTCTTCGGCTTCCAGGCTTCGATGTCGGCGAGACTCTATTACATCTTCGAACTCGAGGAATTGGGCTTCTCGGCGTCCTTGAAGGGCAAAGTGTACCTGATGGGTATCGGCATCGGTCTCGGAGCCGAGGTTTCCTACAATTCGACCGACGGCCGCGTGATGCTGTACGCCGAGGCGGAGTTGGACTTCTTCTTCTTCTCCATCTTCGTCTCGAAGACCTGGAAGATCGGTTACATCTCACCTCGCCCTCGCCCGTATTGGTTGGCCACCTCCACCGATGGCCGCATTCTGGTGGATGAGAGCAGTGTCGCCGACGATGGTGGGGTTCTGAACCTGACGATCGAGGATGGTAAGACGCGCGTCTATGAAGAGGATGACACGGATCCCATCTACTCCGTGAACCATGTCAGCACTCAGGCCGACGGGTCCCAGACCGTGATGGTGATCTACAATGGTCGCGTGAAGACCTACAAGGGTGTTCGCAAGATCGTGATGAATTCGTCGGATACCCTGGCCCTGGACAACCCGGCTCGCGGACGTGTGGTGAACTCCACCGTGTATGTGGGTGAAGGCATCACCTCGGAGCTCGTGTTCGATGGCGGATCGGGCAAGGACAGCTTCTATCTCGATGGCGGCAGCACGACCGCTGTGAACACCGTCAAGGGCGGATCGGGCGACGACCTGATCGTGGTTGGCGGTAACCGGACCGGCCGGCGGTTCCGCATCGAGGGCGGTGAGGGTGTCAATCGCTTGGAGGGTGGGGCGGCTGATGATGAGATCATCGGTGGCTCCGGGGTGAACTTCATCATCGGCAACGGCGGGTCTGACGTCATTCGCACCAACGGTGGGGTGAACTACATCCTCGGCGATGAAGGCTCGATGAGCGTGCCTCCGGGATATTTCTTCGCGCCGAGGATCTCGACCAGCGGCACGGCCGGTGGAAACGACACGATCTACGCGACCACAGGAACCAACTACATCTTGGGTGGCCTGGGCAACGATACGATCCATGCCGGCGGGGCCAACACGGTGGTGGGCGACGAGGGAACTCTCTGGTTCTCCAAGTCCGGCAAGCTGGAGCGCGTCTCGAGCAATCCTTCCCGGAGCGATTCGTTCACGGGCACCGGCTTCCAGAGCACTTGGACGCTCTCCGGAACCCCGCTGAGCGCGCCGGTCACGGTGAGCGTGGGCGGCAGGGCGCTGGAGGCCTCGGCCTTCACGGTCACGGGCAATACGCTGGTGCTCGGCACGGCCGCCGCCTCGGGCACGCCGGTGACGGTCACCTATGCCATCACCAATTCTGGAACCGGGGGCAACGACACGATGGTGGCCTCCACCGTGATCGTCGGAGCGCCGATGGTGCTGATCGGCGGTTCGGGCAACGACACCCTGATCGGTGGCAGCAAGAGCGATTCTCTGATTGGAGATGACGGCGAAGTCGTGCTCAACGCCGCCCAGGGTGTGATCGCCGTGGAGAGCTTGGCCGGTTCCGGCAACGATGTGCTCATCGGCAATGGCGGGAATGACCGCATGATCGGTGGCTCCGGCAACGACACTCTGACGGCGTCGACCGGCAAGGATGTGCTCATCGGTGATTACGGACGTGTCCGTTTCGATGATCTGGGTGGCGTCATCGGCGTCGAAGGGCCGTCTGGCGCTGGTGCCGACACCATCACGGGCGTGGCGGGCAACGACCTGATCATCGCCGGCGGCGGCAGCGATACGGTTTCGGCCTCGGGTGACCGTACCGTGGTGATCGGTGATGCCGGTGAGATCCGCTTCGTGGGGTCCTCGATGACGCCTCCCACGTTGACCTCCATCGCAGCCACGCAAGCCCTGACCCAGCGTCAGGCGATCACCGAGTTCCGGTTCATCCCCTGGACGGGAACCTGGAGCCAAGCCAGGGACTTCGCCGGCTTGCAGCGCGGTCATTTGGCCACGATCACCACCCAAGAGGAGTGGAATCGAGCCCGGTCATTGGTGGGCGACAAGACTGTTTGGATTGGCGGCTATCAGGGTTCTGACAAGACCGAACCGGCCGGCGGTTGGCGCTGGGTCACTGGCGAGCCCTGGGGCTTCACGGCTTGGGAACCTGGCGAACCGAGTGGCAGCAGTGGCGAGGACTACTTGATGATCTGGACTACGTCGAAGTCGAAGCAGCCGTACTGGAACGACGCCTCCAACGGGCGTAGTTCCGATGCCTATTTGCTCGAAATCCCGCTGCCCGGTGACCGATTGCTCGGGTTGGGTGAGTTGTCGCCGGGCAATGCCACCGACAACAACGCCGACACCGACTATGCCGCCCTCGGTTTGGGTGGTGCCGGCAGTGGTAATTCCAATGGCAACGGATTCATCGTGACGATGTCCGAGCCGTCGGCGGTCAACAGCCTCACACTGACCGCCTCCCGGAAGGGCAATTGGCAGAGCATCCCGGCCACGTATCAGGTCTATGGAACCAACGAGTTGACCGGCGACGGCGATGCCAGCATCTGGCAGTTGGTGGCTTCGGGTGACACCGGCTTCAATCGTAGCCCGGGCGAGACCCGGACGATCGCGTTCGGCAATACCCAGGCCTTCCGTCGCTACTCCGTCGTGTTCCCGACCACGATGGGGGTTCAGTCCATCAGTTACCCGGCGGGAGTCAGCGGGCCTGCCAGCCACTCGGTCGTCCGGATCGCCGAGGTGCATCTGGGCTTCCAGAAGCAGCCGTTGACGACGATCAATGGCGTGTTGGCGCCGCAGCCGGTCATCGCCAGCCCCGGCTCGTCCCCGAGCAACGAGATCGTGGCGTTTGCGACGGATGGACGCTTCGACACCAAGTACCTCAATTTCAATGGTCCTGGCAGCGGTCTCATCCTCAAGTCGCCGTCGTTGATCGATCCGATGACGGCACTGACCCTGACCACCCGCAACAACGACGACATCTGGGCGTGGGATCCGAAGACCTTCGCGATCTACGGGTCCGAGGCGGAACAGAGCCCGGATTGGGACGGTGACTGGGAGGAGATCGTCACCGCGGCCACGAACTTGCGCGATGACCGGGGTGCGTCGAGCACCGTGACCTTCAACAATGCGGTGGCCTACCGGTACTACAAGATCGTCTTCACCGAGGTGAAGGGCACTTGGAATGGCATGCAGTATGTCCACGTCTCCGAGGTCTCGCTCCAGGGCAGCAGCTACACCTTGAGTCAGGTGAAGGCCACGTCTTCGGCGGACGGCGCCGCGGATGTGTTGACCGTGCGTGGAGGCATGTCGGTGATCGTGGGTGGCGAGGGCGCCGACACCATCACCGCGCCTCAGTCCGAGACGAAGGCCATCATCCTGGGTGACATGGGCCAGGCGGTCTTCAACAGCTCGGGCATCCTGACGGGCTTCCAAATCGCCGCCTACAACTCGCCCGATCCCTACCGCATCGATGGTGGTCTGGCCAGCAGCACCCTGCAGTTGCTCGAGGACACCCGAGTCTGGATCGGCCGCAACACGACCGGATCAATCTTGCGCACCCAGGTGGACTTCGTCGGCAGCGTGAATCTGAACGGCAGCAACCTGGTGTTGCTGTTCCAGAACGGCTTCAACCACGAGACCGATCGCAAGGAGGGTGAGGATGTGCCGCTCTTCAGCGGAATCATCGGCAAGTTCGATGCGGCCGCCGGCCTCTTCCGCAATGGCGACCTCACCTATGACCTGGTCGAGGGAGTGGATCTGAACAACGCGGGCAGCAATACGATCCGGTTGCGGACCCTGCGCATCCCGGGTGCGGGCGACCGTAAGATCCACCTCTATCTCGACAGCCTCGCCGGTCAGGACGAGGTGGGTATGGGCTTCACCGACTACTTCTTCCGCGAACCGGCGGTTGTGGGACGGATCTTGATGCGGATCGACGGCCTGGCCTTCCTGGACGGCGTGTTCGAGTTCCGTGAGTCGAAGAATGCCGCCGATAGCAGCAAAGACACCTGGGCGTTCGTGTCCACGAATGTGGAGGGCGGTCTTGTGACGGGTCAGGACAACAAGATCTTTGTGGGCTTCCGTCGCGGGGCCGGGGTCACCGTGACCGGCAGCCCAGGGGCTTCCGCCATCGTGGACACGGCCTCCAACGCCACCGACGGCGACTTCAGCACGAAGTATCTCAACGTCAACGGGGCGGGGTCGGGGCTCATCCTGTCCATGGCGACGGCCACCACGGTGACCTCGATGACCTTGACCACCCGCACCGACAACGACATCTGGGAATGGGATCCCAGCGTGTACCAGCTGTACGGGGCGAACGGGGCCGCCGCGCCCGCGTGGGGGTCACAGGCGTGGGCGGTGATCAGCGCCGGTGATACCTTGTTGGGCGACGGCCGTGGCGCCAGCAGCACGGTGCGGTTCACCAACGGCTTCGCCTACCAGCATTACAAGCTGGTCTTCACCCAGACCAAGGGCATCCATGAGGGCCAGCGCTCGGTGCAGATCGCCGACGTGAGCCTGGGCAATTCGGTGGTTTCGAAGGCTTCGGTCGAGTTGTTCCGCGACAGCAACCGCCGCGTCTTCGGCAGCGGTCAGTTCGTCTTCGAGGCCGCCGGCAATGTGCAGAATACCCGCGGTGTGGTTCAGATCCGCCAGGCCACCAGTGGGTTGGCCTCCGACGCCACCGTGGTGCAAGGTGTCGTGAACACGATCCAAGTGCCGAATTTCCAAGTGGGCGAAAACCAACTGGGTGGCAACTTGGGCATGGAGATCGGCAGCCTCATCAAGCTGCAAGGTCGCACCTACTTCTATCAGCGAGCCGGCGGTGGCCTGGAGGTGGAGATCGATGGTTCCGCCTCGGGCGGTGCCAGCCGGGTGACCATGAGCGTGCATGGGTTCAGCGCCGGCGTCCGCGGTGCCGACGTCGCCATGGTGGTGACCCCGCAGGGCGGTATCGCTCTTCAGACCAACATGGTCGAGAACGGTCGTGGCAGCACGGTGCTCGAGTTCCCGACGCTGTTGGGCATCCGCCTGCTCGACTCGGCCTCGGTCACCGGTCAGACCACGGTCTATTACAACGACACCGGAGCCGCTCAGGATCTCACTATAAGCCGCAGAGTGGCCGCGCAGACCGCCAAGCCGCTGGTGGTGAAGGTGGCGGTGCAGCCGCCGGATGGATTCCCGGGCCAACCGTTGGCGATGGTCGACCTGCGGAACCTCCAAGCCACGATGCTGAACTTCGTGAAGCTGGAGGGTGACTACGTGGTGAAGCGCCGTTCGAATGGTGATTTCCTCATGTCCAGTTCGTTCGCGACCTTGAAGCTCATCACGGGCTTGGACGATTGGGGCGCGGGCATCGTGGGTGCGAAGTTCGGAATCCTGGTCGAGAACACCGGAGGCATTGCCTTCCATGCGTCCGCAGCCCGTCAGGCGGGTAAGACGGCCGAAGAGTCGGGCATCTACCTCAAGATGCCGGAGTCCATCGGTCGGGCGAGCGTCGATAGGGTTACCATCGACTTCAACAACACGGGGCATGTGGTGAATGAGGACATCACCGTCACCAACAGCACGGGTGTCACCAGCGGCGTCAAACTCCAGGTGCCGTGGGGCAGTTCGGCCCTGCCGTTCATGCAGTTGGAGATCATCAACCTGCAGGCCTTCATCGGACCTCGGGACAACGAGTTCTTCGAATTGACGGGCGACTTCGCCTTCAAGATGGACCGTGGAACGATCATTGGTTTGGCCCGCAACGCGAGCCTGGCCTTCAAGGTGGGCCGCAATGAGCTGTCGGTGCGCAACGCCACGGCCGGACTCCAGATCAATCCGGATGGCGGGGTCGCCTTCGACGGAAGCGGCAGTCCGACCCTGGTGCTGCAGGGCATCGTGGAGGCCAAAGCCAATCGCTTGCGCTTCGGGTGGAATTCCACCGGTGCGGCCGTGAGCGGTCCGCTGACGGTGGGTGAAGTCACCGCCCCCATGGACCTGGGGATCGGCACTCAGCAATCACCGTTTGTCCTGGTGATCGCCGAAGGCTTCTCAGGGCGCCTGGGGCAATTCCTCAAGATCTCGGGCGACTTCGCCTTCCAGCGGTCGGGTTCGGCGAGCGGTGGAGACATCACCGTGGCGGTCACCGATGCGGATGCGATCTTCGAGACGCCGGCGTTCCGCATGGGCGTGGTGCGCGGCAACATGGGCCTGATCGTGAGGGCCGCCGGTGGTGTCGCGCTGTCCATCAGTGGCGAGCCGTTCTTCGTGTTGGAAGACGGGTTTGCCCGGATGTTCGGCACGAACGGAGAATTGGCCTTCGCCAAGGACACCGGCCTCGGCGCGGTTGTGAGCAGCCTGCCGACGCTCCGTGGGGTAGGCTTCGAGTACAATTCCACCGGAGCCGCCGTGGATCAGCGGCTCGTCGGTGGCTTTGCCAAGACGCTGCAGTTGCCGGTGGGTACTGAGGCCAATCCGTTCGTGTCGGCCATCGCGACCGGGGTGAAGTGGAACTTGGGCGACTTCGCTTCGCTGGCGGGTGACTTCGCCTTCCAGTATCGCAGCAATGGTGATCTGGCCATCGCGGCCGACAAGGCGGCGGTGAGCTTCGCGGTGGGTGACTCCATCCGCGGCGGTGTGACGGGGGCGACCGTGGCCTTGTTGATCAAGAACGATGGCAAATATGCCGTTCAGACCACGGGCGGTGCCGCCGCGTTGAGTCTGGGCAGTGGCTTCGCACGGGCCGGGGTACAGGCCATGGGCTTCTCGTACAACAACACGGGAGCCGATCTGAACGAGTTGCTCGACATGAGCGCCTATCGGGTGGGTGTCAGCGCTCCGTTGGTGGTGCGCAATGAAGTGGCCACCGTGCTGGTGACCGGCTTGGACGCCGCGATCGGCGGCTTCGTCTCGCTCTCGGGTGACTACGCATTCCAGAAGAAGACCGGTCCGTTGGCCAATGACGACCAATTGATCGTGCTCACCCAGAACGCCGGCGCCCGATTGGCGGTTGGCGATTCGCTGCGGGTGGGAGTGCAGGGAGCCACGCTGGCACTCATCTTGAACGAGGATCAGACGCTGGTGCTCCAGGCCACCGGATCGCCCGATCTCAGCCTGGGCAGCGGCTTCGCATCGGTCTCCGCCACGGGTGTGGGCATCTCCTACAACAATACCGGCCGGAACATGGCCCAGACCGTGTCGATCCGGGTCGGCGCGGTCGATGTGAGTGTGCCGGTGGCGGTGGAAGACAAGGTGGCGACCGTGGTGGTCAATGGTCTCCAGGCCAAGGTGGCCGACTTCGTCACCCTGTCCGGCAGCTTTGCCTTCCAGAGCCGGCCGGCCACGGCGACCGACCGGGCCGCCTTCGTGGTGGTGACCCGGGATGCCGCCGCGGCGTTGGCGGTGGGCGATGTGGTGAAGGCCGGGGTGAAGAATGCCACGATGGCGCTGGTGATCCGCGACGATCAGAAGCTGGCCTTCCAGGCGACCGGTGCGGCCGAATTGAATCTGGGCGCTGGATTCGCCCGGGTGGCCGCCGCGGGGATCGGGGTGTCCTTCAACAACACCGGAGTCGATGTCGATCGCGAGATCACCTTGAAGGTGGGAGACGTTTCCGTCAGTGCGCCGTTGGTGGTGAAGAAGGGTGTTTCCACCGTGGTGATCACGGGCCTCGAGGCCACCGTGGGTGGCTTCGTGACGGTGTCCGGCGACTTCGGTGTGAAGTTCGATCCGGGGACGAAGGCAGGCGAGGAACAGCTCTGGGTGGTGTCGAATGCCGCCGCGGCCTCGCTGCGGGCCGGACCGGTGGTGCGCGCCGGTGTGAGTCAGGTGAAGGTGGCGTTGCTGGTGAGGGGCGATCAGAAACTGGCGCTGCAGGCGACCGGTGCGGCCGAACTCCAATTGGGTGATGGCTTCGCCTCGGCCACGGCCGCGGGCCTCGGGGTCTCCTACAACAACACCGGGGCCAATCTCGACACGACACTCACCGTGGCGGTGGGATCGGTGTCCACCAGCGCTCCGCTGAAGGTGGCCCAGGGCGTGTCCACGGTGACCGTGACCGTTCTGCAGGCCTCCATCGCCGGATTCGCCCGGATCAGCGGTGATTTCGGACTGCAATTGCGCCTGGGCGCGACCTCGGGCCTCGATGAGCTCTATGTGGTGTCCAACAACGCGGCGGCGTCGCTCACGGCGGGCACCGCGGTGAAGGCGGGTGTCCGTGAAGCCACCGTGGCCTTGGTGATTCGGGGTGACCAGAAGTTGGCGCTGCAGGCCACCGGTGCGGCCGACCTGAGTCTGGGGGATGGATTCGCCAGTGTTTCGGTGAGCGCCGTGGGCGTTGCCTTCAACAACACCGGTGAAGATATGGACCGCCTGTTGTCCGTGGCCGTGGGCCAGGTGGTGGTGGCCGCGCCGTTGAAGGTGCTCAATGGTCAGTCCGGGGTCGTGTTGACCGGATTGAAGGCCACCATCGGCGGATTCGTGACGATCGCCGGTGACTTCGGTGTCCAGAAGACGCCGGCCATCGGTACCGCGCCCGAGGAGTTGGTGGTCGTGGCCCGCAATGCCTCGGCCCGTTTGACCGCAGGCGATGTGGTCCGAGTGGGTGTGAGCGAGGCCACGCTGGCGCTGATCATCCGCGCCGACCAGAAGTTGGCGCTGCAGGCGACCGGTGCGGCCGATCTGAGCCTCGGAAACGGGTTCGCCGAGGTCTCGGTGACGACGGTCGGGGTGATCTTCAACACCACCGGCCAGGACGTGGCCCGTACGGCCGCGGTTCGCGTCGGTGCCATCGAGGTCAGCGCCCCGCTCCAGGTGGCCGCGGGTCAGTCGGCGGTCATTCTGAGCGGCCTCAAGGCCACCGTGGGCGGATTCGTCAGCATTTCCGGCAATTTCGGGGTTCAGAAGGTGTCGGCCAGCAAGCCCGAGCAGGAGGAGCTCATCGTCGTGGCCAACAGCGCCGAGGCCCGGGTCGAGGCTGGAGTCGCTCTCAGGGCCGGGGTCCGTGACGCCCGACTGGCCATGGTGATCCGGGGTGATCAGAAACTGGCGGTTCAGGCCACCGGTGCGGCCGACTTGAATCTGGGAGACGGCTTCGCGACCGCCTCGGCCACCTCGATCGGTGTGGCCTTCAACAACACCGGAGCCGATGTGGTGAATCGCACGCTCACAGTCTCGGTGGGGGCGACGACCGTGAGTGCGCCGCTGAGTGTCCGCAATGGTCAGGCGTCGGTGGTGATCAATGGCTTGCAAGCCCAGGTGGCCGGGTTCGTCACGCTGTCGGGTGATTTCGGAGTGGAGCGCGTCCGCGGTAGTTCGCCGGCGGCTGATGAATTGCTGGTGGTCTCCAACCAGGCCTCGGCCGGCTTGAGTGCCGGAAGCGTCCTCCGGGCCGGTGTGCGGAACGCCACGGTGGCGCTGGTGATCCGCGGCAATGGCAAGTTGGCGCTGCAAGCCACCGGCGCAGCGGAGTTGAACCTGGGTGAGGGCTTCGCCTCGGCCTCGGTGGACTCGATCGGCATCGCCTTCAACAACACCGGGGCGGATGTGAATCGGATGGTGTCGGTGACCGTGGGCGACGTCTCTGTGACCGCTCCGCTGAAGGTGACCCAAGGTCAGGCGGCGCTGGCCCTCAATGGCCTCCAAGCCACGGTGGGTGGTTTCGTGACCGTCGCGGGCAACTTCGGGGTGCAGAAGACGAGCGGGGCCACTGCCGCCGCCGATGAACTGCTGATCGTGTCCAATACCGCCTCGGCCGCGCTGACGGCGGGCACCGCGGTGCGCGCTGGTGTGAGCAACGCGACGGTGGCGTTGATGATCCGCGGTGATCAGAAGATGGCGTTGCAAGCCACGGGCGCCGTCGATCTGAGCCTGGGCGGTGGCTTCGCCAGCGCCAGCGCGACGGCGGTGGGCGTGGCCTTCAACAACACCGGGGCCGACATCGTGAACCGCACGGTGACGGTGGCGGTCGGTGAGGTTTCGGTTTCGGCGCCTTTGAACGTGAAGAATGGCCAGGCGGCCCTGGTGGTGACCGGCTTGCAGGCGCAGGTGGCGGGCTTCGTGAGCCTGTCGGGCAATTTCGGCATTCAGAAGACCGCCGGTGCCACCGCGGCCCAGGATGAATTGCTGATCGTCTCCAACCAGGCGGCGGCGGCGCTGACGGCCGGCACGCTGGTGCGGGCGGGGGTGAGCAAGGCCACCGTGGCGGTGATGATTCGCGGCGACCAGAAGCTGGCGCTCCAGGCTACGGGCGCGGCCGAACTGAGCCTGGGCGATGGCTTCGCCAGCGCCAGCGCGACGGCGGTGGGCGTGGCCTTCAACAACACCGGGGCGGACATCGTGAACCGCACGGTGACCGTGGCGGTGGGGGATGTGTCGGTGTCGGCGCCGTTGAACGTGAAGAACGGCCAGGCGGCCTTGGTGGTCACCGGGTTGCAGGCGCAGGTGGCGGGCTTCGTGAGTTTGTCGGGCGATTTCGGCATCCAGAGGACGCCGGGTGCGACGGCGGCCCAGGATGAGTTGCTCATCGTCTCCAACCAAGCGGCGGCGTCGCTGACGGCCGGCACCTGGGTGCGGGCGGGGGTGAGCAAGGCCACGGTGGCCCTGATGATCCGCGGCGATCAGAAGGTGGCGCTGCAAGCCACGGGTGCGGCCGATCTCAGCCTGGGCAATGGCTTCGCCAGTGCCAGCGCGACCGGGGTGGGCGTGGCCTTCAACAACACCGGAGTGGACATCGAGAACCGTACCGTGACCGTGGCGGTGGGGGATGTCTCGGTGTCCGCCCCGTTGAACGTGAAGAACGGTGAGGCGGCGTTGGCGATCACCGGCCTGCAGGCTCAGGTGGCGGGCTTCGTGAGCCTTTCGGGCGATTTCGGTGTCCGCAGACTGGCCGGTGCCACGGCCGTTCAGGATGAGTTGTTCATCGTCTCCAACAAGGCGGCCGCCTCGCTGACGGCGGGTACGGCGGTACGCGCCGGGGTGAGCAACGCCACCGTGGCGGTGATGATCCGCGGCGATCAGAAGGTGGCGCTGCAGGCCACCGGTGCCGTCGACCTGAGCCTGGGCAACGGGTTCGCCAGCGCCAGCGCGACCGCGGTGGGCGTGGCCTTCAACAACACCGGGGCGGACATCGTGAACCGGACGGTGACGGTGACGGTGGGGAATGTCTCCGTGTCGGCGCCGTTGAATGTGAAGAACGGCCAGGCGGCCTTGGTGGTCACCGGCTTGCAGGCGCAGGTGGCGGGCTTCGTGAGTCTGTCGGGCGATTTCGGCATCCAGAGGACGCCGGGTGCCACCGCGGCCCAGGATGAGTTGCTCATCGTGTCGAACCAGGCAGCGGCCTCGCTGACGGCCGGCACGTTGGTCCGAGCGGGTGTGAGCAAGGCCACGGTGGCGCTGATGATCCGCGGTGATCAAAAGCTGGCGCTGCAAGCGACGGGTACGGCCGATCTCAGTCTGGGCAATGGGTTTGCCAGTGCCAGTGCGACCGGGGTGGGTGTGGCCTTCAACAACACCGGAGCGGACATCGAGAACCGCACGGTGACGGTGTCGGTGGGTGAGGTTTCAGTGTCCGCACCGTTGAACGTGAAGAACGGCCAGACGGCGTTGGTGGTCACCGGCCTGAAGGCTCAGGTGGCGGGCTTCGTGAGCGTCTCGGGCGATTTCGGCATCCAGAAGACGCCGGGTGCGACCGCGGTCGATGACGAATTGCTGATCGTCTCGAATCAGGCGGCGGCCTCGCTGACGGCGGGCACGTTGGTCCGCGCGGGTGTGAGTCAGGCCACGGTGGCGCTGATGATCCGCGGTGATCAGAAGTTGGCGCTGCAAGCCACGGGCGCGGCCGACCTGAGCCTGGGCAATGGATTCGCCAGTGCCCGTGCGACCGGGGTGGGCGTGGCCTTCAACAACACCGGGGCCGACATCGTGAATCGCACGGTGACCGTGGCGGTCGGGGGTGTCTCGGTGTCGGCGCCATTGAATGTGAAGAACGGTCAGGTGGCCTTGGTGGTCACCGGCCTGCAGGCGCAAGTGGCGGACTTCGTGAGCCTGTCCGGTGATTTCGGCATCCAGAAGACGCCGGGTGCGACCGCAGACCAGGACGAACTGCTGATCGTGTCGAATCAAGCGGCCGCCTCGTTGACGGCCGGCACCCTGGTCCGGGCGGGTGTGAGCAAGGCCACGGTGGCCCTGATGATCCGCGGGGATCAGAAGCTGGCGCTGCAAGCCACGGGCGCGGTCGACCTGAGCCTGGGCGACGGTTTCGCCAGCGCCAGTGCGACCGGGGTGGGTGTGGTCTTCAACAACACCGGATCGGACATCGTGAATCGCACCGTGACGGTGGCGGTGGGTGAGGTTTCGGTGTCGGCGCCGCTGAACGTGAAGAACGGTCAAGCGGCCTTGGTGGTCACCGGTCTGCAGGCGCAGATTGCGGGCTTTGTGAGCCTGTCGGGTGATTTCGGTATCCAGAGGACCCCGGGAGCGACGCCGGCTCAGGATGAATTGCTGATCGTGTCCAATCAGGCCGCGGCCTCGTTGACGGCGGGCACTCTGGTGCGGGCGGGTGTGAGCAAGGCCACGGTGGCGTTGATGATCCGCGGGGATCAGAAGCTGGCGTTGCAGGCCACGGGCGCCGTCGACCTGAGCCTGGGCAATGGCTTCGCCGGTGCGAGCGCCACGGGCGTGGGCGTGACGTTCAACAACACCGGCGCGGACATTGTGAACCGCACGGTGACCGTGGCGGTCGGTGGAGTGTCGGTGTCGGCGCCGTTGAATGTGAAGAACGGTCAAGCGGCCTTGGTGGTCACCGGCTTGCAAGCCCAGGTGGCGGGCTTTGTGAGCCTTTCGGGTGATTTCGGTATCCAGAGGACACCGGGGGCGACGCCGGCCCAGGATGAATTGCTGATCGTGTCCAACCAGGCCGCGGCCTCGTTGACGGCGGGCACTCTGGTGCGGGCGGGTGTGAGCAAGGCCACGGTGGCGTTGATGATCCGCGGGGATCAGAAGCTGGCGTTGCAGGCCACAGGGGCCGTCGATCTGAGCCTGGGCAACGGGTTCGCCAGCGCCAGTGCGACCGCGGTGGGTGTGGCCTTCAACAACACCGAGGCGGACATCGAGAACCGTACGGTGACGGTGTCGATCGGTGCGGTGTCGGTTTCGGCCCCGTTGAATGTGAAGAAGGGTGAGGCGGCACTGGTGGTGAGCGGCCTGCAGGCTCAGGTGGCGGGGTTTGTGACGGTGTCGGGCAACTTCGGTGTCCAGAGGACTCCGGGTGCGACAGCCGCCCAAGATGAATTGGTGTTCGTGTCCAACCAGGCTGCGGCGTCGCTGACGGCGGGCACGCTGGTCCGAGCGGGTGTGAGCAACGCCACCTTGGCGGTGATGATCCGCGGCGATCAGAAACTGGCGCTGCAGGCCACCGGTGCAGTCGATCTGAGCTTGGGCAACGGCTTCGCCAGCGCCCGTGCGAGCGAGATCGGCATCGCCTTCAACAACACGGGTGCCGATGTGGATCGTACGGTTTCCGTATCGGTCGGTGACACCACCATCGCCGCACCCTTGCAGGTGGCCGACAAGACGGGCTCCCTGACGGTGACCGGATTGACGGCGACGGTGGGCGGCTTCGTGACCCTCTCGGGCGACTTCGGCGTCAAGAAGACCTTCGGAGCCACAGCGGCTGACGACGAATTGTGGGTGGTGTCGACCGGTGCCGCCGCCTCTCTGACCACCGGTTCAGCCATCCGGGTCGGGGTCAAGGACGCCTCTCTGGCGCTGTTGATCCGGGGCGACCAGAAGCTGGCGTTGCAGGCCTCGGGTGCGGTGGATCTGTCTCTGGGTGCCGGGTTTGCCAGCGCCACGGCCACCTCCGTGTCGGTGGTGTTCAACAACACCGGAGTCGATCAGGACCGTGTGCTGGCCGTCGCCCTGGGCACTCGGACAATCAGTGCGGCGCTGAAAGCCGTCGACAACACCACGGTGGTGTCGATGGAGGGATTGAGCGCCCAGGTGGGCGGGTTTGTGAGACTCGGGGGCAATTTCGGCTTCCGGAAGCAAGGCGACGACATCCAGGTGGTGGCCCAGGGTGCGAGTGCGCTGCTGACCGCCGGTGGCGTCGAGGTGGGTGTGACGGGGGCGGAGTTGGCGCTGATGCTGCCGGCCCAGGGTGG
>JAIXXC010000113.1 GCA_027490985.1 Verrucomicrobiales bacterium
CAATGGCCTTCTTGTCCGAGGCGGGGCTTGGCGATAGGGTCGGGTTTGTGACGCGCATCATCATCAATGGTTCCCGGGGGCGGATGGGTCAGGCACTGCTGTCGTGTGCGAAAGACCATCCCGGACTGCAGGTCGTGGCCGGGTTGGATGTCGGGGATGATCTGGCCGCCGTGCTGCCCCAGGCCGACGCGGTGATCGATTTCACCCATCACGATGCCACCGCTGGCGTGGCCTCCTTGTGTGCCGCCCAGGGCAAGGCTTTGGTCATCGGCACCACCGGCCACAGCGAGGCCGAGAAGGCCTCCATCCGGTCGGCGGCGAGCCGGATCCCGATGGTATGGGCTTCGAACTATTCGACCGGGGTGAACACCCTCTTCTGGCTGACCCGCAAGGCGGCCGAGATCCTCGGCCCCTCCTTCGATCTCGAGGTCATCGAGACCCATCACCGCCTCAAGAAGGATGCGCCCAGCGGCACCGCCACGACGCTGCTGGAAATCCTCGGAGACGTCCGCAAGGTCCAGTTGGACGAGGCCCTGCGCCATGGTCGACAGGGCATCGTGGGGGCCCGCACGCCGTCCGAGATCGGCATCCATGCGGTCCGGGGCGGCGACGTGGTCGGCGACCATACCGTGCTCTTCGCCGCGGTCGGCGAGCGGGTGGAGTTGACCCACAAGGCCAGCAGTCGCGACACCTTCGCCCAGGGGGCTCTGCGTGCCTCGGCCTGGGTGGTCGGAAAGCCGGCCGGCATCTACAGCATGCAGGACGTGCTCGGACTTCACTGATTCCGGACTCCGGTCGATCCGGATCCGCCCGTGCGCATGGATGCCTCCCCGCTCCAGGTGGTGGTCGCCTTCGGCTCCAATCTCGGAGACTCGGAGTCCCTGATCCGTTGGGCCATGGACCGCATCGAATCCCGCTCGGTCGGGCCCTTGCGGCGTTCCTCCCTGTGGACGAGCACCCCGATGGACTGCCCGCCGGGTTCGCCCCGGTTCCTCAATGCGGTGGCCATCCTGACGCCGGTGATCGGAGACTCGCCCGAGTCGATGTTGCGATTCCTGCAGTCCCTGGAGGTCGAGGCCGGGCGGCGCCCCAAAGTGGTGCTCAATGAGGCGCGGCCCCTGGATCTGGACCTCATCGCCTGGGGACCTGAGACACGCGCTTCCGTGGAGCTGACCCTGCCACATCCCCGGGCCCAAGTGCGTCGATTCGTCCTGCAGCCGCTGGCCGAATTGGAGCCCGAATTCCGGTTTCCCGGAGCCGCCATCCCGATTTCGGAAACGTTGCGACGACTGCCTCCGGACGATCAGTTGAGAGTCTTCCGGGGCCCGGGTTGAGCGCCGTCGTCATCGCCACTCGGTCGGAGGATCATCGGAGGATTGACGGGGCGGCGCGCACGGTGACTCTGGAGTGCGTGAGACACGCTCCGATCCCGTCCGCGCTCTTCGTCCAGAACCGAAAACGGCTTCGCGCCCTGCTTCCCCCGGGGGCGATGGTCATTCTCAACGCGAATGACGTGCTGCCCACCAATGCCGACGGAACCCTTCGGATGGTGCCCAACACCGATTTGTTCTACCTCAGCGGCGTCGAGCAGGAAGAGTCCATCCTCGTGCTGTTCCCGGATGCCGAAGACGAGCGGATGCGGGAGATGATCTTCCTGCGTGAGACGAGCGAACTCATCGCCATCTGGGAGGGACACAAGCTCACGAAGCCCCAGGCCACGGAGGTTTCGGGGATCCGTTCCGTCCATTGGACGAGCGATTTCCCGAGGATGCTGCACCGGCTGATGTGCGAGGCCCGCTCGGTGTGGCTCAACACCAACGAGCACAAGCGTGCCGTGGTGGAGGTCGAGTCGCGGGATGTCCGCTTCATCCGCGACCTGCAGTCCCGCTACCCGCTCCATGAATTCCGGCGGCTCGCGCCGTTGCTCCACACGCTCCGGGTGGTGAAAGACCCCCTGGAGGTCGACCTCATCCGCCATGCCTGTTCGATCACCCGGGCCGGTTTCGAGAGGGTGTGCCGCTTCGTGGAGCCCGGGGTCAACGAATGCGAGGTCGAGGCGGAATTCGCCCACGAGTTCATCCGACGACGCGGAGGCTTCGCCTACAATCCGATCATCGGAGCGGGTCGCAATTCCTGCGTCCTGCATTATCTGGACAACGATCAGGTCTGCCGGAGCGGCGATGTGCTGCTGCTCGACGTGGCCGCCAGCTACGCCAACTACAATTCCGACCTGACGCGGACGATCCCCATCAACGGCCGTTTCACCCGCCGCCAACGGCAGGTCTACGATGCGGTGCTCCGGGTGTTGAGGGCCTCCATCGCCGGCCTGACTCCGGGCAAGCTCTGGAGCCAGTGGCAGGCGGAGGCCGAGGATCTGGTGGCCCGCGAGTGCGTCGACCTCGGCTTGTTGAAGCCCAAGGATCTGAAGGTGAAGGTGACCGATCCGTCGAAGAAGCCGGTGAAGAAGTGGTTCATGCACGGCAATGGCCACCCGATCGGTCTCGATGTCCACGATCTGGGCCACATGGGACAGCCGTTCGCCCCCGGTTGGGTGATGACGGTCGAGCCGGCCATCTACATTCCGGAGGAGAACCTCGCGGTGCGGTTGGAGAACGATGTGCTGATCAGCGAGACGGGCCCGGTGGACCTCATGGCCGACATCCCCATCGAAGCCGAAGAGATCGAGTCGATGATGAAGTGACACGCGGGGAGGCCACTTCCGCGCCTGTCATCGGGAGCGCTGGGCTTCCAGTTCCGGGCTCAGCCTCCGCAGTTCCTCGGCCACGGCCGCCAGCAGCGGCTCGATCAGGTCCCACCGGCCGGTCGAAGCCTGCTGCTCGAGGCTTCCGGCCGCGGCTCCGAGTCGACGGGCACCCAGGTTGTTGGCGCTGCCTTTGAGGGTGTGCGCCGGGGCCTGGACGCCGGGGGCATCGCGCCGTTCCGCGGCCGATCGGGCCTCTTCGAGTCGGCAAGGAGTGTCGCGGAGAAACAGGTCGATGATCTCGATGACCGGATCGGGTTCCCCTTCGAAACGAAGGTTCCGCAGCGAATCCAGCAGTGTCGGGTCGAGGATCGGCAGGGTCTCGGTCGCAGCAGGCCGGGGTGGGACCTCCAGCGCGCCAGGGCGTGAGGTCGCCGCGGTTTCCGGGGTCGGCATCCCGACGGCCCGATTGAGCACTCCGGGCAATTGGTCCAGATCGAGGGGTTTGGTGAGAAACTCGTCCATGCCGGCCGCGAGGCATTTCTCACGATCACCGGCCATGGCGTTGGCGGTGAGGGCGATCAGGAAGGCCGGCGGGCGACTGCCCAGTTTCCGATCGGCCTCGAGCCGGCGGATCTCGCGGGCCGTCTCGTAGCCATCGAGTTCGGGCATCTGGCAGTCCAGGAAGACCGCGTCGAAGGGTTCCCGCAGCAGAGCCTGGAGGGTCTCACGCCCGTTCGAGGCCACGGCGACACTGTGGCCGAGGCGGCGGAGTTGGGTGACGGCCAGCTTCTGGTTCACCAGATTGTCTTCGGCCAGCAACAGTCGAAGCGAGCGTCCGCCCAGCCCGGGGCTCAGCGGCATGTCGGTCACGATGTGGGATCCCCCGAGAAGGCTCTCTCCGGCCGCCAGGGCCCGCAGCGCCTCCCGCAATCGCGATTGCTTGAAGGGTTTGATGAGGTGACCGGCGATGCCCACGGTGCGGAGCAGGTTGGGGTCGGGTCGTTGCGAGACGGCCGCGATCAGCACGATGCGGACCAAGGCGATCGATTCGATGCAATGCACCTCGTGGGCCACCGTCAGGCCGTCCATGTCGGGCAATTGGAGGGCGATGAAAGCCGCATCGAAGGGGGTGGCCGATTCGGCGGCACGACGCAGTTCGTCGAGGGCCGCCGCGGCCGTGGGCACGGCCGTCACCGCGGCGCCGCATCGGGTCATCTCATGCTCGAAGGCCTCCCGGGTGGCGTCATGGGCATCGGCGATGAGGAGCCGCAGCGGGGTGGGGGACGGCGCCGTCGGGGCGGGGCTCACCACATCGAAGACCGCGGTCATGGTGAAGGTGGACCCATGGCCCGGTTCGCTGCTCACCTCGATGTCGCCACCCATCCGGCGGGCCAGTTCGCGCGAGATCGACAGCCCGAGCCCGGTGCCGCCGAAGCGCCGGGTGGTGGAGCCGTCGGCCTGCGTGAATTCCTGGAAGATCCGGCCGAGGGCGGCCGGCTCGATGCCGATGCCGGTATCCTTGACGCGGCAGGCGATGCGGCATCGGCCGGCCCGGACTTCGAGCACGTCGATCAGGACCGTGACCTCACCCTCCTGCGTGAACTTGATCGCGTTTCCGAGCAGATTGGTCAGCACCTGCCGGATCCGTCCGGGGTCTCCCCGCAGAGAGGCCGGCAGGGCGTGGTCGATGCGGGTGGCCACTTCGACTCCCTTGGCCTGGGCGATCTCGACCAGCAGCTCCACGGTGTCCTCCACCAGCGGCCGCAGGTCGAACTCGATGTCCTCGAAGGCCAGTTTGCCGCTCTCGATCTTCGAGAAGTCGAGGATGTCGTTGAGCACCTTGAGCAGGTTCTGGGCGCTGTGCAGCACGGTCCCGGCGTATTCCCGCTGCTCGGGGTTCAGCGGGGTGTCCAGCAACAGCCGGGCGAAGCCGATGATGCCGTTCATCGGTGTGCGGATCTCGTGCGAGGTGTTCGCGAGGAACTGGGACTTGGCCCTGGCCGATTCGATCGCCACGTCGCGCGCCGCGGCCAGCGCCGCGTTGGCCTCGTTGAGATCTCTCTCGGCCTTCTTGCGGGCGGTGATGTCTTCGACCGTGCCCTCGTAGTAGAGGAGCTTGCCGGTGGAGGCGTCGCGGACGGCCCGGGCATTCTCGCTGATCCAGATCTTGCGCCCATCCTTGCGGTACACCTCGCTGTCGAAATGGTCGATCTTGTCGTTGCGATTGAGCAGTTCCTCGAAGCGGTCGCGCTGACGCGGATCGACATAGAGCTGCCGTTCGATGTCGGTGCGGCTGGCCAGGAGTTCGTCGACCGTGTCGAAGCCGTACATCTTGGCCAGCGCGAGGTTGGCGTTGAGGTAGCGGCCGTCGGGGGTGGTCTGGAAGATGCCGTCGACCGCGTTCTGCACGAGTCCGCGGTAGTTGGCCTCGGTGCGCTCGAGTTGCTCGCGTGCGGCCTGAAGTTCGGTGATGTCGCGGGACAGTCCGAACGTGCCGACGATCTGGCCGTCGGGCGACCTGAGCGGCATCTTGCTGGTCAGGGCCCAACGCACCCGTCCGTCGGGCAGGTTCTCCTTCTCCAGGCGGCCGAGGATGGGTTGGCCGGTGCGGATGATCTCCTGCTCATCCGAGCGGGCCGCATCGGCGTACTGGCGGTCGAAGAAGTCGTGGTCGGTCTTGCCGATCAAGGCCTTCGGGTCGGACACGCCCACCCGGTGCGCCAGGGCGCGGCTGGCACGTGTGATCCGGGATTCCCGATCCTTGAAATAGATCGCGTCGGGGGCGTGTTCGAGCAGCGCATGGAGCAGATCCCGCTCGTGGGCGAGCAGTTCCTCGGCGCGCTTCTCCAGGGTGACCTCCCAAAAACTGCCCTGGATGCCCACCGGTTGGCCGCTCGCGTCCAGCAGGAGGGTCTTGATCACATGGAACCAGTGGCGCTGACCGTCGGGCGTGACGTTGACCTCGGTCTTCTCGAGCGGGTTTCCCGTGCTGATGACCTGACGGTCGTCGTCGACGTAGCGCCGGGCCAATTCTTCGGGGAAGAGATCGAAATCGGTGACCCCGATCAGTTGGTTCTGGCTGCGTTGCAGGGTCCGGCAGAAGGCGCCATTTACAAATGTAAACCGGCCGTTGAGGTCCTTGCGGAAGATGTTCTGGGGCAGCGACTCCACCAAAGCCTGGAAATAGGCCTCGTTGTCCCGGAGACGGGTCTCGGTCTGCCGATGCTGTTCGGTGGTGGCGGCGAGGTCGGTGGCCTGTCGACGGAGTTCCAGGTGGACAACGACCTGACGGGCGACGGTCTGGAGTCCGGCCCGTTGGCCGGGATTGAGCCGCCGCGGGGATCGATCCAGCACGGCGATCACACCGGCCACTCCTCCTTCGGGAACGCGCACCGGAAGGCACGAGAGCCAGCGCCACCCCTCCGGCAGTTGGCCGGGGGCATCGCGGATCTCGATCCAATCATGGATGCTGACCGCCGCCCGCGAGATCACCGGCAGCACCGCCTCGATGAACTCCACGGTGCAGCCGGTCTGACCCGCCGGCATCCAGCCGTGCTGCTCCTCCAGGGCGACGATGGCCGCCGGTGCGAAGCTCACCTGAGCCGCCAGGTTGGCCAACTCGTCGAGCGTGCCACCGGGGCGGGGGGCGGCGTTGTTCATGGGACCGAGTCTACCTCCCGCTCTTTTGATTGGTCATCCGGAAAGGAGTCATCCGGGCTCCGCCGGGGAGCCCGGCCCGGATTGTCGCCTCAGTAGGGCAGGGGGAAACGGGCGGTCAGCGCCTTGACGCGATCGCGCACCTTCGCCGCCGTGGCCGGATTGGCGATGTCGAGGAGCACCTCGCTGATCATGTCGGCGATGGCCAGCATCTCGGGCTCGCGCATGCCGCGGGTGGTGACCGCCGGGGTTCCCAAGCGAACGCCGCTGCCCTCGAAGGGCGAACGGGTCTCGAAGGGGATGGTGTTCTTGTTGGTGGTGATGCCGGCCACATCGAGCGCCAACTGGCACTGCTTGCCGGTCAACCCGCGCGCACCCACATCGACGAGCATCAGGTGGTTCTCGGTGCCGCCGCTGACGATGCGGAATCCGTTGCGCTTCATGCCCTCGCACAGGGCCGCCGCATTGCGGACGATCTGCTGCTGATAGGCCTGGAAGCCCGGTTGGAGCGCCTCGTGGAAACACACGGCCTTGGCCGCGATGACATGCATCAGGGGGCCGCCCTGGATGCCCGGGAACACCTGAGAGTCGATGGCCTTGGCATACTGCGCTTTGCACAGGATGAGCCCGCCACGGGGGCCGCGGAGCGTCTTGTGGGTGGTCGTGGTGACGAAGTCGGCATGCGGCACGGGGCTCGGGTGGACTCCGGCGGCCACCAGACCGGCGATGTGGGCGATGTCGGCCAGCAGCATCGCACCCACCTCGCGGGCGATCTCGCCCATGCGCTGGAAGTCGATCCGGCGGGAGTAGGCCGAGGCCCCGACGGTGATCATCTTGGGCCGGTGCTCGCGGGCCATGCTGGCCAGCTGGTCGTAGTCGATGAGTTCGCTGTCCTTGCCGACGCCGTAGTGGACGATCTCGAAGAATTTGCCCGAGAAATTGGCCTTGTTGCCGTGGGTGAGGTGGCCGCCATGGCTCAGGTCCATGGTCAGCAGCTTGTCGCCCGGCTTCAGCATGCTGAAATACACGGCCATGTTGGCCCCGGAACCGCTGTGGGGTTGCACGTTGGCGTGCTCGGCCCCGAAGAGTTTCTTGGCGCGGTCGATGGCCAGTTGTTCGGCCTCGTCGACGTATTCACAGCCGCCGTACCACCGCTTGCCCGGGTAGCCTTCGGCGTATTTGTTGGTCAACACGCTGCCCTGGACCTCCATGACGGCCGGGCTCGTGAAGTTCTCGCTGGCGATCAACTCGATGTTCTCGAGTTGGCGCGAGCGCTCGTGGCGGATGATCTCGGCGATCTGCGGATCTACGGTGGCGAGGGAGGTGGACATGTCTGGTTCGATCTTGTTCACGCGGCGCTCGTGGCGGCCGCCTTCAAAAGGGGTCTGGATGAAATTCTCGACGATCTGCGCGGCCAGGTCCGGCGAGACGAACCGCGCTCCGAGGCACAGCACATTGGCATCGTTGTGCTGTCGGGCCAAGACGGCCCCCTCGGCGTTGTGGACCAGCGCCGCGCGGATCCCCGGGATCTTGTTGGCCGCGATGCTGATGCCCACGCCGGTGGAGCAGATGAGGATCCCGAGATCGGCCTCACCCGAAGCGATCCGACGGCCGACACTCTGGGCGTAGTCGGGGTAATCGGTCGATTCGGGGCCGTAAGTCCCTTCGTCCAGCACCCGAAGGCCCATCCGGTTCAGAGCCGGGGCCAGCGCCTGCTTCAGCGGGAAGCCGGCGTGGTCGGATCCCAGGGCCACGGTCAGGGCGCGGCGGGTGTCGCCTCCATCGCGGATGAACCGGACGGCGGCGTCGACGGCTCCGCGGATCTGATCGCGGCATTCGACATAGCCCTCGAGGGGACCGCCGATCGGGTCGTGGATGTCGAGGTCGAGATCGCTGATGTCATCTTCGAATTCGCGGAGGACGAAGAGCTTCTCGGCCGCTTCCGGATACAGCGAGACGATGCCTTCGACATGGCCCCGTGTGAGGCCGAAGATGTAGTCGGCCTCTCGGACCAGCCGTCCGGTGAGCATTTGCGCCCGATGCTGGGCGATGTCGATGCCCAGTTGCCGGAGCGCGGTGACCGAATGGGGGCTGACCGACTGGCCGTTCAGGGCGTTGATCCCCGCCGAGACCACCTGCCACTCCTGCGAATCACCCAGGGCCTTGCGGGCCAGAGCGGCAGCCATCGGGCTGCGGCAGGTGTTGCCGGTGCAGACGAACAGCAGGGTCTTCATGCGCGGAAAGAATCAGACACCGGATGGTGTTGCTTCATGGAGTCCGGTCAACGCTGATGTCGGTGCAGGGAAGATCCTGTCCGGATCAACCCCAACGGCCACCGGTCGACGCGGTGTTCAGTGCTGACTCCATCCCCATCGACGGCTCAGGGGCCAGAAGACCCAGCCGGATTTGCCGACGATGCGCTCCTGAGGGAAGTCGGGCACCGGCCACATCCGGGAATCGGAGCTGTTCATGGTGTTGTCTCCGAAGCACAGCACGTGCCCCGGGCGCACCGTGACCTCGGCCTTGGAGTCCCTGAAATTGGGCGTGCTGAGGGTCATCGATTCCAGTAGGGACCTTTGTTGGGCGATCCGACCCGTGAGGGTGCCTTCGGGGCCGGCGGCGGAGCGGTTGGTGAATCCCTGCCAGGCCTTGGCCTTTTCTTCGGCGATGGCTTTGAGTTGCTGCGGGGCCGAGGCGTCGGGGCTGTGCAGCAGTTCGTACTCGGCCTCGTGGGTCGAGAACCATTGGCCCTCGGCGAACCCGAGACCGTTCACATGGCCCGAATAGCGACTGGAGGCCGGATGCTGGGCGGTGTCGAAGCCGTACACACCCTCGAATCCCGGGGTGGCGGCATCGAGTCGCTTCCCGTTGACGACCACATGCCGGTCGTCCCCGATGCGGATGCTCTCGCCGCCGAGTCCCACCAACCGCTTGATGTAATGGGTGTTGGGCGTCATGCCCGGGTGCTGCATCGACTTGAACACGACGGTGTCGCCGCGCCGCGGAGTCCGGAAGTTGTAGGTGATCCGGTCGACCATCAGGCGGTCGCCCGATTTGACCCGGCAGCGGATGATCGGTTCGCCCTTCTTGAAGGAGCGCTGGGGCAGCGTGCCGTAGTCATTGGCCAACCCCATGTGGCGCATGAAGTCGTAGGGCCCCTCGCTCATGGAGGTGCCGACCGTGTAGGTGACCTTGCCGACCTGGAGGTCGAAATTCTTGCGGAGTGCGCCGGTGAGGCCGCCCGACCCGTTCGAGGGGCCCACGCCCCCGAATTCGCCGTCTTCATCGGCGATCACCTCGTAGTAGTGATATCCGAAGAGGGCCCATTCGACGGCCTGGACGGCCAGGTTCGGAACCGATCCGCCGTTGTACCGGAGATCTTCGCAGGTGATGCCGTTGAGGGTGGGTTGGGCCGACCCCGTGGGGATCGCCATCGGTTGGAAGAAGAACTGCCGGAAAGCGAACAGGACGATCCCCATCGTGAGCAGGCCTTCGACATTCTCGCGCAGGGACGCATGCGGGTAGGCCAGAAGCGAGGTCTGGGCCGTGGCTTCGACCCGGGTCATCGCGGCGGCGATGTCGTCGCGGGATCCGGTGGTGCGCATCGACTCCAGATGCGCGATGGCCTCTTCCAGTTCGGCGATCCGAGCCGGCGCCAGCAGGTCGCGTTGGTGGTCCAGGATCTTCCGGGCCTGTTCGGCCAGGTGACCCGCCTCCCGATAGCTCCTCCAGAATACGTAGCGGAATGGTGACATGCGGCGCCGAGACGATCCGGGAATTCGGCGTGGGGATCTAGGGAAAATCCGCCCGCGTTCGGTCCCGTCCGCGGCGACGATCAGCCGCACTGATCGCACAGTTTTCTTCCTCGCCGCCGCTGAATCGGACAGGGTGTCCCTCTGTGAAGCTGTTGTTTCTGGGAGATATCGTGGGCGAACCCGGGCGGCGTGCCGTCCGGATGCTGCTGGAGGATCTGGTGCACCGCGAGGGGATCGACTTCGTGGTCGCCAATGGCGAGAACAGCGCCGGCGGCAACGGCATCACCGCGGGCATCGCCGAGGAGTTGTTCGGCTACGGCGTGGACATCATCACGACGGGTGACCATGTGTGGGACCAGAAGGAGACGGCCTCGTTTCTCACCACCGAATCCCGCGTGCTGCGTCCGGCCAATTACCCACCCGGGGTGCCTGGCAACGGCTCGGTGGTCTGGAACAAACCCGGGCTGCCGCCCGTGGCGGTGCTGAACCTCCAGGCCCGCACCTTCATGCCGTCCCTCGAGAATCCCTTCCTCCTGGCCCAATCCGAAGTGGCGCGGTTGCGCACGGCGACGAAGGTCATTCTGGTCGATTTCCATGGCGAGGCGACCTCCGAGAAGATCGCCATGGGGCGCCTGCTCGACGGGTCGGTCTCGGCGGTCATCGGGACCCACACCCATGTGCAGACCGCCGACGATCAGGTGTTTCCCGGGGGCACGGCTTACCTCACCGACGCCGGATTCACCGGGCCGCACGATTCGGTGCTGGGGCGCCAGATCGAACCGGTGCTCAAGCGCTTCCTCACCGGATTGCCGCAACGCTTCGAGGTGGCCAACGGGCAGGTTCGCCTCCAGGGAGCCCTGATGGACATCGATCCGACCACCGGACGCACCCGGTCGATCCGACGCATCTCGGAGTTGCTCGACTGATCGGCCCGCAGTCCTTTCCACCTGTTCGAAGTCGATCCCAACGCCATGTCCCGGGTCTCGAAATCCCAGTGGAGTTTTTCCGGCGACCTCTTTGCTGAAACGGCCAAGAAGTCGCCGGAGTCGGTCACCGAGCTCACCCAGAAGCTCAAACGGCAACTGGAGAGCGGTTTTGCCGACCGGAGCGTGGCCGGTGAGGTCTCGAACTTCCGCCTGCAGAGCTCCGGACACGCCTATTTCGTGCTCAAGGATGCCGGAGCCCAGTTGAGTTGCGTCTTGTTCCGGGGGCAGGGCGGGGCGGGGCGGTCGGCCCTGCGGGATGGGGCCCAGGTCATTCTCGGCGGCGACATCACCGTGTACGAACCCCGCGGCAATTACCAACTGCGGGTCACCACCGTCGAAGTGCAAGGGGTGGGGGCTCTTCAGGCCGCGTTCGAGCGCTTGAAGGAAAAGCTGGCCGCCGAGGGCCTGTTCGATGCCGTCCGCAAACGGCCGATCCCGCGGTATGTGGCCCGCATCGGCCTGGTCACCTCACCGACCGGGGCGGCCATCCAGGATGTCCTGCATGTGCTGTCCCGCCGCTTCTGTCCCGAGGTGATCCTCGATCCGGTGCGGGTCCAGGGGGCGGGCGCCGCCCAGGAGATCGCCGCGGCCATCGGACGGCTCAACCGCTGGTCGGATGCGGGTCGCCCGCTCGATGTGATCCTGGTCACCCGGGGCGGAGGTTCGCTCGAGGATCTCTGGTGCTTCAACGAGGAGGTCGTGGCCCGCGCCATCGCCGCTTCGGGGCTCCCGGTGGTGTCGGCCGTGGGGCACGAGATCGACTTCACCATCGCCGATTTCGTCGCCGATCTCCGGGCTGCGACTCCCAGCGCCGCGGCCGAGATCCTCACCCAGGACTGGGTCGACAGCCGTGACTTCGTGGATTCGGCCGGTCGGCGCTTGGCGCTGTTGGCCCGCCGCAGGCTGACCCGCTCCCGCACCGGACTCGAGGGATGGGTCCGACGCTGGGGCCGCCTGCATCCGAGGCGCCGGCTCGAGGTCCGGTCCCAACGGGTGGACGATGCCACCGAGTCGCTGCGACGGGCGGTGGTTCGGACGGTCCGCACCGTCGGGAGGCTTCTCGAGGGCTATCGCCAGCGGATGCTCGCCCTGAGACCGCAGACTCGGGTGAAGGCCGGACGGCATGAGTGGCTGCGATTGCGGTCGGCCTTGTCGACGGCCCCGAGGCGGCAGTTGCAGCGTCGCCGCCAGAAGTTGGAGGCGTTGGTCTCGCGCCTGAGGTTGCTCTCTCCCCAGAACGTGTTGGATCGGGGGTATTCCTTGACCTTCGATGCCGACACCGGTGCCCTCGTCCGCCAAGCCCAGGGTCTCGTTCCGGGAAGACGGCTCCAGACCCGACTCCAATCGGGAGAGGTTTCCAGTGTGGTCACCCGGGTGGTCGAGGGCGGGGCGGCCGGAGAGGGTTCTCGGCCATCTCCTCCTTGAACTCGGGGGCCGTCTTGGGATTCCATCCCATCCTCATATTTGAAACACTCGTGAACCGCCTGACCCTTTCCCATGCCGCACTGGCCGCCGCGCTGATCGCCGTCGTGTCCGGTTGCACCTCCACCGCCACATCCGCCGCCAAGCCTTCAATGTCTGTCGAGCAGATCATGGAAGACGGCTTCAAGGGCAAGGAATCCCTGAGCGCCCGCATCGCCAAGGGGCAGGGCAACGAGGCCGACTTCAAGAAGATGGCCTCCCTCACCAAGGAACTGGCGCTGAACAAGCCCTCCAAGGGCGACTTGGCCAGCTGGACCGAGAAGACGCAGGCCCTGCAGGCCGCCGCCGACTCGTTGGTCGCCGGCAAGCCCGGTGCGCTCGACGGATTCAAGACGGCCGTCAACTGCAAGGCCTGCCACTCGGTTCACAAGGCCGACTGAGCGCCTTGTCCGGATTTTCCCATGAAAGCCGCCTCCATCGGGGCGGCTTTTTAGTTCTGGGGTGTGGGTGCGGCTTTCGGCGAGGGGAGCCTGCTCAACACGAAGGCGTCGGCATCGAACTCCGCGGTGCCTGAATCGGCCCGAAGCTCCGCATGCAGCAGCACCTCACGCGCCGCATCGCCGGCCCCGTTCATGGGTCCGCCGGGCCGGCGTCGGCCCCCGTCGATCCGCGGCAACACCGTCAGATCCCGTTGGAGGAGGGTCCAGTCGGTGGTGCCCGCAAGGCCTTTCAGGGGGCTTGATCCCTCGTCGAACCGTTGGCCCCGGCGCACCCACTCGGCATCGAGGCACACGCCGAAGCCGGAGACGGCCCGGGTGCGCACCCGGGCTTCGAGCCGGTACTTTCCGGGCGGCAGCAGGAGCGTCTTCTGGAGAGAGACCCGCCCGTCGGAGGGGTTGGCGGTGAGCTTGAGGATCGACGGCGCGTTGTCGGACCGGATCGGCGTCGCCGGTTGGAGGGCGGCGGGATCGGTCGAAGGGGCCATCCAGCCCGTGAGGCGAATGCGCCCCTCCTGGTCGAAATCGACGGGCTGGGGCGGTTGGTAGCGTTGTCCGGCGAAGGCGGCCATGCGTTGCCGGATCCGTTGCAACGTGGAGTCCACCTCCCTCTGGACCGGGGGCATCTCGTCCTCGCGTCCCTCGAGGGCGAGGCGTTCCCGCAGCCGGGTCTGTGCCAGCGTCACGACACCGTCGACAAACCCAGGGTTGAACACGGTGTTGGTGAGGTCGCGCATGCGCTGGCTGAGCTGGTCGGCCATGGCCGGGATCGTGAACAGGCGCTGCCCGAGAAGGCTGCTCAGGGGCGGGGCGAACGAACCTCGCGGACTGCGCCACAACTGGTCCATGCCATGGGGCATCAGGACGAGGCGATCGGTGCCGGGATCGTGATAGATCCGGTAGTTGTTGCGGTTCCGCAAATAGCCGTCCCAGTCGTCCACGAGGATCTGGAGTGCGCCCAAGGTGGTGATGCGCGCCAGGTCGAGGTGCTGGGAAGCGCGGTTCAGACGTTGGTTCGGATCGGGTTCCCGGAGAGCCTGGCGAAGCGCGACCAGATCGGCCCAATCGGCGATGCCTTCGCCGGAGTCCCGCTCGAGATTGGCGTCGAGATCCTTGAGGAATCCCGGATCGTAGAAGTTGCCCTTGGACGAGCCGAAGTGCTGCTTGAGGAAGGCCTTGTCCCAGCCTCCCTTGAGCACATAGATGCCCAGATAGCGGCCATTGAGCGACACCAGAGCCCGCGTGGCCCTGGGGGTCGGAACGCCCGACTGGAGGTACATCTCCGAGGCCACGAGCTCGTCGAGTCGTGAGGCGTCCTGGACCGAGTTGTTGAGGTGGAGCTTGCGGTGCCCCTCGCAGGTCTGGCCGTCCTGGAACTTGCCGAAGTTCAGGGTGAGGGCGGGCAGATCATCCACCGGGCGGAAGCTGCCGGCGGCCCCCTTGAGGTGGATGGCCACATTCGTCCAGACCTTCCCGCCGGCCCGGACGGTGGCGGAGGCGTCTTCGTCCTGCTCCTTGTTCCAAGGGCCGCCGGATTTCCGCAGCTTGGCCAGATCGACCCGCCGGACCTGCACGTCCCAGTGGAGCACAGGTCCGTCGAAGAGCGCTTCACGGCGCGGTGCCACGGGCTCCGGGGCGGCTTCGATCCGCAGGGACAGCAGGCCCGTCAGCAGGCCGACCTGCAGGACCGGGCGAAGTCGGTTGAGGATCCCGAGGTTTTTGGGGAGGGGCATTCCGGGAGGGGGAGTGGGTGCAGACAAAAGCCCCGCCTTGCGAGCGGGGCTTGGGATTCGATCGTCAGACCAAGGCTTCTTCGCCTTCGAGGAAGCCGTTGAGCTGTCGCAACCGGGTCGGATGGCGCATCTTGCGCAGCGCCTTGGCCTCGATCTGGCGGATGCGTTCGCGGGTCACCTTGAACTGCTTGCCGACCTCCTCGAGGGTCCGGCTGTAGCCGTCGAGCAGGCCGAAGCGCAGTTCGAGCACCTTGCGCTCACGCTCGGTCAACGAGTCGAGCACGTCGGCCAGCTTCGACTTGAGCAGGCTGTAGCTGGTCATGTCCGAGGGATTCTCGGCGGCCTTGTCTTCGATGAAGTCGCCGAAGTTGGTGTCGTCGGAATCGCCCACGGGGCTCTGCAGCGAGATCGGCTGCTGGGCCATCTTGAGGACGGCCCGGACGCGCTCGACCGGCATCTGCATCTCGTCGGCGATCTCTTCGGGTGTCGGTTCGCGACCGAAGTCTTGGATCAGCTGCTTCTGCACCCGCATCAGCTTGTTGATCGTCTCGATCATGTGCACCGGGATGCGGATCGTGCGGGCCTGATCGGCGATGGAACGGGTGATGGCCTGGCGGATCCACCAGGTCGCGTAGGTCGAGAACTTGTAGCCGCGGCGGTACTCGAACTTCTCCACGGCCTTCATGAGGCCCATGTTGCCCTCCTGGATGAGGTCGAGGAACGAGAGGCCGCGGTTGGTGTACTTCTTGGCGATGGAGATCACCAGGCGGAGGTTGGCTTCGACCATCTCGGTCTTGGCCTGGAGCGCCTTCCGCTCGAAGTGCTTCAGCTGGCTGAACGCGGTGGTGTACTCCTCGAGCGACATGCGCACGAACTCCTCCAGCGCTTTGATCTTCCGCTCTTCGGCATGGATGATCGCCTGGGCCTGGGCCGAACGCTTGTGGGCGTCGAGCTCCTTGATGGAGCGGACGGAAGTCTGGAACTTCTCGTGGATGTTCTCGGCCACGAGGGACATTTCCTCGATGACCTTCTGTTTGTAGTAGAACTTCGGGAACGACTTCTGGAGCTTGTCGTCGAGCTTCTTGAACTCGACGAGCACCTTCTCCCGCTTGGTCTTGGACTCCTGCTCCTGAAGCTCGCGCCAGTGCTCGTCGACCTGCTGGTCGATCCCACGGACGTCTTTGGTGAGCTTGCGGAGGGTCTTGAGATGCTCTTCACGCACCTCGATTTTCTTGTCGACGATGACCCGGTCGAACCGCTCCTTGGGCGGCTCCGAGGTGAGCTTCTCGGCCAGGGCGATGTGCTCTTTGCCGGAGAAACCGAAGGAGTAGATGATGCGCTTGACCTCGTTTTCATTCTCCTCGATGCGCTTGGAGATCTCGACCTCCTGCTCGCGGGTGAGCAGGGGAACCTGGCCCATCTGCTTGAGGTACATCCGGACGGGATCGTCCAAGATGTCGAGGCGGGACTTGTCTTCCTCCTCCTCCTGCTCGGCGGCCTTCGGGCGGTCGACCTCGGCCTGGTCGACGATCTCGATCTCGAGGTTGCGGAGCTTGATGTAGATCTCGTCCATCTCCTCCGGCGACATCGGAGTGTCGGCCAGGACGTCACCGATGTCGCTGTGGGTCAGGTAGCCCTGTTCCTGCGACTGGCGGACCAGTTCCTTGATCTTCTCGGTGATGTCCACACCGGAAGCGTTCTTGATGGTGCCGATGTTGGGGGTCGGACCGTCACCGTCGCCCGCGGCCAATTGGGCCAACTGGCTGGCCGTGGGACCGATGGGCATGGGCGGTTCCTTCGGCACCACGATGTCGAGATCGCCCTCGTCCTTGCCTTCGTCCTTCTTGGAGCGTCGATCGGCTTTGTCGGAACGGCCGGAAGCGCCCGCCTTGGGCGCCTTGGCTGCAGCGGACGCCTTCGTCGGCTTGGGTGCGGGAGCCGGCTTGGAGGCCTTGGCCGCCGCCGGTGCCACGACCGGGGCGGTCGTCTTGGTCGCTTTGTCCGCCTTGACCGGTTTTGAGGTCTTCGCCTTCGGGGCGGGGTTGGAAGCGGCCTTGTCGCCGCCAGCCTTCGCCGAGGAGGTCTTGACCGAGGAGGTTTTGGCCGGCACGGCAGGGGCCACCGCCTTGGCGGGAACTACGCCCTTGACCGGAAC
>JAIXXC010000175.1 GCA_027490985.1 Verrucomicrobiales bacterium
AGACCGAGACGCCGGGCCTGGTGAAGGTGGACTTCACCGGAGCCTTCGGTGCCGAGAACTGGGCCCAGGACTGGACGGCCCTCGATGCCGACGGCTTCTTCAAGGCCACCAGCATCAAGCCGACCGGCCCGCTGGCCCTGCCTCAACCCAAGGCGCCCGTGTTGGCGGTGTCGTCCTCGGCCAATGGTCTGAAGATCGCCTTCACGACCGAAACGGCCCGCACCTACACGATCCAGAGCCGCTCGGCCTTGGATCAGGCCACTTGGACTCCGATCCAATCGCCGGTCACCGGCACAGGCGCTGACGTCACCGTGGAAGTGCCTTTCGGTGCCGCCGCGGAATTCATCCGCGTGATCGTCGAATAATCACTCCGGGTCGAGTTCCATCGACTCATCAACAACGGGGCGGATCCCTCCATGGGGTCCGCCCCTTTTCCGTTTGCCGATCCTGTGGGAGGGTCGCCGATTCGGGTCCGTCGATCAGCGTGCGCCCATCGAACGCCGTAGAGCCAACGCGGCGGCGACCAAGCAACCGATCCCCAGAATGGCGACCAGGCTGGCTCCATCCAGGAACAGGGGCAGGATGTCGGTCGTTCCCAGGCTGCGCCCTTTCATGGCCATCACCGCGCAGACGCCGATGTATCCGGCGGTGTCGGCCAGGTACATGAGGAATCCCAAATTGGCCCGTTCACGGCTGAGCGCGATGAGTCGCTCGAAGACCGTGGCATGCACCGCGATGTAGGGGAGATACAGACCGATGCCGATGGCCACCATGAACCCGAAAGCTCCGATCCGGTGCCACTGCCAGGCGAGGCTGGAGGCGACCACCAAGGCCAGACCCAGGCAGGAGATCCCCAGTCCTCCGTAGAAGGCTTTCCGATGGTCCGCGATGCGGACGATCAGTCCGAGAGGTAGGATCATGGCCAGAGTCACCCAGGCCTCCGATCGGGTGAACACCGAGGCGGCACCCGGCGCACCCAGGGCCTGCCAGAGTTCACGCGAAAAATCCGCGCGGACGCTGCGCAGCAGGGTGACCAGCGTGTAGGCCGCGATGATGGGCACCACGATGCCACCATGACGCCGAAGAAACCCCCAGCGATCCACCTGGTCCATGGGCAGTCGCTCTGAACGCGCGATCACATCCGATTCGGCCGGAGGGGGGACTCGACCCAGCATCGAGGCGAAGCCCCACAGCGGCAGCGCGAATACGGCACCCGCCGCGGCGGGCATCCACCGTTCAGGAACCCCGGCCTCGAGCAGGCGGAGACCCACGCTCTTGGAGATTCCGTCGGCCAGAATGAAACTGCAGCACAATCCCGTGATGAAGGCTTCCGAAAGGCGGCGCCCCTCGAGGAATCCCAGCACCAGACCGAAGACCATCCCCAGGGACAGGCCATTCAGGAACAGGCAGACCCCGGCGAACGAGGGCGGCAAGGCGCCGAACAGCACCCAGGCCGCCTGCGCCACCGCAATGAGGCCCAGCAGCGTGGCGATGCGCCGGCGCGGGGGCATCTCGGCGATGACCCGGATACCGATCAGCTTCGAGAGGGTGTAGCCCAACACCTGGGCCCCGATCAGAGACGCCTTGAATCCGGGTGAAAACGGATCATCGACATAGACGCCCGCGGTGAACGGTTTTCGGAAGCCATACATGCAGGCGTACGTTCCGAAGGCCGAGACGGTGCACCACACCGCCATGGCCGCGGGATTTCTGGTCGCGTGCCGCGTCCATCCGACGTTGGGCGATACGGCGCCGGCACTCGGCCTCGGACTGGGTGATGGGTTCATCCCTCCGATGTTTCAGCTCCGCATCCGCAGTCCAAGTGACGATCAGGCAACGGTGGCCGGTCCCGGATCCGGAACAACGGCAACCCGAGGCCAGCGGCCCGATGCGGCCAGGTGGAATGCCTCGTCCAGCCGGCTGAGAGGGAACGGAGGTGAAACCAGTGTCTCCCAAGGGCGGTTGCCCCGATGTCTGGACAGGAAGTCGATCGCCCCATCGAGGTGTCGCGGAGCGTAATTGTGGGTGCCGCGCAGTGTCAGGCACTTGCGGATCAGGGTTTCCCCGGTGAGATGCAGTGCCGAGTCCGGGTGGACCAGTCCGGCGATGGCATAGTGGCCACCGGGCCTGAGCCAACGGACACCGTCGGCGACCGCCGCCGCGCTGCCCGAGACCTCGATCACGGCATCCACACTCCCGGCCTCCAAGGGCGTGCCATCGGTGCTCAGCATCGGTGTGCCTCCGAAATGGGGCACCGACAAGAGGCGGATGGGTTGACGGTCCACCACCACCACTTCATTCCAGCCGCACTCCTTCAGCAGCGCACAGCCATACAGACCCAGCAGTCCGGCACCCTGAACGACGATCCGATCGCCGGCGACCGGCAGGGATTCGACGACCGCAATCATGGTGGCCAAAGCGCAGTTGGCGGGAGCCACCAGGCTATCGGGCAGGGAATCCGGGATGCCCACCAAGTGTGTGCCCTCCCGCAGCAGCAGGTGGGAGGCGTAGCAGCCGTTCAAGCCGGATCCATCGGAAAGACCCGCATGCCCGTATTTGAAAAGCCGCTCGCATTTCTGGGGGATTCCCCAGCAGGTGCAGGCCCGGCAACGACCGCAGGAATCGGTGAGCGTCCAGGATACCCGTCGACCTACCCAAGCCCGATCGCGCCCCTCGCCCACCGCCACCACCCGTCCGACCGCTTCGTGGCCCAGGATGCCGGGAACAGGAGCAGAACGTCTGCCCTGATGGCTGTGCAGATCCGATCCGCAGAGGGTCGCCATCGATACGGACACGAGGACTTCGCCCCGGCCGGGTATCGGAATCGGCCTCGACTCGAGGACGAACGGGGATCCCACCCCTGCGAACACCGCACATCGTGCCATGGACATGGAGGCACTGAAACCCACTCGGGGGCGCCGGGTCACGCGACGATTTGGATTCGGCCGAATGGGGTCGCATTCCGTCACGGACAAGTGACCAGCGAGGAACCTTGTTTCCGGAGCGGTGACAATCCGGCAAACCACTGCTTTATGGGTTGCCCGGATCAGATCATAGCGGGTTAAACAACACGGTCGCTCAGGATCGACTCCTGGCGCGACACCATTCGTTTGATCATGAACAAATCCT
This sequence comes from Verrucomicrobiales bacterium, assembly GCA_027490985.1. GTDB lineage: Bacteria > Verrucomicrobiota > Verrucomicrobiia > Limisphaerales > UBA9464 > SXXZ01. The sequence continues at coordinate 3,130 of JAIXXC010000175.1, forward strand.
CCATCAATCCCTCGGGCGGTCGACGGCATCTGCTGTCGGCGATCGCCGCATCCCTGGTCGCCTCGGCGATGCAGGGTTCCTTGCAGGCCCAGGCGGTCTCGAACCGACTGTTTGCCGAGAATTTCGAAACGCTCCCGCTGGGGCCGAACCGGGAGGAGTCCCGTGCCGGTCTGGAAGTGTGGAGTGGCACGCCTCCGACCGGATGGCTGCTGGACAACTCCCAGATGCCCGGATTCGGGACGCCGAACGACGGCATGGTGGAGTGGGCCGGCTGGACCTTCGCCAACAAGGACTGGTGGGTGGGTGCGGCGGGCAACCAGCGCCGTGCGGAGTGGTCGTTCGGCAATGGGACGGTCATGGTGGCCGATCCCGACGAGTGGGATGACGCCGCTCACGCGAAGGGGTTGTTCAACTCCTACATCTCCCTTCCGGAGATCAACGTGAAGGGTGCGGCGGCCAACTCCTTGGTGTTGGCGTTCGATTCGACCTGGCGTCCTGAGGCCTTCGATGATGGTGGGGCCAACTGGCCTGTGGATGAGAACGGCCGTCCGATCAATCACCAGAACGGTGTGGTGGATGTGGCCTTCGACGGCGGCAACACGAACCGCGTGGTGAACTTCGATTCCGATTCGGAGAGCCCGAACTTCAAGAAGGATGTCGACTTCATCAACGAGTCGGTGGTGGTGCCGCTGAACAACCCGGCCGGGGCGACGAGCATGAAGGTGCGCTTCGGGATGCTGACCGCGGCCAACGACTGGTGGTGGGCGGTGGACAACATCGCGGTGGGTGTGCCGCCGCTGCTCTCGAGCGTGACGGGCAACGGCGTGGCCGTGACGAACCGGATCGTGGAGGCGCTGGGCAAGACGGTGAACACGTCGGCCGGTGTGACGGTGACGATCGGCGGCAAGACGGTGACGCCGGTGGAGGTGACCCGGGATCTGGTGAACGACAACTATCCGGAGAGCGAGCGGGTGTTCGTGAGCCACACGGGCACGCAGGTGTTCGCTCCGCGTTCGCGGGTGCCGGTGGTGGTCCGGTTCACGGACAACACGGGTCGGGTGGTGCAGGAGACCGGCGAGTTCATCGCGCCGGGCTACATGAGCGTGAGCTCGACTCCGAAGACGATCACGGCGGTCTTGACCGACGCGGTCTGGATGACGGTCAAGGAGTCGGCCGGCGTGAAGCTGGAGCTCAACGGCACGGCGATCACCGGAGCGACGGTCAAGCGCGTGGACAACACGGTGGTGGTGACCTATGCGAGTCCGTCGCTGATCCCGTCCGGATCGCGTCACACGCTGAAGGCGACCTACACGACGGCGACCGGCCAGGAGCTGGTGGAGACCGTGGGCTTCACGGCCGCGACGTACGCGACGCTGTCGGCGGATCTGGCGACGGCGGTGGGCACCGGCACCGAGGCCGGCATGAACTGGCGGACGCACCAGCTGGCGGCGGGTCGGCCGGGCGGCACGGTGCTGTCGGCTGCCGAGCTGCAGTTGAGCGGTTCGTACGGGGCGTCGGAGCACGACGCCAGCGGCGAAGTGGGCGGGATCTTCAAGATCGACTACGTGAACTTCGACCAGGCGTCGGGCGAAGCCGGCAACTTCAAGGCCAGCGGGGCCGGTGAGCTGGCGGTGAACGACGAGGCGGTTCCGGGCATCCCGGGCCTGAACGGCAGCACGGACAACATCGTGGGCGAGGTGCTGACCTTCGTGGAGGTCCCGGCGGCCGGGGTGTACACGATGGTGGTGAACAGCGACGACGGGTTCCAGGTGTCCGTGGGCACCACGAACAACGTGAAGTCCCAGGTGTTGGGCGAGTTCAACGGCGGCCGGGGCAGCTCGGACACGGCGTTCTACTTCGAGGCGACCAAGGCGGGTGTGTACCTGTTCCGCCTGCTGTGGATGGAAGGTGGCGGTGGCGCGAACGTGGAGTGGTTCACGGTGAATGCCGACGGCACCCGCGCGCTGGTCAACGGCACGCAGGCCGGTGCTCTCCGCACCTTCCGCCGCCGCACCGTCGCCGAACCGGGTGGTGGTGGCGGCACTCCGACGCTCGCCTTCACGGGCATCGTCCGCAATGCCAACGGTTCGATCACCCTCACCTGGACCGGTGGCGGCACGCTGCAGACCAGTCCGTCGATCAACGGTCCTTGGACCGATGTCGCCGGGGCGGTCAGCCCGCTGACCGTGACCCCGGACCAGGCGTCGCAGTTCGCACGCCTGCGCCGCTGATCGGACAGTCGTATCCAACCACGGAGGGGTCGGGGCTTGCCCCGACCCCTCCTTTGAATTCAAGGGGATGAGATCGCGTTCTGGAACGCCACCGGTCCGACCACCGTGTTTGCCCGGTTGGCTCGGTCTGGCACGCCTGATCCTGATCGGCCATCTGATGATATCGCCGCTGGCGGCGGGTGATCGTCTGATCGACTGGATCTGGCCGGTGGTCCAGGCACCGACCTCCCTTCTTTCCACCAACCTGCCCCAGGCCGACCGCACCCGCGGGTATGTCGGCTCATCCCAGTGCCGTTCGTGCCATTCCGAAGAGCATTCCAGTTGGCACCGATCCTTCCATCGGACCATGACCCAGCCCGCCACGGCGGAATCGATCGTGGGTGCCTTCGACGGGCAGACGGTCGAGGTGGGAAACCTGAAGTACCGAGTGTTCAAGGAAGGGGACGGTTTCTGGGCAGAGATGCCGGATCCGGATCTGATGATGCAGGCGGGCGTGTCGGATCGGCCTGTGGATCTCGGCAAGCTCCCCAGGGTCCGTCGCCCGGTGGTGATGACCACCGGATCCCACCACTATCAGACCTACTGGGTTCCCAGTGAACGGGTGCCGGGCCTGCTCCAGACCCTGCCCCTGGTCTATCTCATCGCGGATCGACGCTGGATTCCGCGCGACGAGGCTTTCCTGCGGGGGCCCGATGACCGGCAGCGGTTGATCATCCAATGGAACCACCAGTGCATCCGATGCCACAGCACCGGAGGCAATCCCGGACTGGACGAAGGCACGGGGTTGCTCAAGACCCGGGTGGGCGAATTGGGCATCTCTTGCGAGGCCTGCCATGGCCCCGGCGAGAAGCATGTCGCCGAACGGTTGGCGATGAAGCAGGACGCTGCAGCGATTCCAGCGCCCCGATGCGATCCGGTGAATCCGGCCAAGCTCGACCATCGCCGTTCCAGCGAGGTGTGCGGCCAGTGCCATGGTGCCTACATCCTGCGTCCGGAGCATTCCATGGACTTCGCCCGGTCCGGCTCGGCCTACCGCCCGGGTGACTCGTTGTTCAAAACACGGTACGAGGTGAAGCATCCCAGGGTGGACCCCCGACCCGAGCGGGTGGCCGACTATCGGCGCAATCCCGGTTTCTTCCGCGAACAATGGTGGGACGATGGGACGATTCTGGCCGGAGGCCGGGAATTCAACGGGTTGGCGGCCTCCAAATGCTTCACCCGCGGCACCCTGAGCTGCACCAGTTGCCATACGATGCACGGCGGCGATCCGGACGATCAACTCAAGCCTTCCGGTGGTGGGCCGGCATCATGCATCTCATGCCACTCCCAGCCGCAATATACCGATCGCATCACCGATCACACCCATCATGCGCCGGGATCCGAGGGCTCCAACTGCATGAATTGCCACATGCCGCACACCACCTATGCGCTCTTCAAGGCCATTCGCTCCCATCAGATCGAGTCCCCCAGCAACGAGCGATTGGCCCGCTATGGAACACCCAATGCCTGCAATCTCTGCCACATGGATCGGACCCTTGGATGGACTCGTGAGAACCTGTTCGTCTGGTATGGCCAGAAGCGATACCCGCTGACCGCGGATCAGGAGAAATTCTCCGCCGGTGCACTGTGGATGCTCCGAGGGCACGCCGCGCAGCGGGTGATCGCAGCGTGGCACTCCGGGTGGGGTCCGGCGTTGCGGGTCTCCGGAACGAACTGGATGAGGCCTCTGCAGGCCCGATTGTTGTCCGACGATTACGCGCCCGTGAGGAGGGTCGCCTCGATGGCGATGGGCGATGACGCCAGGCTCGATGGGGCTGGCTTCGATTTCATGGCATCACCGGAGAAACTCCGATCGTGGAGCGGGCGGTGGCAGGATCGCCTCGCTCGGAAGACTCCCGTCTGGGACCGGGTCGGTGAGGCGGTGCTGGTCGATTCGGAGGGCCGTTGGATGGACTCGGAGGCCGCATCCCTCCTCCGCGGACGGGATCAGCGTCCTGTGACCATCCAGGAATGATCAGTTGGGATTGTCGAGCGGATCCAGCGTCCAGACCACCCGGGTCTGCGGCACGAAGGCCTTGCCGAGATTCGGGCTACCCGCAGTGGTGTCGATGACCTGATTGCCGCGGAGGTTCTCGGCATGGCCGTCGGCGAAGACGAGGTTCCCGCTGCCCGAGTGTCTCGCCGAGAAGCGGTTGGCGAAGGCGTGGGGCTGCCCGTTGTAGGCCGACTGGTTCGGATGGAATCTGGGTTCATCGGGCACGCCCGCCTCGGTGAAGGCCACCGTCTGCGAGGGCATCTGGACGGCTGTCAGTCGGGAAGGTTCCCCGTTGCGGATGAGCTTGGAGTTCATCGCCAACGAGAAGAACGGCGACGCCTTGCGGACCGTGGGCGCCGGCAACTTCGCCGCGGGGCAGGTGAACAGGGATGCCTTCTCGTAGAAGGCCTGACCGTTGGTAGCGAAATCCCGCACCGGTCGCAGCCCGATGCGCGGCGGTATCGAGTTGCACCAGAGATCGGCGTTGTTCGTGTTCTGGGCCTGGATCCAGGTCAACTGATCCTGACTGAAGGGCTTCTCGCGGGGCAGGTAGTCCGAGTTCTCCTCGGTATAAAGCATCAGGCCGAGCCCCCATTGCTTCTGCTGGTTCAGGCAGGAGATCCGCAGCGCGCTGCCCTTGGCCCGGGCCAGCGCCGGCAGGAGCATGCCGGCCAGGATGGCGATGATCGCGATGACCACCAGCAGTTCGATGAGGGTGAATCCCCCGATTCGATGATCCGCTTCTGGTCGACGGGGGACGCCCTTCATTGCACCTCCACCCGATACAGTCCGGTCGATCCGACTTCCGATCCGAGCATCACGAAAAAGTCCACCGGTCCGTCCGTGGTGGTGGTTTGAGGGGCACCCGAGGCGACCCAGACGCCCTGGGCCTCATCCCGTCGCTGCAATCGATAGGTGTGTCCGGCTTCGGCGATGATGCCGATGCGCAGGCCTTCCTGGTTCCGGGTGAGGGTCATCACCGGAGCCTTGGGCGTGGCGATGACCGTCCCGGTTCGGATCCGGCCGGGTGATCCCCATTCCTTGACGCCCTCCAGCGTCGCCGGCGCCTGAATCACGCCGTCGAGATCGAGGGTGCTCGGTTTGCCGAATTCCCGAGTCTCGGGATTGAAGTTGAAACTGATGCCCGGATCACCCGCCGGAAAATCGACCCCATCGATGAGGTCGGTGTTGGAGGTCGCGGTCGCGCTCCAGAGCCGCAGTGCGTCGCCTCCGGAACTGAGTCCGATGCCGCTGCCGGTGTAGGTCACGATCTTGAGTCCTGCGGGGAGGTTGTTCGAACCCCACCAAGTGGTGAATTGAGCAGGAGTCAATCGTTCCACAAAGACGATGGACTCGCCGGGCAGGATCGTCAGGTTGGTATCCGTGAGGGTGATCGCGCTGGCCAGACTGGCGCTGTTGTCGTCGAAACGCCAACCGGTCAGGGAGATCGGCACGGGCGAGAACGAGGTGATCTCCCACCAGTCCTCGGGGGCGAAGCCCACCCGGTCGATGAAGCCCGGGTCCAGCGTGGTGCGGGCACTGCTCACCTCGGTGATGCGGATGTCCGGACGCCCCAGCACGGTGAGCTGCACCGAATGGGTGACCGTGCCGCTGGCGTTCGAGGCGGCGACCGTATAGGTGCCGGCCCGATCCGCGGTGATCGGATTCAGAGTGAGGGTGGCTGCGGTGGAGCCGGTGATCGGGACGCCATTGAAGGACCACAGGTAGGAGGGTTCGGGAACCCCAGAAGCGGTCGCCTTCAGAGTGGCGGTGCCGCCGACGAGAACCGTCGTATCCGACGGAGTCTGCACCCAGCGGGGTGCCGTCGGTGCCGCGGCGATCTCGAGGCGGGCATCGATGCTGTTCAGGGCATCGAGCCCGTTCTCCAGTCGAACCGAATAGAGACCGCTCGCCTCAGCCTGGGCATTCTTGACGGTCAGGGTGGGGCCGGTCTCGCCCAGGATCGGGGTGCCATTGAAACGCCATTGGTATCGGGGCCTGGGAAGGCCTGCGGCCTGGAGCGTGAAGGTGGCGCTATCGCCGGGGTTGACCGTTTGGTGTTTGGGTTGCGTGGTGATGGTCAATGGGATCGACGGCCCTGCGGTGCCCGGCGAGCCCCAGTCGCCCCCGTCGGCAGCCGCGAAGGCACCCGGGTGATCCCGATCAGTCCGGGTCGTCAGGAGCCCCGTCACCGCGTCGCTCGCGAAGCTGGCCGAGTTCGTTCCCGCGGTCGTGAAATCCACCGAAACCTGTGCGGGGCTCTCGGGTGTGGCCGATGCGTCCCACAGTCGGATACCATCGCCGGTGGAACTGAGTCCGATGCTCGCCGCCGTGTAGCTGACGATTTGAACCGACGAAGAAAGGGTGGGTCCCCACCAGGAGCGGAACGCGGCGGCATCGAGGTCTTGCACGAACACCACGGATTCACCCGGCGCGAGGGTCAGCGAATCGAGGGTCACGGCCCCATTGGTGAGGCCGCCATTCGAGTCGTTGAGGCGCCAGCCCCGCAGATCGATCGGTGTCGTTCCGTAATGGGTGAGTTCGAACCAGTCGGCGTGCAGCGTGGGAGTCCCGTTGGTGGATTGGTTCGAATGGACTTCGGTGATGGCCAGTTGGGCGTGGATTCCGACAGTGAGGATCATCGACAGAGCGATGATCAGGAGGTGTCTGAACGAAGGCGGCTTGATCATGGTCGGAGGGGTTGGTTTCCGAGTGCCGGGAACGGGGTTCGGCAGCTCGGGGCGGTCGCGATTCCAGTCGATATCGCCTTCCGAGGTTGGTCGAGCCATCTGCCTAAATCGTCACGACGCTGTGACAACCGGGTGACATCGGTTCGGTGGTGTGACTGCGGGAGCCGATGAGGGGTCTCTGGCCAGCTAAAATCGACGTCACGGCCCGGTGAGCGATCTGTGACACGATGCGGAAAACGGGGGGATTTCCATCAACGACTCTCCCATGCGGATCCGGTGTCCGGACTGGAGATGCGAGCAGACCTTGAAGCCCGCCGGCGCGAACAGAATGATGGTGGAACCGTGTTCAAACCAACCCAGTTCCTCACCCCGTGCGACCGCGTGATCGCAGGGGATCTCGCGGGGCCCCCGTCGGCTCTGGTTCAGGAGCAGGTCCAGGAATCGCAGCCGGATCGAGGCCACCAGGATCGCCGCCACCGCCACCATGGCCACGGGTCGCCCATCGGCCAGGCGCATCCGCACCACGGCGCGCTCATTCTTGCAGAACAGCGCCTCGATCCGGCGCAGCGCGATGGGGTTCACGTTCCAGGTGTCGCCCGCGATGGAGGTGACCCGCTCCACCGTGCCGCCTTCGGGGCTGTGGAAGCGATGGTACATGTCCGAAGTGAGTCGCAGGGTGACGAAGCAGCCATCCTTGAAATCGGAAGCGGCCTCGGTACTGCCGAAAAGATCGCGGATCGAATACGGAAACCCTTTCGCTTGGAAGGCCTGCATGCCCTCGACCGCCCCGAAGGCGCCGATCAGACCGTCGCAGGGGCTCACCAGGATGCGGGGATCCGGATTCACCGGGCGTACCCCCGGCTTCAGTTCCCGGGTGAAGCATTCTTGGAGGCTCGCAAAGCGCTGGTACTTCGATTCGCCGAGGTCGAGGTCGGTGAACAGGCGCCACAGAGCGATGGAGATCCGCGTGAGCAGCGGGTTGCGGATGCGGCTCCAACGTCCCATCGCGTGGGTGAGCAGGGCTCTGGGTACCCGGTTGGTCAGGAGGAAATTCAGATCCTCCTGCAGCAGCAGGCGGTCCCGGAGGGTTTTCCATCGGTGGGCGGTCGGTCGGGTGTCGTGCATGGAATCGGTTTTGAGAGGAGTCTTCATGTCTGATCTACAGTCTACGTGGTGGTTGGCCCTGGTTCCGGCGCTGGGTGCGCTCGGTTGGGGACGTCGGCGCATCCAGTTGTCCCTGGCCAAGCATCCTTCGCTGGCCGGACATTCGAGATGGGCCAAGAGAATCGCCGGATGGATTCCGGGCTACGCCTACGACGACCAGTTCGTCTTCCGCGCCGACGGCGCACCCGACGCGGTGGAAGCCCGCCGTCGGAACGGGTTCTTCCGGTTGGCGGGACAACTCACCGCCCGTCATCCCCGATCCATCGCCCAGTCGATGGAGGCCTCCCGGCACATCTCCGACCTCCAGTTCACCCGGGCTTACCGGGTCCCGTTCCAGTTCAGCCCCTATGTGAGGTCCCACCTCAAACTGGGTGGCTTCGCGGAGGGTTCCAGCGGGGTGTCGATCACCGATCTCGATGGGCGTGAATTCTACGATCTGACCGGGTCGTACGGCGTCAACGTCATGGGCTACGACTTCTACAAGTCGTGCATGGAAGAGGCCTCGCGTCGGGTGCAGGCGCTGGGTCCGGTCTTGGGCAATCTCCATCCCTGCGTGGCTTGGAACGCCGAACGCCTGTGCCGCATCTCCGGCAAGGACGAGGTGTCCTTCCACATGTCGGGAACCGAGGCGGTCATGCAGGCCGTGCGGTTGGCCCGCTATCACACCCGTCGCAAATACCTGGTCCGCTTCTGCGGTTCCTACCATGGCTGGTGGGACGATGTTCAACCGGGCCCGGGAAATCCGATGCCGCCCGGTTGCACCTACACGCTCAAAGAAATGGATGAAGCCACGCTGCGGGTGTTGGCCACCCGGCGGGACATCGCCTGCGTGCTGGTCAATCCGCTGCAGGCCTTGCATCCGAATCGTCCGGCCCCCGGTGATTCGACGCTGGTGGACAGTTCCCGGACCGCCGGCTTCGAGCGTGAGCGCTACACCGAGTGGCTCCGATCGCTGCGCGAGGTGTGCACCCGCCGCGGCATCGTGTTGATCTTCGACGAGGTGTTCCTGGGTTTCAGGCTGGCCCCGGGTGGCGCCCAGGAATACTTCGGTGTCAGTGCCGATCTGGTGACCTATGGCAAGACGCTGGGCGGCGGGTTTCCTGTCGGCGTGATCTGTGGCTCCCGCAGGCTCATGGGTCGCTTCCGCGAGGATCGACCCGCCGACCTCTGCTTCGCCCGGGGTACGTTCAATTCGCATCCGTATGTGATGGCCGCGATGCAGGTCTTCCTCGAACGGTTGGAGACCCCCGAGGTGCGCGCCCTCTACGACACCCTGGACGAGCGTTGGAACCGTCGGTGCGCCGCCCTGAATGCACGCCTCGAAGGGGCGGGCTTGCCGGTCCGCGTGGCGAATCTCTCCACCGTGTGGACCTTCCTGTATCTGATCCCGAGCCGTTATAATTGGATGCTCCAGTTCTACCTGCGGGCCGAGGGATTGGCCCTGAGCTGGGTGGGCAGTGGTCGGCTCATCTTCAGCCTCAATTACTCGGAAGGGGATTTTCAGGCGGTGGCCGATCGAGTGGTTCGGGCGGCCTCGGCGATGCAGCAGGATGGCTGGTGGGACCAGTTTCCGGGTCTGGACAACCGCTCCATCCGCCGCGGGATTCTTCGCGAGATGTTGGGCCGCGTGCGGTCGAAGCGGTCCTCGGCCGAAGCCGGGACCGCACCCGCTTAGTGGCTGGTCTGGGTGTGCTCCATCGGGTCGATGAGTTCGCCGCGCAGGAGGGCCAGCGGTGAGCGCCAGTAGAGCAGGATGTCGTGGAACGGGTCGGTGATGATCTTCATCGCCCAGACCAGTCCGGTGGTCACGTCCCGCAGGAAGAACAGGTGGACCGTCCGGAACACCAGACCGCCGAGGCCCACATAGAGCCACACCATGCCCAGACTCTTGAGATAGCCGCCCTGCACGGTCGCCTCGTTGAGCAGGCCCATGAAATCGGGGCTGAAGCGCAGGATCACCGGTGCAACGGCCCAGAGGGCCATGAGCACCACCTTGCGGCGCAGGTTGTAGCCGATCTTGATGTCCTCCTTGTGCTCGTGGGTGGCCTGGTTGACATGGTCGTAACCCCGCGGCTCGAAGAAGAAGTGGCCCGACTGCCGCGAGGTCATGGAGATGCCCCAGGCGATCAGGGCCGACACGGCCGGATCGATGAACAGGAACACGTAGGAAACCACGAACGACATGGCGCTGAGGAGGTGCAGCGACTGGTTGATGCGGCTGTGGTGGTAGTAGCGGTGGTCGTCCCATCGCTGGATGCGCAGGGCTTCGAGGTAGTGGGACAACGGGGCGGTCTTGATGCGATTCATCGGATCGACGGGTTTGTGACGCTTCGGTTTGAGACTCACTCCATTTCGCCGTCGATCTGTGAAGCTCTGGTGGCGGTCCTGTTTCGATACCGAAATATCGTCATTCCGCCATCGGTTCGTTGCCGGGCCGATGCGAGATGGTCGGGTGAGCGAGGAGACGACATCTGACTCTGGAACGCCCGAACCCGTTGCGTTCCGGTCGCTCCGGGTCGCCTTGGTGACCGAGACCTACCCTCCAGAAATCAACGGGGTGGCCACCACTGTGGCGCACTTGGTCGACGGCATTTCGAGGCGGGGGCACGTCGTCGAACTGACCCGCCCCCGTCAGGAAGGAGTCGATGCCCCCGGGGTGTCTGAGCTGTCGGGGGCTGGGGATTCCCGGCGACCCTCCCTACGGCTGACCCCCGGCATGCCGATTCCCCGCTACCCGGAACTCAAACTGGGCTATCCGGTCCGGGGTCGGTTGCAGCGCGACTGGCTTCGCGAGCGGCCCGACATCGTGCATGTGGCCACCGAGGGCCCCCTCGGATGGTCGGCCTTGCGAGCGGCCCGCCACCTCGGCATCCCGGTGGTCTCGGAATTCCGCACCAATTTCCATGCCTACAGCACCCATTACGGGGTGGGCTTCCTCAAGCGCTGGGTCCTGGGTTATCTGCGGCATTTCCACAACCAATGCCACTCGACGATGGTTCCCACCCGAGGTCTGGCCGAAGAGTTGGAGGCCTCGGGATTCGAGCGGCTGCGCGTGGTGGCCCGGGGGGTGGATGCCGATCGGTTCCATCCCGCCCGGCGATCCGCCGCCCTTCGGGCCTCGTGGGGTGCCGGTCCTTCGACCCTGGTCGTGATCGCGGTCGGTCGAATCGCCCCGGAGAAGAATCTCGAGTTGCTGGCCTCGGCCTTCCGGAAGATCCGGTCGGTCCAGCCCGAGGCGCGCTTGGTGGTGGTGGGTGATGGTCCGGCTCGGCCGGCTCTGGAACGCGAGCTTCCCGGCGCGGTGTTCGCCGGCCGCCGTCTGGGCGAGGATCTGGCGATCCATTATGCCTCCGCCGATCTGCTCCTCTTCCCCAGCCTCACCGAGACCTTCGGGAATGTCACCCTGGAGGCCATGGCCAGCGGTCTGGCCGTGCTGGCCTTCGACTATGGTGCTGCTGGAAAGATGGTGCGGACCGGCGTGCATGGATGGCCCGTGCCGTATGGAGACCCGGTGGCCTTCGAGCGGGCCGCCGAGGCCGCCGCCGCCGATCTCGACCGGATTCGTCGTCTCGGATCCCAGGGCCGGCATGCGGCCGAGTCGGTGGCCTGGTCGGGTGTCATCGACGAGGTGCTCGGAATCTACCTCAACGCTCTGTCCATTTCCGGTGAACGGGTTCCCTCGACTTGAGGCGGTTCGTGGAGACGGCCCTTTTTCGGGGCTTCAAATGTAACATTTGGCGACTTGCTGGAATGCCGCCCCAACGGCAGAGGATTGCAGACCGCTGTTTCCGTTTCGTCACAAAAGTGTCGCAACGGGCGAACACCGCGGCCTCTTTGCGATGAAAGCTACCAAAACTCCGAAAGCACTCTCCCGTCAGGTCTCCCTTCACCACAAGGTTCAGCAGAAGGCGGCTGCCTTGGTGAAGGTGGCCGAAGCCGCCCATGCCGAGCATCGCAAGGCCAAGGCGGCGTACAAGGCGGCCAAGAAGGCGGCCCGGTCGGCCAAGCTGGCCTGGCACCGTGCGCGGGTCCTCGCCCGGGAAGGCCAGTCCACGGTGAACAAGTCGGCCAAGCGTCTGGCCAAGTCGCGGGGTCAGTCGGGATCGAAGGGCTGACCGTTGGCTCGAGGCGGCGACGGCTCGCACCGGGCCTTCTTGAAACTCAGAGCGCAGACGCCGAGTCCGCGCGCTTCTTGGCCCATCGCTTGCGCGCCCAGGCGAACCCGATCAGCGCCGTCGCGGCGACGGCGGCGCTGGTGGACGGTTCCGGGACTGCGGAGAAGCTGACATCGTCGAAACGCCAGGGGCCCGCCCCGCTGTAGGTGCTTCCCAGCTGGGAGGCGGTGTAGGTGCTCAGGCCCGTGGTGAAATTGGAGACGATGCGCACATAAAGATTGCCCTGATTGTTGGCGCCGGCGGGCAGGCTCACCGAGCGGGTGTACCAGGTGTCACCGGTGCCGCTGGCCGCCGGGGCGAATGTGAAGACCTGGGCCGGTTGATAGTTGCTGTTGTCGGTCGACCAGAGCACCGATTGGGTGTTGGCCGATTCGATCCCGTGTTTGACCGCATACGACAACGTGATACCCGCCTTGCCGACCGTGGAAACCTGCATTTGGATGCCGGCGGTCAGGTTGGCTTGTCCTTGTGTGGGGTAGTTGGCGGTGCGCCAGCCGACGTTTTCATCATCAAATCCTCCGGCAAATGTGGCTGTTGTGCCTCCAGTTAACGATATTGTTCCGGTTCCCACCGAGGGTTGCAAATTGGCCGCATTGAAATCCCACTTGGTGATGAGGATCTGGGCGTATGATGATGACACTACCGATAAAAACCCACAGAGACACAGTGGTTGAAACAACGGTAATCCCAAGGATTTGAAATACGGAGACAGAAGAGAGTATGCCATGGCTGCTGAATGAGAATACCAAACCGACTGCAAACGGGGATCTTTAAGCGAATTCAGATGGTCAAAAACAATGACTTAAAGAGCAATGAATCATTCTTTTTGTCAACTGATAATCCATATAAATACCTAAAAAATTCAATGCCCGCTCATTCTCCTTTGTCGTAGCTTTTGGCGATATGCCTCAGCAAGTGCTCAAAGGCGGTGGTTACGATGTCATCGTGATTGGGGGTGGCATCATGGGGATCGCTCTGGCGACCGTGGAATCGGAGCGGGGGCGACGGGTCCTCCTGCTGGAGCGGGAGGAGCGTCCGGTGGGGGCTTCGGTGCAGAATTTCGGATTGCTGTGGTGCCTGGGTCAGCCGGCCCACCTGTGGAAGCGGGCGCTCCGCACGCGGGCCCGCTGGTTGGCGTTGGCGGGCAAGGCGGGATTCCAAGCCGCAGCCAATGGGTCCATCCATCTGGCCCATGGCGATCTGGATGCGGGCGTGCTCAAGGAATTCGTCGAGACCGCGCCCGAGGGCTTCGAGGGGCACTGGCTGGAGGCGGGCGAAATCCCGGCCCGCTGCACGGCGGTGCGCCGTGATGGCCTGGTCGGCGGATTGTGGAGTCCGCACGAGACGACGGTCGATGGCCGCGAGGCCCTGCCGCGCCTGCTGGAATGGCTCCAGCGCGAGCGGGGCGTCGACGTCCGTTTCGATGCCGCGGTCTCCCGGGTCGAGGCGCCCGAAGTGGTGTCGGCCGCGGGCATCTTCCGGGCCGATCGGATCCACGTGTGCACCGGCACCGAATTGCGGATCCTCTTTCCGGAGGTCTACCGGGCCTCCGGCATCACCAAGACCAAATTGCAGATGTGGCGCACGCATCGGCAACCCGGGGGCTGGCGTCTGGGCCCATCGCTCTGCGCCGGCCTGACCTACCTGCACTATGCCGCGTTTGCCGGCTGCCCCTCGCTGCCCGCGTTGCGGGCCCGGTACGAGCAGACCCACGCCGAACACCTGGCCCATGGCATCCACGTGCTGCTGGCTCAAAACGCCCTCGGCGAGGCCATCGTCGGCGACACGCACCACTATTCGCTGACCCACGATCCGTTCTTGCACGACGACCTCGACCGACTCATCGCCGACTACCTCGGCACCTTCGCCAGTGTGCCCGATCCCCGGGTGGCTCAGCGCTGGGTGGGGATGTACGCCAAGATCCCGGGCAAGACCGACCTCATCGCCCACCCTCAGCCGGGGGTCACGATCGTCAACGCCCTCGGGGGCGCAGGCATGACCCTTTCGTTCGGACTGGCCGAGGAATTGGTGCCGGAGTGAGCGCTGCCGGGCGTGTGTGCCCGGGTGACGGCCTCTGCGAAGTTTGACCTGCCTGAAACAATCCCGGGCGTCTTTGTGTTGCCAATGGGGCCGGGTTCGGGGCTTCTGGCGGTGCTGATGTTGCACTCCACCTCCACCCCCGGATGAAACCCACCGGCTCTTCAGGTCTCCAGCGGCGTCTCGCGGCCGATCCCGCGCTCTTCACCTGCGTTGCCTCATTGGCCGCGTTCGGGGCCTACACGGCGATGTACGCCTTCCGAAAACCGTTCTCCGCGGCCACCTACTCCGGCCAGGAGATCGGGGGCGTGTCGCTCAAGGTGCTTCTCGTGGTGGCCCAGTTGCTCGGGTACACGCTGTCCAAATTCCTGGGGATCAAGGTGGTCAGCGAAGCCGGGGCCGGGCGGCGGATCGCGCTCATCGCCGGATTGATCGGCCTGGCCTTCCTGCCGCTGGTGCTGCTGCCCCAGGTGCCCCGCTGGGGACAGGTGGCCTGCCTCTTCGTCAACGGCCTGCCGCTGGGGATGATCTGGGGCCTGATCTTCGGATTCCTGGAGGGCCGCAAGGTGACGGAATTCCTCGGTCTGGGGATGAGCGTGAGTTTCATCTTCGCCTCGGGTTGGACCAAATCCGTGGGGGTCTACCTCATGAAGGCTTGGGGGGTGCCCGAGCTGTGGATGCCCGCCGTGACGGGGTTGGTGTTCTTGCCCTTGCTGGGCGTGTGTCTGGCGCTGTTGGCCTCATTGCCGGCTCCGAGTGCGGCGGATGTCTCCGAACGCTCGGCCCGCTCGCCCATGGATGCCGCCCAGCGCCGCCGATTCTTGGTCCGCAATGCGGTGCCCCTGATCTTCCTGATCCTCCCCTACGTGTTCCTCACGGTGTATCGCGATCTCCGCGACACCTTCATGGCCGATGTCCTGAAGGAACTGGGCGTGCGCCCCGATCCCTCGTTTTTTGCCCGGATTGAATCCTTGGTTGGCCTGGGAGTCCTGGGCGCGCTGGCGGGGTTGTGGTGGATCCGCGACCACTGGAAAGCCTTGGGGACCTACCATGTCCTCATCAGCGCCGGGGCGATTCTGGTGGGGGCGTCGACGTGGGCCTTCCAGCAGGGATGGCTCGGGCCAGCCGCCTGGATGGTGCTCACCGGGTTGGGCGGGTATCTGGGCTATGTGCCCTTCAACAGTGTGCTCTTCGATCGCTTGTTGGCCGCGACACGACAGGCCGGAACCGCCGCCTTCCTCATCCAGGTGGCCGACTCGGTGGGGTATCTGGCCTCGGCCTCGCTCTATCTCCAGCGGACTTTTTCCAAGGCCACGCCGGCCTGGACCCAGTTGACCCAAACGGGAGGTCTGGGGCTTGCGGTCTTGGTTCCGATACTCCTGTCCGCCTCGTGGCTTTCTCTGACGGCGTCGCGGCGTGTCAATCGCTGATGTGGACTCAATTGTTACAAATGAATGTCGTTCGCCACGGGAAATTTGCTCGCGCTACTGAAGGCTGCGCTAATATGACGGCCTGATGGAGATGTTTCCGCAAAGACATGGAGGTCGGGGCTCGAAGGCCTGCCTGGGGTTCACCTTGATCGAATTGTTGGTGGTGATCGCCATCATCGCCATTCTGGCGGGCATGCTCCTGCCGGCTTTGGCCACGGCCAAGGCCAAGGGCCAGCAAGCCGCCTGCATGAGCAACCTGCGTCAAATTTCCATCGGCACCACGATGTACACGCAGGACAACGCGGATTTGTTCCACAACCGCGGAGGAGCTGCCCCCAACGATGGCCAGTGGACCGCTTCGCCGGCCTCACAAGTCATCCTGCCCGCTTCGGATTCGAAGGCCTACTGGGCCACGGCCTACATCTCGTATTTCGGCGGCACCCGTCGCATCGGTCGCTGCCCCGGGGCCCGCACGGTCGACGACTGGCGTGACGACGGTTCCCGACCCAAGTGGCCCATGGACTGGTGGCTCGACTCGAGCTACGGGCTCAATCAGTACGCGGTGCTGGATTACAAGTCGGCGGTCGGTCGGCCTCTCAAGGTCTCCGCTTTGGCCAACCCATCCACTCTCATCCACTCGCAGGATGCCGCCGAGCAGCGCATGGACGGCGACTCCGACACCCTGGCCGTCTGGCCGGGGGGAGCCACCATCAACCTGAATCAGTGGCGGGTGGGCTTGGCGTCGCTCTATCCGGGCAAGCGCATGGAGTTCGAGTGGTTCCGTCACGCCCGCAAGTGCAACACCTTGTGGGCGCTCGGCAATGTGTCGGTGATTCCCTACAGCACCGGCCCGGGTATCGACTACCGCTGGTACACCGGCGAGGAAGCGTTGATTTCCCCGCGGTGAACCGTGTCTGCAATCGGTTCTGATTCGTCCCCGATATGAAGATCTCAATTCTTTCCATTCTTGCCCTCCTGCTGGCATTGGGTTGTGAGCCCAAGCCGGAAGTCTCCGCCCCCAAAGACAGTTCCGCGGAAGCCAAGGCCTTGACCGATGCGGCCTCCAAGGCCGCCGCCGAGAACCCAGCCGATGCCTTGGCCCTCGCCGAAAGCATCAAGAACCGCGATGACATCTCGGCCGCCGATCGGGCGGCTGCCCTCAAAGCCCAACAGGATGCCCTCAAAAAGCTCTCCGATGCCGCCGCCAGTGGCGACTCCAAGGCGCAGAGTGCCATCGATAAGTATCGCGCCTCCAAGTGATTCTCTCCCGTAACAACCACAACACTCAATGAACTACATCCGAAGAACCTCCCTGGCCGCCGCTCTGGCGCTGGCCTCGGGCATGACGTCGACGGCGGTGCATGCCGCCCTCAAAGACGGCCTGGTCGCGCACCTGGCCTTCGACGGCAACGCCACCGACGCTTCGACCAAGGCCAACAACGGCACTGCCGTTGGCGAGCCCACCTACGCAGCCGGCCGGCTCGGCCAAGCCGTCTTCTGCAGCAATGCCAAGGACGGCTCCTTTGCCAACTTCATCACCCTCGGCACCGCGCCCGACGTGCTCTTCGGCGACGCCACCGACTTCTCGGTGGCCATGTGGGTGCAACTCAATGCTTTCAGCGGCGACGCGGCCCTCTTCGGCAACAAGAGCTGGAACAGCGGCGGCAACCTGGGCTTCGTGCTGGCCACCGACAATGACCGACGCGTGCAGTGGAACTACAAGGAGGAAGCCACCCCGCGTCAGGACTTCGACAGCCCGGGCGGCCAGTTCCTCGAGGGCAAGTGGGTCCACGTGGCCATGACCGTCAAGCGCGACGGCAAGATCACCACCTACATCAATGGCCAATTGCTCAATGCCAAGGATGCCCGGCCGGCCGGTGCCGCCCCGAGCACCATCGACACCGACGCCGCCGGCCTGGCGATGAACATCGGCAATGACGGCACCGGTGCCTACACCGACGGCGGCAGCGTCAGCCATGGCAACACGGGCATCGACGACTTCGGCCTCTGGCGCCGCGAGCTCTCCGCCTCGGAGGTGTCCCGCATCTACACCTCGGGCCTCGAGGGGGTGAGCCTCACCAAGATCGTCGAGCCGACCATCGCCGCGATCGGCACCCAGTCGCCCGCGCCGAACGCGCTGAATGTCGCCCCGCTGGCCCCTGTCGAGGTGGTCATCAACCACCAGGCCACCGCGGTCAACCCGGCCTCGGTCAAGCTGACCTTCAATGGTGCGGCCGCGACCCCGAAGGTGGTGAGCACCACCACCAACACGGTCGTGACGCTGGCCCGGACCAACCTGTTGGCCCCGAACTCGACCAACTCCTACGAGATCACCTTCTCGGACAACGCGACCCCGCCGAACACGACCACCTCCAAGGTGACCTTCGTGGTGGCCAACTACCCGTCGCTCACGCTCCCGACGCCGATCTGGCTCGAGACCTTCGAGTCCACCGCCGAGGGCAACACCCCGGCCGGATGGACCCTGAGCAACCTGTCGACGGGCGGATCGGGCACCTTCGACCTCGATGACCCGAACAGCGACGCCTACATGGACTGGGTGCTGATCAGCAAGGACCGTGTCCAGTCGGTCGGGGCCGCCGGCAAATGGGAGGCCGCTCGCCGTTTGAATGTCTCCGAGGCCTATGTCAATGGGGCCAAGGTCACCGACTTGGCGGTCGGCAAGTTCCTGTACGCCGAGTCCGACGTCCGCGGTGGCAACCAGATCCAGTATGCCTTCTCGCCCGACGTCGACCTGACCGGCAAGAAGGACATCTTCCTGTCGTTCCACAGCATCTACGAGCAGAACCAGGACAGCATCGGCTCGGTGGAGTACTCCATCGATCAGGGTGCGACTTGGTTGCCGATCGTGTACATGATCGATGGGCCCGACATCAAAAAGGACGCCAACGGCAACGTGGATCCCGTGGCCACCCTGACCGATGTCAATGGTGACGCCGCCGGCTACGAGGACCCCATCACCGGCGAGTCCCTCGGAAAGAACTACGGTGCCTTCATCGGCGTGGCCAAGTCCGAGTGGGCCAACCTCGCGCCCTTCATCCAGGCCCGCATCAACGACGACCCCGTCGAGTCCAAGCGCGTCGAGCTCTTCCGCCTGCCCAAGGCCGACAACCAGTCCAAGGTCCGCCTGCGCTTCGCCCAGGCCGGAACCGGCAGCTGGTACTTCGGCATCGACAACGTGGGATTCTATTCCATCACCCAGGTGGCCCCGCCGCAGTTCACGGCCCAGCCGGGCGCAGCGACGATCGTCGTCGGCCAGAACGGCCGCCTCACCGCCGCGGTGACCGGAGCGGGCGTGAGCCTGCAATGGCGCCTGAACGGCAATCCGATCGTGGGTGCGACCAACGCCACCTTGACCCTGTCGGCGGTCACCGCCGCCCAGGGGGGCACCTACACGCTGGTGGCCACCAACGCCGGCGGCAGCGTCACGAGCGATGCGGTCGTCGTCACGGTGCCCGAGGCCCTCAAGGACTTGTCGTCGATCCGCTCCGGGCTCCTGGCCTATCTGCCCTTCGATGGCAATGCCTCCGACCTCTCGGGTCGTGGCAACAACGGCACGCCGGTCGGTGCTCCGACCTTCGCGGCCGGCAAGGTGGGCTCCGGCGCCCTGGCCTTCAGCAGCGCCAAGGATGGATCGTCCTTCAACTACGTGACCCTCGGCACGAACCTGGTGACCGGCACCAACAGCTTCTCGGTGGCCTTCTGGGCCAAGCTCGACGCTTGGACGGGTGATCCGTCCTTCATCGGCAACAAGGACTGGAACAGCGGCGGCAACGTCGGCTGGGTGGCCGCCACGGCTGGTGACGGTCGCATCCAGTGGAACTTCCGCTCCAAGGGTGATCCGCAGCCGGCCCGTCGCGACTACGACAGCCCGGGCGGCTACTTCAACGGGGCCGTCTGGCGCCACATCGTGGTGACCTTCGACGTCAACGGGAAGGCTTCGACCTACGTCAACGGCGACCTCGTCGACTCCCGCGATGTCGGCCCGGTGGCCGGCGGTCCCGACTCCGGCCTGCCCATCAATATCGGTCAGGACGGCAAGGGCACCTACACCGACGGCAACAGCGTCTCCGGCCAGGGCCTGATCGACGAAGTCGCCCTCTGGGGTCGCGTGATCTCGCCGCTGGAGGCCGCCTCGCTCTATCAGGGCGGCAATTCGGGCAACGCGCTGGTCGTCCCGGCGGTCGTCACCGGCCAGTGGGACTTCAACGGCAACCTCGACGCCACCGTCGGTACGGCTCTGCAGTACTTCGGTGACACGGCCTCCATCACGGCCTTCCAGGATGCGACCATCGGCGGCAGTCCGGCCAAGGTGATGTCCTTCGGGGCTGCGACCAAGGCCCAGGGTTACCTCATGACCCACGGGGCTGGCGCCAACGGCGGCGGCACCAAGGTCAACCAGTACACCCTGATCATGGACGTGATGTTCCCGACGGCCAGCGACGCCAAGTGGCGCGGGCTGTTCCAAGTCGACCCGTCCAATGCCAGCGACGGCGAGCTGTTCGTCAACAAGGCCAACGGCATCGGCATCAGCGGGCAGTATCAGGGCAAGGTCGTCGCCAACACCTGGCACCGCCTGGCCTTCGCCTTCAACCTCAACGACAAGTCGGTGTCCAAGTACATCGACGGCGTGCTGGTCAACAAGCAGACCCTCGGTGAGGGCTTCGATGGCCGCTGGGCCCTGGGGTCCACCGCGCTGCTCTTCACCGATGAGGACGGCGAGACCGCCGCAGGCCTCGTCAACAGCGTCCAGATCCGCAACGGTACCCTCAGCGACGCCGAGGTCGCTGCACTGGGCGGTGCCACGGCCGACGGCATCCCGGGTGCGGTGTCTTCGGGCATCAAGATCAGCGGGATCAGCGCCAGCGGTGCCAACGTGGTCATCACCTGGGCCGGTGGCGCCGGCATCAAGCTCCAGACCTCGGCCACCCTCGGTGGCGCCTGGAGCGACGTGACGGGTTCCGACGGTGCCAGCACCGCGACCATCCCGGCCGCCAATGCCGCGGCGTTCTTCCGCCTCGTGAAGTGATGGGCTGAGGCTTCGGCCTCACTCGAGCAGGGGGCCGGTCGCAAGACCGGCCCCTTTTTTCATATCCACGGGTTTCCCCGGCGGCGTTCCGGCGGTAGCTTGAGGCGCATGCCCAAGGAATTTCTCCGTGTCGTCCGGGCGCGGCAGCACGGCTTCAAGAAGCTCGCCGCCGACGCCACGGGCGATGCCAAGGCACAGAGTGCCATTGATAAATATCGGGCTTCCCAGTGGTGGGTTTTCAAGGGATGGGCTCCCTAGTGGTAGGCGGGGACCTTCTGGCCTTCTTGACCCATTTCGTTCGCTCCGACCAGAAACCCTGTCGGTTAGCAACCGAACACATTCCGTAGCAATCATGAGTGCACAGTACCCCAAACGTCTCGCCTTGGCCGCCCTGCTGGGGGGCTTCGGTCTTCAGGCTCAAGTCACCATCCCGGCGGAGTTCGCCGACCCGTTGAGCGCAGCCTCGGCCGCCAACCGTGGATTCTCTGTCTGGATGCCGCGGGCCGCGACCGCCGCTGGCTATGAGGACCCCATCAGCGGTGAACCTCGCGGCAATACCTGCGGTGTCTTCATTGGCGTGGCCACCCACGAGCGGAAGAACACCGCTCCCTTCATCAGCGCCCGTGTGAAAGACGATGCGGTGAAGTCCCAGCGTGTGGAATTGCTCAACCCGCCCCTGGCCGATCCGTCCGTGCTGAGCAACGGTCTGATGGCCTACCTGCCCTTCGACGGCGACTACACCGACTTGCAGGGCAACGTGTCCGCCAAGGCGGTCGGTTCCCCGACCTTCGAGGCCGGCAAGCGCGGTCAGGGTATCCACGTGAAGAATCTCAAGGACGGTTCGCTCAACCACTACGTGACCCTCGGCTATCCCAGTGCCCTCAAGTTCGGTGAGGCCAAGGACTTCACCGTGTCGTTCTGGGTGAAGCAGATCAGTCAGGTCGGCGACCAGGCCTTCATCTCCAACAAGGACTGGAACAGCGCCAACAACCGCGGTTGGGGCGTCTTTTCCCAGGGTGGTGCGGTGACCCGCGTCCAGTTGACCGGACCGTCCGGTTCGGTCGACAAGTTCAGCAATAACCCTCTGGCCAACCTGCCCGATGGCGCGTGGCACCTGATCACCGTGTCCGTGGCCCGTGCCGGAAACGTGGACACCTACGTGGACGGTGCTCTGGCGCTCTCCAGCCCGATGACCGTCAAGGGCAACATCGATACCGATGACCTCGGCTTTGCGTTGAACCTCGGTCAGGACGGCACCGGCAAGTACACCGACGGTGGCGCTGCCGAACTCGACGCCGTGCTCGACGAAGTTGCCGTCTGGAACCGCGCCCTCAACGCTCAGGAAGCCTCGGCGCTCTTCACCCTCGGCAACGCGGGTCAGAGCATCAAGGTGCCGGCGATCACCCAGAACCTGGAGGTCTACCTGCCGTTCGACGGCACCTACGCCGACCAGTCGGGCAAGGGTGTGGTCGCCTCGGCGGTGGGTTCGCCCAAGTTCGAGGCCGGCCCGATCGGCCAGGCCATCCGCGTGAACAACCTGAAGGACGGCTCGGTCAACAACTACGTGACCCTCGGTTACCCGAGCGGCCTGAAGTTCGGTGACACCGGCAGCTTCACCGTGTCCTTCTGGACCAAGCTCAACAGCCAAGCCGACGACCAGGCCTTCATCTCCAACAAGGACTGGAACAGCTCCAACAACCGCGGCTGGGGTGTCTTCTCCCAGGGTGGCGGCAAGGTGCGCAATCAGTTCACCGGTCCGGGCGCTGGCGCCGACAAGTACAGCCAGACTCCGGCCCTGGGCCTGAACGACACCCAGTGGCATCAGGTCACCGTCATCGCCGACCGCGCTGCCGGCAAGTCTGAGACCTACCTGGACGGCAGTCTGGTCCAGTCGGCCGCTCTGGCCACCAAGGGCTCGTTCGACACCGACGACCTCGGGTTCGCCATCAACATCGGTCAGGACGGCACCGGCAAGTACACCGACGGTGGCGCTGCCGAGATCGACGCCGTGATCGACGAACTGGCCATCTGGAGCCGTCCTCTGGCCGGCGTCGAAGTCGCCGGTCTCTATGCCAAGGCCCTCACCGGCGCTGGCATCGTGGGCGCGGCCCCGACGGCCATCAAGATCAGCGGCATCACCGCCGCTGGTGGCCATGTCACCATCACCTGGGCCGGCGGCGCCGGCATCAAGCTCCAGAGCGCGGCCACCCTCGGTGGCGCCTGGACCGACGTAGAAGGTTCGGCCGGTGCCAGCACCGCGACCATCCCGGCCGCCAATGCTGCGGCGTTCTTCCGCCTCGTGAAGTAATGGGCTGAGGCTTCGGCCTCGCTCGAGCAGGGGGCCGGTCGCAAGACCGGCCCCTTTTTCATATCCACGGGTTTCCCCGGCGGCGTTCCGGCGGTAGGATGGTGTCCATGTCGAAGGAGTTCATCCGTGTCGTCGGGGCGCGGCAGCACAACCTCAAGAATCTCTCGCTCGAGATCCCGCGCGATCGATTGGTGGTCATCACCGGGCCCAGCGGTTCGGGGAAATCCTCGCTGGCCTTCGACACCTTGTTTGCGGAGGGACAACGCAAGTACGTCGAGAGCCTCTCGGCCTACGCGCGGCAGTTCCTCGACCAGATGCAAAAGCCCGAGGTGGACCACATCGAGGGGTTGTCTCCGGCCATCGCCATCGAGCAGCGCACCAGCGGAGCCAATCCGCGCTCGACCATCGCGACCACCACCGAGATTTACGATTACCTGCGGCTTCTCTACGCGCACTTGGGTCAGCCCCATGATCCCGAGACCGGCACGCCCATGGCCTGCCAGTCGGCCACCGAAATCGTCGACCGCATCGCGCTGTTGCCGACGAAAACGCGACTCATGGTGCTGGCCCCGGTGGTCGAAGATCAGCGCGGGGAATTCCGTGATGTGCTGGAGCGCCTGCAGCGTGAGGGGTTTGTCCGGGTTCGCGTCGATGGTCACGTCCAGGAGCTGAATCCGAAGGAACCCATCCGGCTGGATCCGAAGGCCAATCACACCCTCGAAGTGGTGGTGGACCGCATTGTCATCGCCGAGGGCGTCCGGGTGCGTCTGGCCGATTCGGTGGAGACGGCGCTGCGTTGGGGGGAAGGGCGCCTCAAGGTGCTGCATCAGGCTCCGGACCGACCGAAGGATCCGTGGATCGAAACCCTGCACTCCACGCGCATGTATTCACCGGCCACGGGGCGTTCGTTCGACACGCCCACCCCGCAGCACTTCTCCTTCAATTCACCCAAAGGCGCCTGCCCGGTGTGCCATGGGTTGGGGCAGAAGATGGTTTTCGATCCCTCGCTCATCGTGCCCGACGAAACCAAGACGCTGGAAGACGGAGCCGTGCAGCCGTACCGGCGCATGGGGGGCAAGAAGATGGTGAGCTACTACAAGGGGCTCATCAAAGGCGTCGCCCAGCACTGCGGTGCGCCCTTGGATCGGCCGTGGAAGGAGTTGTCAGAGGAGGCCCGACGCACGCTGATGCATGGCTCCGGGACCGACGAGGTGGAGTTCTGGTTCATGTCGGGCGGGGCGCCCAAGAAGACGCGCAAACCCTTCGAGGGGGTTCTACCCAACCTCGAACGCCTCTATGCCGACAGCGAGAGCGAGTTCACCCGCAATCGGCTGAAGGCCTACATGACGCTGCATCCGTGCGATGTCTGCCGCGGTCGTCGGCTTCGGCCGGAGATGCTGGCCATCACGCTCGGATCCGAGGTGATCTCCGGCTCGCGGGTCCCGGGTCGGAGCATCGCCGATTTCTGTTCGCTCTCCATTGCCGAGGCCCATGTGTTTCTGGGTGGGCTTGCCTTGAGCGATCTCCAACGCCGGATCGCCGGCGAGGTGATCCTCGAAATTCGCAAGCGCCTCGGATTCATGGTCGAGGTGGGATTGGGTTATCTCACCCTCGACCGGGAGAGCGGCTCGCTGAGTGGTGGCGAGGCCCAGCGCATCCGCTTGGCCACGCAGATCGGTGCCGGGTTGGTCGGTGTGCTCTACATCCTCGACGAGCCGAGCATCGGGTTGCATCAGCGCGACAATGACCGGTTGCTCGAGACGGTCCGTCGCCTGCGCGATGCCGGCAATTCGGTCATCGTGGTGGAGCATGACGAAGACACCATTCGCGCGGCCGATCATGTTTTGGACATGGGGCCCGGGGCCGGAATTCATGGTGGGGAACTGGTGGCCCAGGGCGCACCGGCCGAGATCATGGCCAACACCCGCTCTGTGACTGGACGCTACTTGTCGGGCGACTTGTGCATCCCGGTGCCGCGTCATCGGGTGGATCCGCGCGACGACAAGGGTTGGATTGAAATCATCGGGGCCACCGAGAACAACCTGCGCAACGTCGACGCCCGCATCCCGTTGGGAACGCTCACGTGCGTGACCGGTGTCAGTGGCAGCGGCAAGTCCACGCTCATCGATGACATCCTTCGGCGCACCGTCTTCCGCCAGTGGTACGGATCCAAGGAGCGCCCGGGTGCGCATCGCGAGATCCGCAATTTGGAACTCCTCGAGAAGTGCATCGTCATTGATCAGGCGGCCATCGGTCGAACCCCGAGGTCCAACCCGGCGACCTACACCGGGATGTTCAATGAGATCCGCGATCTCTTCGCCTCGGTGGCCACCGCTCGGGTGCGGGGCTACGACGCGGGGCGATTCAGCTTCAATGTCAAAGGCGGGCGCTGCGAGAAGTGCGAAGGTGATGGCGTGCTCAAGATCGAGATGCACTTCCTGCCGCCGGTGTACGTCACCTGCGAGGCCTGTGCCGGCAAGCGCTACAATCGCGAGACGTTGGAGATCACCTACAAGGGCCTGAACATCGCCGATGTGCTTCAACTGACGGTCGATGAGGCGGTGAATTTTTTCAGGGCAGTCCCCAAGCTGCATGCACCGAGTCTGACACTGGCGGAGGTGGGCCTGGGTTATTTGCGCTTGGGTCAATCCGCCACAACGCTCTCCGGGGGCGAGGCTCAGCGACTCAAGCTGGCGGCCGAATTGTCCCGACGTCAGACCGGCCGTGTTCTGTATCTCCTCGATGAACCGACGACCGGTTTGCACTTTCAGGACATCGCCAAATTGCTGGAAGTGCTCTTCAAGCTGCGCGACGGCGGCAACACGCTGGTGGTCATCGAACACAATCTCGACGTGATCAAGACGGCCGACTGGGTCATCGACCTCGGTCCCGAGGGCGGGTCCGGTGGCGGTCGGATCATCGCGCAGGGCACACCCGAAACCGTGGCCGCCACGCCGGGCAGCCATACGGGCCGGTACCTCACCCGCGTGCTGCGTCAGAAACCCTCGCCACCCTCCCGGTCGAACCGAGGTTGACGTCGCTCAGAGTCCGCCCACGTTGCCCCCATGCTCCGTCTCGAGGATCTCGCTGAACTGGCCGTCCGCCATGCCGATGCCCTGCCGTCCCGCGTGGCGGCCTTCGACCTCGGCGGCCGTCGCTTCGATGGCAATGTCCGCAGCGAATTGATGGGGGTCATCAACTTGTCGGCCGACTCCTGGTATCGCGAGAGCGTGGTGCTCACGGCCGAGGCGGCCATCCGGCGCGGCCGGGTGCTGGCGGCCCAGGGTGCTGCGATCTTGGATATCGGGGCCGAGTCCACGCTGGCCCATGCGGCCCGAGTCGATGACGCCGCTCAGACCTCGCAGTTGTTGCCTGTGGTTCGAACGTTGGCCGGTGAAGGCCATGTCGTCTCGGTGGAGACGTATCATCCGTCAGTGACCCGGGCCTGCCTGGAGGCGGGAGCCAAGGTACTCAACCTCACGGGCAACGATCGCAGCGATGAGTTGTTCCGCATGGTGGCCGATCACGATGCGGCGGTGGTCTTGTGCCATGTGCAGGGAGCCAATGTCCGCGAGGTGGGCGAGTTCAACCTCGAGGGCGATCCGGCGGAGCATTTGTACGATCATTTCGCCCGGCAGACCGAAGTGGCCCTGAAGAACGGGGTGACTCGCCTGTGGATCGATCCGGGTCTGGGCTTCTATTACAAGAATCTGGGCGACTCGAAGACGCGCATCCGGCACCAGATGCGGGTGTTCCTCAACACCTTCCGGTTGCGGGCGCTCGGGTTTCCCACCTGCCACGCCTTGCCCCATGCCTTCGAGTGCTTCGAAGACGAGGTGCGTTCGGCCGAGCCGTTCTTCGCCGTGATGGCCGCACTGGGAAAGACCGACCTCCTGCGGACCCACGAGATCCCCAAGACGCGCGCCGTGCTCGAGACCCTCGGGGTCTGGTGAGCGGGTGCAGGGAGGCCGTGGGTGGGCCGAGTCCATCGGGACCGTTGCCTCGGCCTCCGGTTCCGGTCCACGCTCGGGCCGCTTGGAATCGTCCCTGACCATCCGCCCCATCGGCTTCCTGCGATCCGGGAAGGGGGTGCGTTTCAAGACGCTGCACCAGCCGGATGAAGCCGCCTCGGAGACGAATGTGCTGGAGCTGACCCCGGCTCCGGGCCTCCGTGAGGCGCTTCGGGATCTGGAGGGCATGGAGCGCCTTTGGCTGATCTGGTGGTTCCACCGCGCCGAGTCGTGGCGCCCCTTGGTCTTGCCGCCCCGGGGCCCGGCGCAGCGGCGCGGCGTCTTCGCGACGCGTTCCCCGCATCGGCCCAATCCCATCGGGATGACACCAGCCCGCCTGCTGGGTGTCGAAGGGCTGAGATTGCTGCTGGGTCCGTGCGATTTGTTGGAGGGCACGCCGATTTTGGACATCAAGCCCTATGTCCCGGCGTATGACGCGTTCCCGGATTCGGCGGCCGGCTGGATCGACACGGTCGAGGCGCTGCAAGCGCGGCCACCGCAGTATTCGGTGACCTGGGGGCCACTGGCCCGCGAACAGGGCGAGTGGCTGAGGTCGGCGTGGTCGGTGGATTTTCAGCAACGCTTGGAGGAGATCTTGGGGCGCGATCCCCGGCCGCATCGTACCCGGCGCATCCGACGCCTCCCTGAAGGTGGGTTCGAGATCGGATGCGGGAGTTGGCGGGCGGAGTTTCGGGTGGAGGGAGCCTCGGTCGAGGTACTCCGCCTCAAGCCGTCGTTTCCCGTCCGGTTTCTGCTGGAGGCGTGGCGGGAAGCTGTCCCGGATCGCGAGGCGCAGTCGGCCTTTCTCGAACGCTGGCCCTGTCCGGAGTTGGCGCTGCGCGAGGGATCGCCTCCGACCGACACCCGGCCCCACTGACGGTGCCGCGGTCGCCGAAGGGGTTTTCCAGTTCGCCCACTCTCGTGGATTTTTTCTTTGTGTGTCGGTTGGCTTTTCGCCAGAACAGAAGTTCTTTGATCCGGCCATGGCCTTGATTGTCCAAAAATTCGGCGGAACTTCCGTCGGCAACACCGAGCGCATCCAGAATGTCGCCCGACGCGTCGCCCAGTACCGGGCGAAGGGCGACCAGGTGGTCGTCGTGGTCTCCGCGATGAGCGGGGTCACCGACAAGCTCATCGGGTTGGCCAAGGAAATCACCCCGCTGCCCGACGAACGCGAAATGGACATGCTCCTGGCCACCGGCGAGCAGCAGACCATCGCCCTGGCGGCCATCGCCCTCCAGGCCCAGGGCCAGAAGGCCGTGTCTTTCACCGGGGCCCAGGCGGGTATCGTGACCGACGGCACCCACACCAAGGCCCGCATCCAGAACATCACGCCCGACGAGGTCCACAAGGCGCTCGACGAAGGGAATGTGGTGATCGTGGCCGGTTTCCAGGGCCGCACCCGCGACGGTGACATCACCACCCTGGGTCGCGGTGGCTCCGACCTCTCGGCCATCGCTCTGGCCGCCGCGCTCAAGGCCGACCTTTGCCAGATTTATACGGATGTCGACGGCGTCTACACCGCCGACCCGCGGCTCGTGCCTGCGGCGCGCAAGATTCCCGAGATCTCCTACGACGAGATGCTCGAGATGGCCGGCGCCGGCTCCAAGGTCATGCAGCTGCGCTCGGTCGAGTTCGCCAAGAAGTTCAACGTCGTCTTCGAAGTCCGTTCCAGTCTCAACGACAATCCCGGTACCATCGTGAAAGAAGAAACCTCCAGCATGGAGGACGTCGTCGTCCGCGGCGTCTCGCTCGACAAGAATCAGGCCAAGGTCACCGTCTGGGGCCTGCCCGACCAGCCCGGCCGCGCGGCCCGCATCTTCAACGCCCTGTCCGAGGCCGCCATCAACGTGGACATGATCGTCCAGAACGCGAGCCATGCGGGCGGCAATCCGGCGACCGACCTGACCTTCACGGTCGACAAGCCCGATCTCACCAAGGCCGGCAAGGTTCTGGAGAGCCTCCGCACCGAGCTGGGCTTCCGCGAGGTGTCCACCGATGAGAGCATCGGCAAGGTGTCCATCGTGGGTGTGGGCATGCGCAGCCACAGCGGTGTGGCGGCCCGGATGTTCACCGTGCTCGCGGCCGAGGGAGTCAACATCGGCCTGATTTCCACCAGCGAGATCAAGATCAGCGTGGTGATCGATCTGGCCAGTGGCGAGAAGGCGATGCGGGCCTTGCACAAGGCCTTCCTCGAATAACCGGCTGCAGGGCTACGGCGGGCCAGCGGTAGGTACTGTTCCTGCCCTTGCGGCGATCGGCAAATCCCCGCTTGCCGGCGGAGGCGCGACTGCGTACCGAAGAGCCATGAGTCCGGCATCCCGTCCTCGGTCTTCGGCGTTCACCCTCATCGAGTTGCTGGTGGTGATCGCCATCATCGCCATTCTGGCGGGTATGCTGTTGCCCGCGCTGGCCAAGGCGAAGGCCAAGGCCATGGGCACGGGCTGCATGAACAACCTCAAGCAGCTCCAGTTGGCCCACATCATGTATCCCATCGACAATGAGGATCGCATCACGCAGCCGGGCAATTCGCGGGATGAGAAGTACCAGTGGGTCGGTGGGTGGTTGGGGTGGCCGGGGCCGTTCCCCGGCGACAACACCAATCAGCAGATGCTGCTGAACTCCTCGAACTCCTGGCTGGCTCCGTATCTGCAGTCGGCGGCCATCTACAAGTGCCCAGCCGATCTGAGCATGGTGACCCTGTCGGGTAAGAAGTACGCCCGGGTGCGCAGCATGGGCATGAGTCAGGCGATGGGTGGCCCCGGTGGGTGGTTGCCTCCGGGTTCCGGCTATCAGGACGGCCAGCAGCGCTACAAGATCTTCAAGAAATCCTCCGACATCGCCGCAGCGGGCTCCTCGCAGATGTATGTGATGCTCGATGAGCATCCCGACAGCATCAATGCCGGCGGTTATGCCAACCAGATGGTGGAGAGCGCCGGGGCAGCCCGGATCATCGACTACCCCGCCAGCTACCA
Organism: Verrucomicrobiales bacterium; assembly: GCA_027490985.1. Taxonomy (GTDB): domain Bacteria; phylum Verrucomicrobiota; class Verrucomicrobiia; order Limisphaerales; family UBA9464; genus SXXZ01. The sequence goes on from JAIXXC010000175.1 coordinate 33,232, forward strand.
CAATCGGGCCGCGGGGATCAGCTTTGCCGATGGTCACACCGAGATCAAAAAGTGGCTCGATCCGCGGACCGTCCAGCCGGTGAAGTTCTACGAAATGCCTCTCAACGTCGCCTCGCCCAACAATGTGGATATGATCTGGTTGGCCGAGCGCACGACGGTGCGCAATTAGCCGGGCTCCCACCCGGGTGATCGGTCGGGCAACGGGTCGCCCCGTGCGTCGGCCCGAGGCATGGGAAACAAAAAAGGCACCCCGAAGGGTGCCTTTTGATTGGAACCGGGTCCGTTTATTCGCCGACCTGGAAACGCAGGAAACGGCGGATGGTCAGGGTGTCGCCCAGCTGCTTGCTGACCGCGCCCAGATGGGCCTCGACCTTGAGGTCGGGGTTCTTCACGAAGCCCTGCTCCAGAAGGCAGTTGGTCTCGAAGTACTTGTTCAGCTTGCCCTTGAGGATGCCCTCCATGGCGGCGGCCGGCTTGCCCTTGAGGGCGTCGGATTGGGAGGCGATCTCGCGCTCCTTGTCGACGATGTCCTGGGGCACCTCGTTGCGGCTCACGGCCACCGGGCTGGCGGCGGCGATCTGCAGGGTCACGTCGCGCAGGAGCTGCTTGAACTCCTCGGTGTTGACCGAGGCGGCGTTGGTGGCGCCGACTTCGACCATCACGCCGACCTTGCCGCCGGTGTGGATGTAGGCGGCCAGAGCACCGGTGCCCTGCACCTCGAGGCGCGTGGCGCGGCGGATCTGGATGTTCTCACCGATCTTGGCCACGGCACCGACGCGGTCGGGCTCGAGGTCGGCACCCGGCTGGGCGGCGGCCTTGGCGGCCAGTTCGTTGACGAACGCCTTGAAGGAGTCGTTGCGGGCGACGAAGTCGGTCTCGCAGTTGACCTCGATGAGGGCGCCCACCTGGCCGCCGCTCAGCACGGCCTGGCCGATGAGGCCTTCGTTGGCGGCGCGGTCGGCCTTCTTGACGGCGGCGGCGGCGCCCTGCTTGCGCAGGAGGTCGACGGCGGCGTTCAGGTCGCCCTTGGTCTCGTCCAGGGCCTTCTTGCAGTTCATCAGTCCGGCGCCGGTCATGGCGCGGAGTTGCCCGACAAGGGCGGGGGTGATCTCAGGCATGAAGAATATCGATTGAGGTTGGTGTGTCGTGTGAAAACGCGCCGGCGCGTCATCCGCACCGGCGCGTTCGAGAAGGAGGGTTGATCAGGCGGCGGCCGGCGCGGCGACCTCGGCCGGGGCGGCCTCGGCAGGAGCGGCAGCGGCGGGCTCGTCGCGGTTGATGCGGCGGCTCTTCTTGGCATCGGCCTCGGCCTTGCCCTGGGCAATGGCTTCGGTGACGGCCTGGAGGAGGATCTTGATGGAGCGGATGGCGTCGTCGTTGCCGGCGATCGGGTAGTCCACCAGATCAGGATCGGCGTTGGTGTCGACGATGGCGACCAGAGGGATGCGCAGGCGGCGGGCCTCGGCGACGGCGTTGTGCTCGCGCTTGAGGTCGATCACGAACATCACGTCGGGAGCGGCGTCGATGGTGCGGAGACCGTCGAGGTTCTTGAAGAGCCGCTGATGCTCGCGGCGGATCATGGACTGCTCCTGCTTGACGTACTGGTTGATCGAGCCGTCCGACTCCATGCGCTCGATTTCCTTCATGCGCTTCATGGAGCGCTTGACGGTCTTGAGGTTGGTCAGGGTGCCGCCGAGCCAGCGCTCGGTGACGAAAGGTTGTCCACAGGCCTTGGCCGACTCCTTGACGGCTTCCTGGGCCTGCTTCTTGGTGCCCACGAAGAGGATGTTGCCGCCCTTGGCCGCGGTGGCGGACAGGAACTTGCAGGCCTCTTCGATCTGGCCGACCGTCTTGGACAGGTCGATGACGTGGATGCCGTTGCGGGCCTCGAAGATGAAGCGCTTCATCTTGGGGTTCCAGCGACGGGTCTGATGGCCGAAATGAACGCCTGCTTCGAGGAGTTCCTTGATTCCGATGGTGCTCATGGTGTTGACACTACTTCCTGGTGTTGGGCGACAACGCTCGCACAGGGTGCGGCTGAAGTTCCCATCCGGCGGAAGGGCCGGATTATTCAGTTGGGTACGATTGTGGCCACCCCACGCACTTGCGTCGGGCCGGTTTAAGGCCGTGGCCCACAGGTGAAAATCACCTGCAGGGATGGCGAGCCTACCGGTTGGGGATTCTCCAGCAACAGGTTTTTCCGCGGGGCATTTCTCGGGCGTGCCCAGGTCCTGGCCCGGATCCAAGGTGTTCCAAGGCTTGGAGTTGGGTCCGAGTCGGGGAGGTGGGGCGTAACCCCTCAGCTGAGCAGGGCGCGGACGACGGAGCCGTGGACGTCGGTGAGCCGGTGGTCTCGGCCGCCGTAGCGGTAGGTCAGACGTTCGTGGTCGAGGCCCAGGCAGTGGAGCAGGGTGGCGTGGAGGTCGTGGATGTGGACGGGGTTCTCGACCGCCTTGGATCCGTGCTCGTCGGTGGCTCCATAGGCCAACCCGCCGCGGACGCCTCCGCCCGCCATCCACACGGTGAACCCGTGATGATTGTGGTCGCGGCCGTCCTGCTGACGGCTGTCGGCGGTGCGGCCGAACTCGCCTCCCCAAAGCACCAGGGTGTCGTCGAGCAGCCCGCGGGCGGCGAGGTCTTGCAGGAGGGCGGCGGCGGGGCGGTCGAGGGCCCGGGCATTCTTGCGCAGCGAGGCTTCGAGGTTCCGGTGCTGGTCCCAGCCACCCAGATTGACCTCGATGAATCGGGCCCCGGCCTCGGCGAAACGCCGGGCCAGCAGGCATTGTCGAGCGAACCCGTCGACGCCGGCTTCGCCCACGCCATACAAGGCCCGAGTGGCCGCGCTTTCCCGCGAAAGATCGAGCAGATCCGGGACCTCCGCCTGCATGCGGAAGGCCAATTCACCCGCTTCGATGGCCGCCTCGAGGGTGCCGCCGGGTTCCGGGGCGAGGGAGGTCATCCGGTCCCGGTTCATGGCCTGGATCAGGTCCAATTGGCGTCGTTGTTGGCCCGTGGTGAGCTGGGGCCGGGTGACATGGCTCATGCCCGAGTCGGCGGATCCCTCGCGTCCGACTCCGATCCGCGTCCCCTGGTAGACGGCCGGCAGGAACGCGCTGCCATAGTTGGCCGCACCCAACTGGTTCGGAGGGCTGATGCTGATGAACCCGGGCAGGTTGTCGTTGATGTTCCCCAATCCGTAGAGGACCCATGAACCCATCGAGGGCCGCACGAATCGGGCGCTGCCGGTATGCAGCTGCGTGAAGGCCTGCGGGTGGTTGGGGATGTCGGTCCGCATGGAGTGGATCATGCAGAGCCGGTCGGCCTGTCCGGCGAGGTGCGGGAACACCTCGCTCATCCACAATCCGGAGTGTCCGTGCCGCCGGAAGGTGAAGGGCGATCCGATGAGTTGGGTGCCCTTGCCGCGGGCGGGGCCGGGCTTGCCGTGGTCGACCCGCAGTCGCGGCTTGTAGTCGAAGGTGTCCTGATGGGAGGGGCCGCCCTGCATGCACAGGAAGATCACCCGCCGGGCGCGGGGTCGATGGTGGCCGAGGGGGTGGTGGGCGCCGGAGTTCGAGCCGTTGTCCGAGCCGGGATTGGACCCGTTCTCAGCCGATCCCGTGGCGGCCAGGCCGCTGAAGGCCATCCATCCGAAGCCGGCGGCCGCGGTCTTCAGCAGGTGCCGTCGGGTCCAGGGGAGCGCGGTCGGAAGGGGGGTGGCATCGGGCGCGTTCATGGGTCAGGGCAGTTGGCGGAATTCGGCGCAGGCGAAGAGGGATTGGGTGAACAGTGCCCAGGCGACGTCGCGCCCGGCGGGCCGGCCGGAGCGGGTGTCCCGAGCGAGGGTCTCTTGCCGGATGAATTGCAAGGCGCGGGCCTGCTCCCGAGGTTCCGGATCGCGCGACAGCGCCCACTGGTAGGCCCTTTCGATGCGCCCCGCGTCGTCGCCGGCCTCCCGGAGCAGCCGCTGGGCGAAGGCTTGGGACTGCGCTTGGGCGAACGGGCTGTTCATGAGGAACAGCGCCTGGGTGGGTACCAGGGTCTCGTCCCGCTGGGCCACCACCAGGCTGGATTCGGCGACATCGAATACTTCGAGCGCGTCGGGCGTGGCGTCGCGAATGACCGGCAGGTAGAGGCTCCGCCGGTTCATGCGTTCGGCCGAGCGGCCGCTGAAGTACCGGCTGACGAACGGGGCCTCTCCGAGCTGGGCGACCAGTGAACCGTGAAGGGGGGTCGGATCCAGGGTACCCGCCGCGCTGAGCATCGCGTCCCGGAGGCTCTCGGCGTCGAGCCGGCGGGGGCGGGCGCGCCAGAGCAGGGTGTCGTCGGGGTCGATCTCCAGGCCCCGGGCGTCGGCTTCGGACGACAGGCGGTAGGTTCGGCTCAGCACCAGTTCCCGAATGAGAGCCTTGGTGGACCCGCCGCTGGCCTGGAATCGCCGCGCCAGGTGGTCGAGCAATTCCGGGTGACTGGGGCGTTGGCCGCCGAGGCCGAAGTCATCCGGTGAGGTCACCAGACCGCGACCGAAGAGGTGCTGCCAGACGCGGTTGACCGCCACGCGGGCGGTCAACGGATGGTCGGGGTGGGTCAACCCGTCGGCCAGTTGAAGCCGACCGCTTTCCGTGGCGGGGATCGGGCCGACGGGAACCGGGCCGATCGATGCCGGCAGGGCCCGGGCGATGCGGCTGCCGCGCTGGGTCACCTCGCCCCGGATCAGGAAGAATGCGTCCTCGGGTCGTCCTTCCCGCACACCCATGGCCCTTGCCTGGGTGGCCCGATGGTCGGGGATCTCGAGGGGCGCGCCGCGCGGGCCGGAGCGTTTGCGGGCCGGGGCGCCTGGCACGGGTTGCAGGGCCAGTTCGGCACGGGCAGCCCGATCCAGGGGAATCAGGGTGGAGGGTTGTCGGTTGCGGGCCTGGTCGCCGGTGGTGCCATAGCACGTCTCGGTGCTGCGGAAGATCCCGGCCAGGGCGTAGTAATCGCGTTGCGAGACGGGGTCGGACTTGTGGTCGTGGCAGCGTGCGCAGGCCACGGTCAGGCCGAGGATCGCCCGGGTGGTGGTGTCGATCTGTTCGTCCACCAAATCCGCCAAGAACTGTTCGCGCCGCCCTTCGTTGAGTCCCTTGGTGCCGATCGCCAGGAAGCCGGTGGCGACGATCAGGGCATCCCGGTCGGAAGGCGGGGCCGTCTGGGCCAGCAGGTCGCCGGCGATCTGCTCCCGGATGAAATCCCGGTAGGGTTTGTCGTGGTTGAAGGCATCGACCACCCAGTCGCGATACCGCCACGCCTCGGGAAACAGGTGGTTGCGCTCCTTGCCGGCGCTTTCACCGAATCGCGCGACATCGAGCCAATGCCGGGCCCAGCGTTGCCCGAAGGTCGGGCTCGAAAGCCACTCGTCGACCTGCTCGGCGTACCGGGATTCGGGCACGAGGCCGGTTTCATCGGGTTGGAAGTGCGCGATCTGCTCCGGAGTCGGCGGCAACCCGGTCAGGTCGAAGCTGGCGCGTCGGAGCCACTCCCGCGGAGAAGCCGCACGCACCGGTTTGAGCTGGGCCGACTCCAGTCGAGCCAGGATGAACCGGTCCACGGAGCGGGTGGGCCAATTGATATCCTTAACGCGGGGAAGTTCCGGATCCGAAACGGGCGCAAAGCTCCAGTGGACGGTTGCAGGCGCCGCCTTCAGAGACCAGCTGAGAGCCAAGATGAAAAGGGCGATACCCGGGCGCATGATCGGATCGTCAGACTGACTGACGGTCGAGGGCCTGAAAAGGTTTCATCGTGCGGAGCCCTGAGGCAGGCTGCTCGCCGTGAAACGGATCGAAGCCTGGTTTCCCACGTTCATCTACAGCGCGCGACTGCGCCCCAATGGAGCCGCGTTCAATCGCGAACTGCTCAAGGAATGCCACCAGTTCCGCGAGTTCGACGACGCCGGGCGCAAGTGGTCCAAGAAGAACTATCCCGGTGGGTACACGTCCTACGGGTCCATCGACCGCATGCACACCGTCTCCTCCACCTTCATGGAGTTGGAGCGTCTGATCGACCGGCACGTCCGCGCCTACGCCAAATCCTTGGAGTGGGATCTGGGTGGCGGCGGGCTGAAGATGTCCGACTGCTGGATCAACATCATGCCCCAGGGCGTGACCCACAGCCTGCACCTGCACCCCAATTCGGTGGTCAGTGGCACCTATTATGTCGCCACGCCGAAGGGTTGCGCCGGTCTGAAGTTCGAGGATCCCCGGATGAGCAAGCTGATGGCCGCCCCGCCGGTCTCGGCCGAGGGCGGGGCGCGATCCCGGCGCTCTGTGACCTATCCCGCCACCGCGGGCAGCGTGACGCTTTTCGAGAGCTGGCTGCGCCACGAGGTGCCCGCCAATCCCCTCAAGGCCGAGCGCATCAGCATCAGCTTCAATTACGACTGGGCCTGATCTCGATCGGATTCGGGGTGAATCACGACCGGGAGCGGGACGGCGTCTTCGATCCGCCCTTGGGGCCGACGGGTTTCGACTTTGCGCCCGACGCGCGCGCATGCGGAATCTGATCGTGGATGAGCCCGTTGCTGGCGATCAGACCATAGCGGTGTTCCCCGGGCAGAGCCTGTGTGACAAACGAGCCACCGGCACATTCGACGATCAGCCCACCCGCGGCGATGTCCCAGAGGCGCACCCCGGCCTCGACATAGGCATCGAAGCGCCCGCAGGCCACGTAGGTGAGGGCCAGCGCGGCCGAACCCATGATGCGGATCTTGCGCACCCGGTGGGTGAGTTCGAGGAAGTCGGCCTGTGCCGCTTTGAGGCTGTCCTGACTCTTGGCGAAGCCGAGCGAGACGATGGATTCATCCAACCGGGGGCGGGTGCTCACTCGGGTGATGCGACCGTTGAGCCGGGCGGGCTTGCCGCGGATGGCCGTCCACAGATCATCCATGAAGGGGTCGTACACCACGCCGACCTCGCTCCGGAATCCGTCGGCCGTGCGCACCTGCAAGGCGATGCTCACCGCGGCATGCGGGATGCCGTAAGCGAAGTTCACCGTGCCATCGATGGGATCCACCACCCAGCGGGCCACCGCCTGCTCGCTGGCGGCATCGATGCCCTCTTCGCCCAGAACGGGAATCGCGGGGAAGGCCCGGGCCAGCACCCGGGTGATGAGCTTCTGGCACCGGACGTCCAGCTCGAGCTTGATGTCGTGCTGGTGCGACTCGTTGACCTGCTTGGCCCGGCGCAGGTGCTGCTTCATCAAAGCGCCGGCCTGATGGGCCGCGTCCACGGCCGCAGCGAGGGCGCTGGAGTTGGAGGGGAGGCTCGGGGCGGAGGCGGGCGGGGTGCGGCTCATGAGGGTCGGTTGTGGGCTTCAGCGTGAACCGCCTCCGCCCCCGACATCAATGGTCGATCACTCCGGGCATCACCGGAGATCGGTGGTGTCCGGTCGGACGAGCCCTCGGGAGAGCACCCCTCCGCATGGAGCCCCGTGCTCAGGCGGGCAACCCGAAGCGGACGTGGGCGTCGTCGGTGGAGATCTTCAGCGAGGTGCACACATGGCGCGAGGCCAGTTGCAGCACGGCCGATCGGATCATCGCGTCGAACTGGTTGGAGGGCAGGGCCACGCCCTCGTGGGCGATCTCCCGGATGTGCAGTTTGCGGTCCAGCAGATCGGTCAGGAAGGTCTCGCAGGTCACCGGGTCGTCGGTGGTGAAATGCGACGCGGGCATCTTGCCGTGCGGGTCGATGTCGTAGGTGACTTTGTATTTGGGGAGCATGGATGGGCGACGGGTTGGGGTGGTGTGAGGCGGGCTCGGTCGCGTGCCCGGCCGGTGACCGGCGAGGCTCGACCCTGCCGGCGGGGAAACTAGAAGGCGCCGAGTCCGGGGCTTCTCCGGTTTTGCCCGGGTTCAAGCGTCCCTTGCCATCGACGACCCGCGCCCGATACGGACTGTCATTCCCGGCGTTGCCATGGGCCGGGCTTGTCGCATGCTCTGCGCCCCGAACGCATGACCGACCCGCGCATCGATGAACTCCGGCAACTGCTGCCGCGCTGCATGCTGTCGGACTGGGTCCGGCTGGGCGCGCGTGCGGCCCGATGGGTGCGCGACGGGCGCCCCGTGGGCGACGGCCCCCATCCGCTGGACCGCCTGATGGAACAGGCGCGGGCCTCGATCGAGCGGCGGGAACTCCGGGCGCAGACGATGCCTCGCCCGCAATACCCGCCGGGCCTGCCCATCTCGGCCCGCAAGGACGACATCGTGGCCGCGATCCGCGCCCATCCGGTGGTGGTCATCGCCGGCGAGACCGGCTCGGGCAAGACGACCCAGATCCCCAAGATGTGCCTGGAGGCCGGGCTCGGGGCCCGGGCCATGATCGGTTGCACCCAGCCGCGCCGCGTGGCCGCGCTGTCCATCTCACGACGCATCGCCGAGGAGCTCGATGTGTCCTGGGGTCGCGAGGTGGGTTGCAAGATCCGCTTCGACGACCGATCGGGTTCCGACACGGTCATCAAGCTGATGACCGACGGTATGCTGCTGGCCGAGGTGCAGGGCGATCCGACCCTCGCCGAATACGAGGCCATCATCATCGACGAGGCCCACGAGCGCTCGTTGAACATCGATTTCCTGCTCGGGCACCTCAAGAACCTGCTGGCCCAGCGTCCCGACCTGAAGGTCATCATCACCTCGGCCACCATCGACACGGCGGCCTTTTCGAAGGCCTTCAACGACGCCCCGATCATCGAAGTCTCCGGGCGCACGTTTCCCGTCGAGGTCGAGTATCGGCCTCCGGGAGGAGAGGGTGCGTCGTCGGATCCGGCCGACACCGATTTCGTGGATGCGGCCGCCCGCGAATGCGAGCGGCTGTTCTATGAGACCGGCGGCGGAGACGTGCTCATCTTCCTGCCCGGCGAACGGGACATCCGCGAATGCGCCGACCTGGTCGAGGGGCGTTTGGGTTCCGAGGCGCAGGTGGTCCCGCTCTTTGGCCGCCTCAGCTCCGGCGATCAGCAGCAGGTCTTCAGTCCGTCGTCCCGGCGCAAGGTGGTCATCGCCACCAACATCGCCGAGACCTCGCTGACCATCCCGGGCATCCGCTTCGTGATCGACTCCGGTCTGGTGCGCATGAGCCGCTACAACGCCCGCACCCGCACCCGTCGGTTGCCGGTCGAGGCGGTGTCCCAAAGCAGCGCCAATCAGCGCAAGGGACGGGCCGGCCGTGTCGAGGCGGGCGTGTGCATCCGACTCTATTCCGAGGAGGACTTCGAAGAGCGCTCTCCGTTCACCCAGCCCGAGATCCAGCGGGCCAATCTGGCCGAGGTCATCCTGCGCATGAAGGCCTCGCGCCTGGGCGACATCGAGACCTTCCCGTTCCTCAACCCGCCGGCTCCGATGGCCATCAGCGGGGGCTATTCGCTGTTGCAGGAATTGGGCGCCCTCGACGACCAGCGCGAATTGACGCCCTTGGGCCGTGACTTGGCCCGGTTGCCCATCGATCCCACGTTGGGACGAATGCTTCTGCAGGCGCAGACCGAGCACGCGGGCCGAGAGCTCCTCATCATCGCCGCCGGCCTCAGCATCCAGGATCCGCGCGAGCGCCCGCTCGACCAGCGCGAGGCGGCCGACAAGGCTCACCGGCGCTTCATGCATTCGCAGTCCGACTTCCTGTCGCTGCTCGGGTTGTGGAATGGCGTGCATGACCAGTGGGAGTCGCTGCGCACCCAGGGGGCGCGGCGCAAGTTCTGCCGCCAGCACTTCCTCTCCTACCTCCGCATGCGCGAATGGCAGGACTTGCATGGGCAATTGCAGGGGGCCTTGGAAGACCTCGACGGCGTGAAGCTCAACGAGCGCCCGGCCGAGGAAGACGCGGTCCATCGCTGCATCTTGGCCGGTCTGCTGGGTCACGTGGCCGTCCGCCAGGAACGCAATGTGTACAAGGGCGTCGGCAACCGCATGGTGTCGGTGTTTCCGGGGTCGGTGCTGTACGACCGGCCCGAGCGTTCGCCGAGGCAGGAGCGTCGACCACCCCCCGCGGGGCAGGCCGCGGCCAAGCCCGAGAAGACCCGACAGCCCGCGTGGATGGTGTGCGGCGAGATCGTCGAGACCTCCCAGCTCTTCGCCCGGACGCTGGCCGCCATCGACCCGCAGTGGATCGTCCGACTGGCCCCGCACCTCTGCAAAGTGACCCACCAGAACCCCCACTGGAGCGCCAGTGCGGGCCGGGTGTTGGTCGAAGAGAAGACCACCTTCCATGGGTTGGAGGTCTTTGCCCGCAAGGTGGCCTACGGCAACCTCGCGCCCCGCGAGGCCACGGCGATCTTCATCCGCTCGGCGCTGGTCGAAGACGATCTGCTGCCGCCAGCCCTCTCCGGGCGGAACGACGACTTCGATGGCGACGACGAACGGGCGGTGAAGCGGGCCCTGCAGACGGCCGCCCCTTCGGCCGAACCCCGGTTCATGGCCGCCAACCGGGCCTTGCGCGAAAAGGTGGAGAACTGGCAGACCCGCCTCCGACGCACCTCGGTCGACCTCGACCAGGCCTTCTTCGAGTTCTACAGCCGGCATCTGGACAACGTCTCCTCGCTGCACGAGTTGCATCGCCTGCTGCGCGATCACACCGAGACCGGATATCTCTGTGCGATCGAACGGGAGATCACCGGCGGCAAGGATCTGCATCTCGACGAGACCGTCTTCCCCGACAGCGTCACGGTGGATGGTCAGGTGGTGCCTCTGGTCTATGCCTACGCGCCGGGCGAAGCCCATGACGGGGTCACGGTGCAATTGCCGGCCCCATTGGCCCAGCGGGCCCCGGCAGCGGTGCTGGAATGGGCCGTGCCCGGTCTGCGCGAGGCCAAGATCGAGGAGTTGTTGCGGGCGCTGCCCAAATCGTTGCGGCGCGAATTGATGCCCTTTCCGCCCAAGGTTCCGGAGATCGTGGCCGAGTTCCAACCCCAGGGGGGCTCGTTCTTCGCCGACCTCGCCCGCTTCCTCACCCGGCGCTACGGCGTGCCGGTGCCCGACGACGCCTGGGATGCCGATGCGGTGCCCGCCCACCTCAAGCTCCGCTTCGAGTTGCTGGGGTCCGATCGCCGGACGCTCGTGGCCGGCCGCGATCTTCAGGAGGTTCGCGCCCGTCTGCCTCTGGCGGCGCCGAAACCGGTCGGCGATCCGCCGGCTTGGAAGGAGGCGGTGCGGCGTTGGGAACGCCCGGCCATGACCACCTGGAGCTGCGGTGAATTGCCCGAGCGCCTCACGGTGGTCGATGATCCGGTGTTTCCCGTGATGGCTTGGCCCGGCCTCGAACGGGAGGGTGCCGCCGTGAATGTCCGCCTCTTCCGCACCCGCGAGGCGCGCCAATCGGCCTCCCTGCCGGGCTTCCAGCGCCTGGTCGAACTGGCGCTCTCCAAGGATCTGGGTTGGGTGGAGAAGGAGTTGCGCGCGCTGGCCCGGTTCGAGGCCGCCTATGCGCCCCTCGGATCGCTCTCGGAACTGCGGGAGAGCGCCCTCCGACACCTGCTGCGCCACCTCCTTCCGGCCGACCTGCCCGAGGCGCTGAACCCCGTGTCCTTCGAGGCCGCGGTCACCCGGGGTCGGGAGCGGATCGAGGGGCTTGTTCCCCGATTCATGGACCAGTTGGCCCTCGTCCTTCAGGGTCTCCAACTGGCCCGTGCCCGCATCGGCTTGCCCGCCCCGGTCAAGGCCCTGCCTCCCAAGACCCGGACCCTCAACGATTTGAGTCAATTGGGCTCGCTCCTGGTCGCCGCCCCATCGGCCGGCAAGGCGCCGGGTGGTTCCGCCGCCCCCGGGACGTCCGGCTCGGGTCGTCCCGCCACCCTGGCCGAGGAGTTGGCGGCACTCATGCCCCCGGCGTTTCTGGACGGCGTCGAGTTCGAGACGCTGCGCCACCTGCCCCGGTACCTCAAGGCGCTGACCCTGCGGGCCGAGCGGGCGGCCAACAATCCGGTCAAGGATGCCGAACGGGCCAAGGCGGTCGCGCCCTATCAGGCGGCGCTGGCCCGTTTGCGGGCCACCCCGCCGCCGATCCCCGACGCCGCCCGGCGTGTGGAGGGGTTCCGGTGGTTGCTCGAGGAATTCAAGGTGTCGCTCTTCGCCCAGGAATTGGGCACTGCGGTGCCCGTGTCACCCAAGCGGTTGGACGAGTCTTTGCAGTCCCTCCGCTGAGGGCCGTCGAATCGCTCCCGGTGCATCGCATACCCGACCCACGGATATTCTGGAGACAGGTGACGATTTGGTGTCAGGTTGACGCCACCTGAATTCGAACTCCCTCCACCAGAACTGAATCCGGATATGCTCCTCCCAGACGTTCGTTCCCGTCTCGCACCGCTGCTCTCGGCGATCCTGCTGAGCGCGGTCGTCGGATCCCCCCAATCCCTCAGCGCTCAGACCGCCGCCAAGAAGGCGACCCTGGAAATCAGCGTGGGCACCAACAACACGCTGGTCCTGCCGCGCACCGTGTTCGGCAAGGAGCACCTGATGTCGGCCTCCCGCATCCCGCAGTCGCTGGCCGCGACCTCCACGGGCTTGTCCGGCAAGATCGTGAAGTTCGAGCTCTTCCACGATGGCGTCGATCTGTACGAAGCGACCGATGGCCTGGTGGTCACCAAGGACCTGCCCGCACGGCGCATCCTGACCACATTCCCCATCGTCGAGCAGGACGCCACCAAGGTGGTCATCGACTTCAACCGGGGCATGCGCCGGCTCTACACCGAGATCTGGTACGGCCAGGGCCGTGGCTTCAATCCGATGTCGCGCGATGAGTCTCTCGAAATCCCGCAGTCGCGCGTGTTCCAGGCCGAGAAGCTCGACAACCAATTGGCGATCCGCCAGAGCGTCCAGGTCCGCGACCGCGAGGCCATGGCCAACGTCGAGCAGCGCTTCGAGGTGCGCTACTTCTTCACGCCCTATGAGGCCGGCGTCTACAAGGGCAAGGAGGCCCCGGCGTCCGATTTGCGGTACTCTCGCTTCTTCGAGACCCAGGCCCGGTTGGAGGAGAGCACCGGCCGGCCGTCGCCCCAGATGGCCCGCTTCGACCTCTCCAAGCCGGTGGTCTTTCATTACAGCGCCAACACCCCGGCCGACTACGTCGAGGCCGTGAAGGATGGTATCCTGTATTGGAACCGCGCCTTCGGCACCAACGTGGTGAAGGCCGAGAAGGCCCCGGCCGGCGTCACCGCCCCCGATCCGCGCTACAACATCGTGCAGTGGGTGCCCTGGGACAACGCCGGCTTCGCCTACGCCGACATCCTCATCGACCCGCGCACCGGCCAGTCGGAGCACGGTCAGGCCTACATGACCAGCGTGTTCGCCCTGAGCGGCAAGGCCCGCGCCCGAGCCCTGTTGCGTTCGATGCGCGACCTCGTCGTCGACAAGAAGAAGCTCACCGCCGACGCCGTCGGTGGCGAGGCCGCGCAGGGCTTCCCCTGGATGACGGCCAACGGCCTCTGCCACATGCAGTCGGTGGAGTTCGCCCACCAGTACGCCCAGGGCCTGGAAGACCTGCTCTCCAATGAAACCCTGACGGATGCCGGTGCGTTGCGGGCCTCGCAAGACTATGTGCGCGAGGTGGTGGCTCACGAGGTGGGCCACGTGCTCGGCCTGCGCCACAACTTCGCCGGCAGCGTCTCGGCCAACATGAGCCGCCAGCAAATCGACGAGTGGTTCCAGGCCTACGTCACCGGGCAGAGTCTCGACGCCTACACCAACCACTTCGCCTCGTCGTCCATCATGGAGTACACGGTCTTCAAGTCGGCCGTGCAGGTGGGTTGGTTCATCCGCACCCGCAAGGAGCCGCTGCCGCACGACAAGGCCACCATCCAATGGGGGTATTTCGGGGGGCAGGAGCCGCGCGACAAGAAGATGCTCTTCGGATCCGACGAACTGGTCGGTACCTATGGCGACCTGCAGCGCTTCGACGAAGGCGTCGAGCCCGTGGTGGGTGCTTATTCGCAATTGGCCGACGACATCCGCCTGCTCCCCAACAGCCTCATCGAGACCTTCATCGCGGCCAAGGCACCGCGCGATTCGCGGGATGCCACGCCCATCGCCGAGGTGAACCTCTCGCCCACCCGCTACGCCGCGCAAACGGCCAGCCACTTCGCCTCGATGCTCTCATGGTTCCGCTCCTCGGCCCGGTCGCTGCGGGTGGAGAACCAGTTCGACTTCATCGGCGAGCTCAACCAGAAGGATCGGGCCAAGGCCCACTGGAAGGACCTGAACGATCAGATCGAGCGCATCGGCGGCGTGGATCGCGCCCTGTTCAGCTTCCTGCCCCTGGACCTGAAGCTCGAACTCAAGGACGCCCCCAAGGGAATCCCGACCGCCGACAAGGTCAGCGAAGCCAACCTCATGGCCCGCCTGCGCAAGCTGCTCGAAGCGCCGGCCTACACCAACTTCGTCGGCCTCGATGAAAAGAAATACGCCTTCAGCGCCGCCGAGAAGGAGTTGATCCTCAAGCGGGGTGAGAAGTTCTTCCGCGAGTTCGAGAAGGAGCTGGTCAAGCAGGTGTGCGCCCGTCTGGAGAATGCGCCACGCGATCTGGGCATCGTGGCCCAGGAGAGTCTCGAAGACGGCGACATCACCGCCAAGGTGGAGCAGCGCATCATCGATGCCGCCCGCCTGGTGCTCACCGCCAAGGACGAGACCAAGCGGCTCAAGGGCAAGGTGGACAAGAGCCTCGTGGAGGTCGTCGACTTCCGCTACGAGCCCGAGGTCCGCATGGCCGCGGCCAAGATGCTCAACGACAAGACCGGCACCTACCGCGGCTGGGCCACCGACGCCAAGGGCGACCTGAACAAGGCCCTGAAGGAGGATATCGATGGCGCCTTGAACATCGCCAATTTCAAGGACTTCAAGGACTCCATGCTCTCGCGGACCTTGCGGGAGTGGTACCTCAAGCAGCAGGACATCCTCGGCCTGCTGCCGCCGAAGCCTCCGGGCAAGTGACCGGAGGGTCGGTGACCCGTGCCAAGGCCCTGGATGCAACGCGTCCAGGGCCTTTGTCTTGTCCCTGAACGCGGAGCCGATCGGGGGTGATCCGTTGGCGAAGGATCCACCGCCGCATTTGCCTTAGGGAGAACCTTCCAGCAAGGTAGGTTCACTCTATATGGCCGAACACAACGACACGCGCATCCCGGTGACCGTCCTCACCGGCTTTCTCGGCGCCGGCAAGACGACGCTCCTGAACCGCATCCTGACCGCCAACCACGGCAAGCGCATCGCCGTGATCGAGAACGAATTCGGCGAGATCGGCATCGACAACGAACTCGTCATCCAGGCCGACGAGGAGATCTTCGAGATGAACAACGGGTGCCTCTGCTGCACCGTCCGGGGCGACCTCATCCGGATCCTCGGTCAGTTGATGAAGCGCCGGAACAAGTTCGACTACGTGCTGGTCGAGACCACCGGCCTCGCCGATCCGGGCCCCGTCGCGCAGACCTTCTTCAGCGACGACGAGATCAAGGAGAGCTTCCGCCTCGACGGCATCGTCACCCTCGTCGACGCCAAGCACATCTCCCTGCACCTCCACGACGCCCCCGAGGCCAAGCAGCAGATCGCCTTCGCCGACCGCATCGTGCTCAACAAGACCGATCTGGTGACGCCCGACGAACTGGCCCAA
>JAIXXC010000200.1 GCA_027490985.1 Verrucomicrobiales bacterium
GTCCGCACCGTCTTCATGCGGAAGCGCCGGTAGTTGGACCGGTCGGGGCGCCCATGCCAGAAGCTGACCATCGAGGAGACGATGAAGGTGCCGCTGATGTTGGAGATGTCGAACCCCTCGATCCGGGCCGGAGGCTCGGCCAACCCCAACAGTCGACCCAGTTCGCGCAGGTCGGATTCCGGGTGCACGGCCACGGGCAGGGTGTAGGGAATGCGCTCGAATTTCTCGGTCTTGAGCGTGGTGCGTTTGAGGTCTTCCAAGGCGTCGCGCAGTTGGGCTGCCTTCTCGAACTCCAGGTTGGCCGCGGCCTTGCGCATCTCGCTCTCGAGTTCGCTGCGCAACTCCTCGGTGTGCCCCTCGAGGAAGCCGATCCCGGCGCGGACCTGCTCGAGATACTGCTCCCGGGTCACATTGCCGATGCACGGGGCCGTGCAGTGCTGGAGGTTTCCGTAGAGGCAGTGACGGTAATCCGACTCGTTGGGGTGCAGCGGCCGGCAGCCCCGGAGTTTGAATTTCCGACGCATGAGGGTCAGGGCCCTGCGGACGCTGCCGGAATGAGCGAACGGACCGAAGTAGAGACAACCATCGTCTTTGCGCAGGCGGGTGAGGGTGAATCGCGGGATCGGATCGTTGAGGTTGACCTTCAGCAGCAGGAATCGCTTGTCGTCCTTGAGATCGATGTTGAAGCGCGGCTGAAACTCCTTGATGAGCCGGCTTTCCAACAGCAACGACTCGGCCTCGTTCTTGACCGTGTGCCAGTCGAAGTCATGGACGGCATCGACGAGCGCATTGAACTTGAGATCCCAGCCCATGCGCCGGGACGGGTGGAAGTACTGCGACACGCGCTTGCGCAGGTCGCGCGCCTTGCCGATGTAGATCACCGTGCCGAAACGGTCCTTGTGCAGGTACACACCGGGACGGTGCGGCACGGTGGAAAGCTTGTTGCGAATGTGATCGGTGATCGGCATGGACCACGGCCCGTCAACTGGCGGACCGAGGCCGAAGCATTCACCGATTCCCGGCGTTTCGCCAGTCGGCGGCGGTGGAAAACCACGGGCTCCGCGGGCCTACTTCAAGTCTTCACCGGCCAGTCCGCCCACCGTCCAATCCAGATTGTAAATGAGCTTGGCGCCGTCTTTGAACGGCGCATTCAGCCGGTCGTACATCGCAAACTCGCTGTGGCCGTCGACGAAGAGCAACGACATGCCCCGGGGGCCGTGGGCCGCGGCACCGGTGCCCTTGTAGATGTCGTTCCACTTGCCCTTGTTGCTCGAGAAACACGGCGAGATGGCTTTCTTGGTCGGAGACATCACCTCGGAGACTTTGCGGACTTGCAGGGCCGAACTGTCGTTGTTGTGGTAGAATTGGTTGTAGTAATAGTACGAGCAGGGGAAGAGCAACTCGTTGGTCTTGATCGGATAGTTGTTGGCCATCGTCCACTCCAAGTTGAAACCCCGCCCCTTCTCGGAAGGGCAAAAGTAGAAAGACCGGGCGTTGGTGCTGATGTAGGGGTCCATCAGCTTGAGGAAATCCACAAAGCCCATCTGGGGCCAATCGCGCCCGGAGTAGGGGAACTGGTCCCGCGAATCGCCGGTGTACATGGCGAAGGTCATCCCGATCTGCCGGAGGTTCGAGGTGCAGCGGGCTTGCAAGGCCTTGGTCTTCCCCTTGGCCAAGGCCGGCAGAAGCATCCCGGCGAGAATGGCGATGATGGCCACCACCACCAGCAGCTCGATCAAGGTGAAGGCGAACCGCGAGACACGGGGCAACGGGGAAGGTTTCATGTCGGGAATCCCGGGAATTGTTGTCGAATACAACGCCTGGGGGGTGCAGGCCTGCAATGGCAAAAGGGGCGAGGCAACGAGCCGCCCAGCCATCCGACGGGATCGGATCCGCCGGGTTCCCAAAAACGTCGATCCGATCGCGGGGTCGCAACTCGGTGGGCGACATTCCCGGTCCGATCCCCACACTCGGGCCATGGTTCTGCGGTTCCGATGGGGTTGGGGGATGCTCGGGTCGCTGGCGGCCTGGGCCGATGCCCGCTGGGTTTCCGTGACGGAGTTCAGCCGCTTTGAACGCGAGTCTCCCAAGTCGTCGGCTTGGGTCTCGCCCGAGTGGACCTCGCCGATGCCATTCCGTGAACTGGTGGTGTCGTGGAATCTCCGCACCCCCACCGATCTCCAGATCGAAGCGCAGGTGATGACCACAACCGGCCAGGGCCGCTGGTGGCATTTCGGCCATTGGTCCACCAACGCCGCTCCCGCCCGTCGCACCAGTG
Organism: Verrucomicrobiales bacterium; assembly: GCA_027490985.1. Lineage (GTDB taxonomy): Bacteria > Verrucomicrobiota > Verrucomicrobiia > Limisphaerales > UBA9464 > SXXZ01. The sequence continues at coordinate 2,279 of JAIXXC010000200.1, forward strand.
TGCGCGGGCAGAAAGACGGGTCGGGTCGGGTGGACACCGACACGCTCTGGCTCGGGGAGTCGGCTTCGGCGGTGAGGCTGAGGGTGCGCTTTTCAAATCCGTCCCAGACTCCGGCCGTCTTCAAGCGGATGGATCTGGCGCTGTGGTCGCCCACCGTGGGGGGGGCTTCGACCGCGGAAAGTGTTCCGCGGGGAGCACGGGTGCTGGAGGTTCCACGAAAATCCCAGGCCGACTATCCCGAAGGGGTGACCCGATGGTGCAGTCCGACCAGCTTGGCAATGCTCATGGCTTTCTGGGGAGAGCGATCCGGGAGGGCCGAATGGGATCTCGATGTGCGGACGGTGGCGGCGGGGGTGTTCGATCCCGGGTGGCCCGGAACCGGCAATTGGGCGTTCAACGCGGCCTTTGCCGGAAGTCGCCCCGGCCTCCAGGCGGCCGCCATCCGCCTGTCGGGAATCGCCGATATCGGGTCCTTGTTGGAGGCCGGGATCCCGGTGGCGGCGTCGGTGTCGTATGCCGTCCTCAAGGGCGCTCCGAAACCCGAACCCGGAGACGGACACCTGATCGTGGTGTGTGGCCTTTCGCCCGACACCGTGACGGTCAACGATCCCGGGGTTCGGTTGAGTCGCGTTCGTCGGGAGTTTCCGCTGCCGGCCTTTCGGGCGGCTTGGGCGGCTTCCCATCAAACGGTCTATGTAGTGTGGCCCGAAGGCCGCGCGTTGCCGGCCAGCCCGCTCGGAACCTGGTAGCCTCGCGGAGGCACCGAATGGGCTGGTCGTCGTGCGGTCCGAGTCGCGTTGCCGATCGATCATCCGCCTCAGGCCGGCGGTTCAAAACCGCATGGACCGACCTAGCCCTGTTGCGGAAGTCGGGATAGGGTCGACGGATGGCGCTGATGGAGGACATGGTGGAATTGGGGCGACGGGCCAAGGCGGCCTCGCGTGAATTGGCCCGTTTGTCGGCCGACGAGAAGAATCACTGCCTTCGGGCGATGGCCGATGGATTGGTGGCGGCGGCCCCGGCGTTGCTCCAGGCCAATGCACTGGATCTGGAGGTCGGTCGGAGCCTGGGGTTGACCGGCGCGATGATGGATCGCCTGGCCCTGAACCCCGAACGCATCACCGCCATGGCCCAGGGCTTGCGTGAGGTGGCCGCTCTGCCCGACGTCCTCGGCCGGGTGCTCGACACCCGTGAGCGCCCGAACGGCCTCCGCCTGCGCAAGATCAGCACCCCGATCGGCGTGGTGGTGATCATCTATGAATCCCGTCCCAACGTGACCGCCGACGCGGCGTCGCTGTGCTTCAAGACCGGCAATGCCACGATCCTCCGGGGTGGCAAGGAGGCGCTGAATTCCAACCGACTCATCGCCGAGACCCTGATCACAGCGGCGCGCGCGGTCCTCCCACACTTTCCGGCCCATGCGATCCAGGTGGTGCCCACCGCCGATCGCGAGGCCATCCCGGCACTCCTGTCGCTGACCCAGTACGTGGATCTGTGCATGCCCCGGGGCGGTGAGGGATTGATCCGTGCGGTCACCGAGTGCAGCAAGGTGCCGGTGATCAAGCACTACAAGGGCGTCTGCCACGTGTACGTGCACGCCGCCGCCGATCTGGCGATGGCCGAGGAGATCGTCTTCAACGCCAAGTGCCAGCGCCCGTCGACATGCAATGCGGCCGAGACCGTGCTGATCGACCGGCGGGTCGCCCCGGCCTTCCTGCCGCGCATGGCGGCCCGACTCGCCACCAAGTCCGTGGAATTCCATGCCGACGCCGCATCGCTGCCGAGCATCTCCGAGGCGATCGGGGGATCGTCGAGCGTGGCCCGGTTGGCCCAGCCCCAGGATTGGGAGACCGAATACAACAACTACATCCTCAATGTGGCGGTGGTCGATGGGGTCGAGGCGGCCATCCACCACATCCACAGCCACGGTTCGGGGCACAGTGAAGCCATCGTGACGGCCGATCGCCCGGTGGCCGAGCGGTTCTTGGCCGAGGTCGATTCGGCGGCGGTGTATTGGAACGCTTCGACCCGCTTCACCGACGGCGGAGAATACGGCATGGGTGCCGAGATCGGCATCAGCACCGACAAGATCGGAGCTCGTGGCCCGATGGGGCTCGACGAATTGTGCAGCTACAAGTGGCAGGGCTTCGGTTCAGGGCAAGTAAGGGCCTGAAACGACATCGGCGCGGAAGGACGGTGAGGTCCTATCCGCGCCAAGGTGGAGCCCCTTAAGCCGGGGCGTTGAAAGGTTGGCCTTTGAAGGAACGCCTCAGGCGGCCGCCGGGGCGGCGCTGCCGAAGCCGGGAAGCTTCGGAGGCACCGGTTTGATCACCTCGGGGAGCGGGGTGGAGGCTTGGGCGCCGCTCGGCGGATCGCTCTTGTCGGGACCCGACGAGTTGGGAGTGAACGTGCCGGTGCGCACGATGTCGGCCACCTGAGACCCTTCGAGGGTTTCGTGCTCCAAGAGCGCCAGAGCCACCAGTTCGACCTTGTCGCGGTGCTCGGTGAGGATGTCGTTGGCCGTCTTGAAGCCGGCATCGATGATGCGCTTCACCTCGGCGTCGATCCGTTGGGCGGTCGCTTCGCTGTATTCCTTGGAACGCATCATGTCGCGACCGAGGAAGACGTATTCCTGAGATTCGCCGTAGAGCACCATGCCCAACTGGTCGCTCATGCCCCAATGCATCACCATGGCCTTGGCCATCGAGGTGGCCTGCTGGATGTCGCCCGAAGCCCCGCTGGAGATGTCGTCGGTGAACATCTGCTCGGCGATGCGGCCGGCCATGGTCACCGCAATGAGGTCGTTGAGTTCCTTGAACCGCCGGTTGTGGATGTCTTCTTTGGGCAGGTACATCGTGGCTCCCAAGGCCTGACCGCGGGGGATGATTGTCACCTTGTGCAGCGGGTGGGTGTGCTTGAGCACCACGTTCACCACCGCATGACCGGCCTCATGCCAGGCCGTGCCCTTCTTCTCCTCTTCCGACATGGCCATGCTGCGACGCTCACGGCCCCAGCGCACCTTGTCGCGGGCCTCTTCGAGCTCGTCCATGCCGATGGACTTCTTGCCGGTCCGGGCCGCCAAGAGGGCCGCCTCGTTGAGCAGGTTGGCCAACTCGGCTCCGGAGAAGCCGGGGGTTCCGCGCGCAATGACCGAGAGGTCGACGGCGCCGTCGAGTTTCACGTTCTTGGCGTGGACCTTGAGGATCGCCTCGCGTCCGCGGACATCGGGCAGGTTCACCGTGACCTGACGGTCGAAACGACCCGGACGGAGCAGGGCGGGATCGAGCACATCGGGGCGATTGGTGGCCGCGATGATGATGATGCCTTCCTGGGTGTCGAAACCGTCCATTTCCACCAACAGGGCATTGAGGGTCTGCTCGCGCTCATCGTTGCCGCCACCGAGACCATGGCCGCGGCTGCGACCCACGGCATCGATTTCGTCGATGAAGATGAGACACGGGGTGTTCTTGCGCGCCTGCTCGAACATGTCACGCACGCGACTGGCACCCACGCCCACGAACATCTCGACGAAGTCGGAGCCGCTGATGCTGAAGAAGCTGGCATCGGCCTCGCCGGCGATGGCCTTGGCCAGGAGGGTCTTGCCGGTTCCCGGCGGTCCGACCATGAGGATGCCCTTGGGAATGCGACCGCCCAGTTTCTGGAATTTCTTGGGATCGCGCAGGAATTCCACCAACTCGGAAACCTCATCCTTGGCCTCTTCGACACCGGCCACGTCTTTGAAGGTGGTCTTGTTGCGGTCTTTGGTGAGCAGACGGGCCTTGGACTTGCCGAAGCTGAGGGCGCCCTTGCCGGCCGCCTTGATCTGACGCAGGAAGATGAACCAGATGAGCACCCCGCCCAGGATCAAGGGAGCGGCGCTCATGAGGAAGGTCGTCCAGTTGCCCGACCGTTCCACCGACCGGAATCCGTGCTCCTTGTAGAGTTTGTTGAGGGTCTCTTCGGTGAGTTCCATCTCCAGGCGGAAGGGCACCAGATTGGTGGCGTTGGGGTCGGGCTGGTAGGCACCCCGGAACACCCGCAGGGCCTGCTGGGGATTGATCTCGATCACGCCGCCACGGATCTGGTTGGTGGCGATGAGTTGGAAGAATTCCTGAGGAGCGAGGACCTTCTCACCCAGACTGCGCGCTTGGCGGCTCCAGATGACCAGACCCAGGCCCAGCAGAATGAGTGCAGGCCAGATCAACCAGTTCTGGTTGGGTATCTTGGGTTCGCCGGGTCGGTTGCCACGATGGCCCTGCGGGGAAAGGTCCTCAGACATGAATTATGGTGGCACAGTACCAGCCACCCGGGCGCTGCGCAAATGTTGGATGCCACTGATTCGCCTCGACTGGTGCCAAGAGAATGCAGGCTGAGATCGCCGGTTTCGCGACTTCCCGCCGCAGGAACCCCGGGCCCATAGTGGGCGGACTTCCATGCCTTGGCCGCAACCACTCGATCCTTTGGGCAATCCGTGGCTTTCCACCGGAGTCGCCTCCGTGCCCGTGGTCTTGTTGCTCGGGTTGGTGGCCTGGGGACGTGTGCGGGTGGGAGTGGCCGCCTTGATGGCCCTAGCGGCCGCGCTCGGCGTGGCCTTGCTGGCGTTTCGGATGCCGTGGACGGCGGCGCTGGGTGCGGCGGTCTATGGCGGAGCCTACGGACTCTTCCCGATCGGTTGGATCGTGCTGAATGTCATGTTCTTGCATGCCCTGACGGTGAAATCGGGGTTGTTTCAGCAATTGAAAGGTCAATTGATGCGGGTCGCCCCCGATCCGCGGATCCAGGTGGTGTTGATCGCCTTCTGCTTCGGAGCCTTCATCGAAGGCGCGGCCGGGTTCGGAGCCCCGGTGGCGATCACGGCGGCCCTGTTGTTGCAACTGGGGTTCTCACCGATCCATGCCAGCGGATTGTCGCTCATCGCCAACACGGCTCCGGTGGCCTTCGGCAGCATCGGGATCCCCATTACGACCCTGGCCCAGGTCACCGATCTCGACGTGCTGAAACTCTCGGCGATGGCCGGACGCCAGTTGCCGGTGTTCTCGGCGATCATCCCGCTATGGATTGTCGGGGCCATGGCGGGATGGCGGGGAATTCGGGAGGTCTGGCCGGTGGCGCTGGTGGCGGGCGTGTCGTTCGCGGTGATGCAGTTCCTGGTGAGCAATTACCATGGCCCGTGGTTGGTCGATTCCATCTCGGCACTGGTCAGCCTCGGCTCCGTGCTCTGCCTGTTGCGGTGGCGACAGCGCCGATCGGCAGACCCGTCTTCCCGGAGCGAGCCTCAGGCGATCGAGACCCGGTGGTGGCAACCCTGGGTGCCTTGGTTGATCCTCACCCTCGCCATCTTCGCGTGGGGCACACGGCCGGTGAAGGCCACCCTCGACCGGATCGCCGCTCCGTCATGGCCGGTGCCCGGCATCCACCAGCAAGTGATGAGAACCCCACCGGTGGTGCGGGTCTCCAAGGTCGAATCGGTGGAGCTCAAACTCAACGTGTTGTCCGCCACCGGTACGGGCATCTTGCTGGCCGCCGTGGTGAGCGGCCTGCTCATGGGGTATTCGCCCCGCCAACTGCTGAGGGTGTGGTGGGAAACCCTGATGGCCGTGCGCCAATCGCTCCTGACCATCGCGGCCATGCTCGCCCTGGGCAATGTCACCAAGCTCTCCGGGGCCGATGCCACCCTGGGAATGACGCTGGCCAAGACCGGAGCCTTCTATCCCTTCTTCGGCACGCTGCTGGGGTGGCTGGGCGTGGCCCTGACCGGCTCCGACACCGCCTCCAACGTGCTCTTCGGATCACTGCAACGCATCACGGCCGAGCAACTCGGGCTCAGCCCCTACCTGATGTGTGCGGCCAATTCGACCGGCGGCGTGATGGGCAAGATGATCGATGCCCAGAGCATCGTGGTGGCGGGGGTATCGGTCAGTGCCCACGGCGAAGAGAGCAAGATCCTCCGCTTCGTCTTCTGGCATTCACTGGCACTGGCCGCCCTGATCAGCGCCTGGGTGGCCGCCCAAGCCTACTGGCCTGTGCTTCAGGCGACGGTGGTCCACTGACTCGGGGACTGGCCCCGGCGAGTTCTCATTCGGCCATGGTCTGCGGATCGATCCCGACGGATCGGCACCACTCCCGATAGGCGGAGGGCGAAATCTCGCTGGGCTTGATCTCGCTGCGGCCACCCCAGAACACGTTCGTGTATCCCACGGGGATGCCCGCCTCGGCGAGGTGCCGGTCAATGGCCGCCTTGTGAGCCAGGACGGTGGCCTTGTCGGTGCCGTGGGCCACCCCCATGATGTTGACGTTCCGGAACTCCGGGCCTCCTTCGCGCCAGTAGGCGTGGGTCATGATGTAGTGGCGACCCACCTCGCGCCCGGCGGCTTCTTCAAGCCCCGGAGGCACGGCCCAATGGAACAGGGCGTTGAACTTGGTGACTCGTTCACCCGAGGCCAGCGGCTTGACGTGCTCGAGAAAGGTGCTGAAGCGCCCGATGACCTTGCGCCGGTTGAGATCCTCGGCCACGGCGTGGAATTCATCGAGCGACAGCCCCGCCTCGTGCGACCGAGCAGCCCACAGGTCGACCGACAATTCGTCGGGAGCGAACTCCCGCTTGAGGGCGGTCAGCACCCGCCATTCGATCTCGCTGAGGTGGGTCACCTGGACGGCGATCGCCTCGGCGGGTTCATCGGCGCGGGCGCCGGCTTCCATGCCACGGCGGCGGACGTGCCCGACGCCGAGGGCGAATAGTTTCTTGGCCGACATCAGGCGGTAGTGTTCGGCGCCGATGACCCGGGCCAGATGGGCCGCGTGTTTCTCGAGGGAATAACCCTGCGGCACCTTCAAGGTCGTCCAGAGCTTGTAGTTGGAACCGGGGGTGGCCGCATCGGTGGAACGCAACACCACGTGGCCGCTGAACGGGTCGTTCTGGAACAAGGTGTCGAAGGCGGCATCCAGGCGATCGGCTGGCACCTGCCAGGCGCAGAGCGCGCCCTCGGCCAGACTCGTGGCCAAGAGGGTTTGCCGGATGCGGCGGATCACGCCGGCTTGCAGCATCGCACGCAGGCGCTCCAAGACGGTCTCGACCGGCAGCTCGGCCAATCGCGCGATCTCGCCGAGAGGATTACGCGGGTAACCTTGGATGCGATCTTCGCTCACCGCGAGAATACGGGCGTTGATGGCGTCGGTGGTTTCGATCGGGATGGGCTCGGTGACGGTCATGGAATGGGAAACGGAGTGGTTTGGGGCCCGCACCGAGTGAAATCCGAGGTCGATGTCCGAGTGGTCGACGTCCGAGTTGGAGTACCGATTGGGGGCAAAAGGGGCTGCGTGGGCGAAGCCCGATCAGGCCTTCCGATTCGGATAGAGCTTGGCCACGAGGTCGGCATAGCCATTGAGATACTGCGTCGGGATCCGATCCCCGGTGTCCACCACACGTTCCGAGGCCTGACTCCAGCGGGGATGCGGCACCTGGGGGTCGACGTTGGACTCGAAGGGGTATTCCCTCGGATTGAGCGTCTCCCACAGCGTCGAGGGCTGCTTATTGGTGAATTCGATGCGGACGATGCTCTTGATGCTCTTGTACCCGTATTTCCAGGGCACCACCAATCGCACCGGAGCCCCGTTCTGCTTCGGCAGAGGCTTTCCGTAGAGACCCGTGGCCAAGAGGGTCAGCGGATGCAGCGCTTCATCGAGGCGCAACCCCTCGGTGTAGGGCCAGGGGTAGTCGGGCAAGCGGGCGATTCCGGGCATCTCTTCGGGCCTCAGCGCCGTGGTGAAGGCCACGAACTTGGCCTCCGACTTGGGCTTGGCCTTGGCGATGATCTCGGACAACTGGAAACCATTCCACGGGACGACCATCGACCAAGCCTCGACGCACCGGAAACGGTACACGCGCTCCTCGTGCGAGAAGCCCCCGAGCAGGTCGGGCAATCCCAGCTTCAGCGGGTTTTCGCAGAGACCGGTGACCTCCAGGGTCCAGGGATCGGTCCGGAAGCGGCCCACCAGATCGCGGACGCGGGTCTTGGTGGTGCTGAATTCGTAGTAGTTGTTGTACCCGGTCGCGGCGTCTTCATTCGAAAGACGGACCGTCGGGTTGAAGTCGGGGTTGCGTTTGCCCGCCGAGAACGCCTTGGCGGCCGGGGCGTTGGTCGCCTCGCCCAGGGCGGGCAGTCCGACCGCCAAACCGCCACCGATGAATCCCATGGCGCGCAGGAAGTCGCGCCGCCGGTGGTACACCGATTCGGGAGTGATGGCGCTTTCGGGTAGATGCCACGGGGGGCGGACGATCACGTTGGCCATGGGACAAAGATGACGCCGCTCAGGCGATCTGCACTTTTTTTCTGACCCACGGGTTGAGAATGCGGCCGCCCTGCGCGCGCCACGATTCGGTCCGGGCCAGCGCCTCGGCCTCGAGACGGGAATCCAACAGCAGCACCACCTTGATGAAGCGCTTTTCCAATTCTTCGACCGGTAGGATGGGCAAGTGACTGCCCGGGGTGATTCGTCCTGCGGAACGACCGGTGGGATCGATCACGAAATCAAGGGCGTCGAACCCCTCACGCCCCAGCCCGCCGTGGTTCAACAGCAGCTGGCCCGCCGGTGAGGTCCCGTAACCGCAGAGCCGCTGGCCAGCGTCGCGGATCTCCCGGATCTGGCTCAGCAGTGCATCGCGCGATGCCTGGACCTCCTGAGCCAAGACGCTCCAAAACGCCCGGGTTCCGAGGCCTCGCTCGTTCTCGAGCGCGGTCTGGTGCGCCACGGAATCGCCCATCGGATAGTCGCCTGGATGGCCGATGAATACCCGGATCAGCCCCGGTTCCGCGGGGCATTGTTCCACCTGGAAGGCTTCGAGTCCTTGCTGGTGGAGCGCCTGCTGCAGAAAGGCCACCGTCAGCATCAGGTTCTGCCGTGAGGCCAGGGCTTCGATCAGTCGGCCCGGCCCCCAGGCCGTCACGTCGGGAAAGTGCACGACAGCCGCGCCCCGGGGTTGGAGAGCGCCTTTGAGTCCGGAGAGAAACCGCTGCAACTCACGGGTCTGGCTGGGATCGCTGGGCGACGGCGGAAGCGAAGTCGATTCGACGTTGGCCTGAGGTGCCTGATCGGCGCGTTGAGCGAGGCGGCACCGGGGACAGAAGCCCAACCGGAGTGGGTATTTGGGTTCGTCGTCGCCCAGTTCGAACGGTTCGAGCAAGCGCTCGGTCGACGGTTGAAGACCGAGATCCAGGACGACCTCGAGGCCATCCCCATGGCAGACTTGGCAGGCGATGTTCATGGACGGGCTCAGTGCGCGATATCGGGTTGGATGGCGACAGGAGGGGTGGGCATTCGAGCGAACAGCAGCGCTCCCAACGAGGTGATGAGCGCGTTGAGCAGCAGCAATTCGAAACCGAAGCGGTATCCGTGGAACCATGCGACCGACCGTTGATCGAGCCAGGCGCAACCGGCGATCGAAGCGAGGGCGATCCAAGGCAACGGTTTTCCCGAGAGGCGGATCCGGGTGAAGAGGCCGAGGGTGAACAACCCCAACAGCGGACCATACGTGTAGCTGGCCAACTTGAGCACCAGATCGATCACCGCGAATTGCGATGCCAACGACTGGAGGATCAGCAAGGTGAGGAACAGAACACCGGCAAAGACCGTATGGACCCGCCGCCGAATGCGCCCCCGCGTCGCCTCGGAGAGATCGCGTCGTTGCTCGAAACCGAGGAAATCGACGCAGAAGCTGGTGGTCAGCGAGGTGAGGACCGAGTCGGCGCTGTTGAAGGTCGCCGCCGTCAGCCCCAGCACGAACACCACCGCGGCCGGAGTGCCCAGGGAGCCGAGCGCGATTCTGGGAAAGAGTTCATCGGTGCGGGCGGGCAGGGGAATGCCCCGGATCTCGGCGAAGCGGAACAGCAACGCCCCCAGGACCAGGATGGCGATCGTCACCAGCACCATCACCGGCGTGAAGAGCCAGAGGTTTTTCTGGGCGTCCGGCAGGGTGCGGCACGAGAGGGTCTTCTGCATGTTGTTCTGGTCGAGTCCGGTCATGACCACGGCCAGGGCCGCGCCACTGACCAGTTGTTTCCAGAAGAATCCCGGCGAACGCCAGTCCCCGTTGAAGACCGTCGTCTCCGGGCCTCGGGCCAGATTGTGAACCAGGTCGGTGGGGCTCCAGTCGAGGCCCACCATCAAGGCCCCGATGCTGAGCACGACCCCGAGCACCAGGAACCCGCTCTGGAACAGATCGGTCCACACCAACGTCTGGATGCCACCCCGCAGCGTGTAGATGAGGATGAGCAGGATCGCCGCGCCGGCCGTGGCCCAGAAGGGAATCCCCCAGCCCTGGAACACGAAGGTCTGAAAGACCGTGACCGCCAGATACAGGCGGGCGGCCGACCCCAGAAGGCGGGACACGAGGAAGAACCCCGAACCGGTCTTCTGTGCGGTCGCATCGAAACGCCGACCCAGGAATTCATAGATCGAGGTCAGGCGAAGCCGGTAATACTGCGGCAGCAGCACGGTTCCGATGAGCGCGTATCCCACGCAGTATCCGAGCACCAATTGCAAGTAGCCGAAATGATCGGCCGACACCTTTCCCGGCACCGAGATGTAGCTGACCCCCGAAAGCGTGTCTCCGATGAGGCCGAGGGCCACCCAGACCCAGGGAGATCGCCGGTTGCCGGTGAAATACCCGGCGTTGTCGGCGCGACGGCCGGTCCACCAGGCCACCGTCAGCAGCGCCACGAAATAGGCGCCGACACAGGTGAGGATCGTGACGGGTTGCACAGGCATCAGAGAATCACGAGCAACCGGTACGGGCACGCCGAAAGTCGGAGGGTTTCCCGACCGGATTGAAGCGATTCACCCGAAAACAATGACGACAATCACTGATTTTGGTTTCTCCACTTTCCTCAGCGCACGGGTGCTGGTAGCCAGTCGGCATGCACTCCTTTCAGGTCATCCGGGAAGTCCTCCAGACCACCAGTGCCAAGCAAATCGCCGCCGACATGGGCTTGTCGCTGTCTCTCATCTACAAATGGGCTGAAAAACCCGACCCCGATGCCCCCACCGCGTCGCACAACCCGTTGGACCGCATGGATCAGTTGATGAAGAGTAGCCGCGACCTGCGGCTGATCCACTGGCTGTGTCAGCGGGCCGGCGGGTTCTTCATCCGCAACCCGAAGACCCACCACACCCATCCCGAATACCTGATACCGGCCACCAACGGGGTGGTTCAGGAGTTCGCCGATCTGCTGGCCGTGGTCGCCAGTGCGGCGGCCGACAATCGCATCGACCCGACCGAGGCCGCGAAGATCCGAAGCCGGTGGGAGGAACTCAAACGATCGACCGAGACCTTCGTCACCTGCTGCGAGGCCGGCAATTTCCACTCGCTGGAGAAGAACGCTCCCTGAATGCCGACTGTGAGGGGCCATCCCGCAGCGGATGGCGCGCCGTTCGGTCTGCCCGCCGTGGCCATAGGATCGATGTCCTGGGCCCGAAGCCAGGCCCTCAATCCAATCCGCACAGTGGCATCTGACCATCAGGGTCATCCGTCTCAGGGGCGCACGCCGAGGGCGAAACCGGGGTCGATTCGGGAACGCGGGCCGGAGACGAGCCTGCGGCCGGCGGTTTCTCGAGCAAGCGGCGCTGCCAGGGCATCAGGTCGCTCCAAGCCTCGGGATCATTGCGACCGAGGGCGTACAGCGTGGCCTTGGAGGCGATGAGCGTGGGGTCGATGCCCAACTCACGGGCGTTGAGGTCGCGCACCTTGGCCAGACGGTCCGAGACGTCGAGTTCGGAGCGGGTCATGCGTCGTGACTGGACCCGGATCGGCCGCGGCAGTCGGTTCTCGGGGACTTCGAGCCCGCGTTGGATCGCTTCGAGCACCCCGGCCCGTCGCTTGGACGTCAGAAAATGCGGGAGGTTGAGCCCGCGCGTGGAACGGGTCTCGGAGGCCGTGGCCGACAGTTCGGCCAACTGCTCATGCTTGAGGATGAAGAAGGGCGGGCGGCCGGTCCGCAGGGCGTCCTTCTCGCGCCAGTGCCAGAGTTCGCGCAAGACCGCCAGGCCCAGCGCATCGAGCTTGTCGTGACCCTTGGTGCGCCAGATGGCGTCGTCGTCGACGCGCTCGGGCTGGCAGCAGTCGCGGATCAGGCGCTCGCAGATTTGTTCGTGCCACTCGATCCGGCCCAGCGATTCCAATTTCCGCTGCAGGGACTGCTGGAGGGGAAAGAGGTGACGCACGTCATTCAGCGCGTAGTCGACCATGGCCGGCGTCAGCGGGCGGCGCCCCCAATTGGCTTTCTGGGATCCCTTTTCGAGCGTGATGCCCAGATGGGTGTTCAGGGCGTCATTGAGCCCGAAACGGGCCTCACCCACGATCCGGGCCGCCAGCATCGTGTCGAAGATGCTCCGGGGTTTGAAATGATGTCCGCGGAAGAGCAGGCGCAGATCGTAGTCGGCCGCGTGGAAGATGATGCGGTGCCCTTCCATGGCCTCCCACAATGGCTCCAAGTGCAGATCGGCCAGGGGATCCACGAGAAACTCGCCGCCGGGAACACCAACCTGAAGCAGGCACAGTTTTTCAGGATAGGCATGCAGGGAATCGGCCTCGGTATCGAGGGCGACCCACTCGGAGTCGCGCACTTGAGACGCGAGTTCCCGCAGTTCGGCGGTGGTGCTGATCACAGAGGGGTAATTTGGCCCAAGGACAAATCGAGGTGAAGCCGGAAGTGCGGGACGAGCCTGACGGGTTTGCCGAGACGCCGTTCAAGGATCGGACTCACGGCGCAGGTTTGTCAGCCGCCAGTCGGCGCGCTTGAAAGCGCCGGAAAGCCTGAAGCTCAGCCGGATGCTCTTTCCAGTAGCCGACCAGTGCGGTGAGTGCGGCCAGCGTTTGCGGCGTCAGGTGATGCTCGATGTCTTCGACCTCGCGCTCGACCGTCTCGGCCCCCAATCCCAGCAAGGTGAGGAGCGCGGTGAGCGTGTGGTGCCGGTCTTTGATGTGGGCCGCGACGGCCGCTCCCTCCGGGGTGAGGGTGAAGCCCCGGTAGCGCTGGTAGTTGACGAACCCCCGCTTGGCGAGGCGGCGCACCATGTTGGAGACCGTGGACGAACTGAGCCCCAACGCCTCGGCCAGATCGCTGACCCGGGCATACCCGTTGCGCTCGACCAGTTCCTGGATGCGCTCCAGATGGTCTTCGGTCGATTCCGAGCGGGAGGCGGGCACGCTTCCGGGTTCGTCGCGACGGCGCATGGGAGTCGGGTTCAGGAGGTTTCGATCAGGATTTCGGATCGGGTGGCGAACTCCGGGGCCTCCTGAGGGGTCAATGGCTCCACTGGCGGGCCGCCGCCGTCCGGAGGCGGGCGTCGGAAGACCGTGTCAACTGAGTCAGCCATGAGCCGCTGGGCCGACCGAAGGCCTCATGCAGCCAGACCACCTCCAGGGTCGCCCTGGGGTCTTTCTGGGACTTCACCCAAGCGGTGGCGGCGGCCAACACCTCGCGGGCCTCCCGCTGGCGCAGCACCAGGCGCGATTGTTCCTGCTCCCAACCATTGGCCGAAAGAGTCCGGTCGAGGAGTTGGGTGTTGGACAGCCGGGTCAGATCCTGCGCGGGCCGGCGCGGGGCCTTGCCCGACGCGTTGGCGGTGACGCGCCAGATGCGGCCGTGCTCCTTGTCGCGGCGCGGGTCGCGGAAATCGACCTCGCCATGCTGGATGATGGGGTTGCTCCAGTCGGCGATGTACAAGGCCCCATCCGGCCCGAAGCGCAGGTCGATCGGCCGGAAGGTGACATTCGTGGAACGCAGCACATCGGGCTGTTCCTGCGTCTGGAACGACGATCCCGAATCCTTCACCGAGAAGCGCACGATGCGGTGGGCGCGGAAGTCGCAGGTGATGGCGTTCTCCTGCCAGTCCTTGGGGAAGGCGGGGCTGTGAACGACCTCGAGGCTGGCAAACTTGGGATAGTTGCCCGGGCTGATGCTGTCGGCCTCGCGGCGCATGTCGGAGTAGGTGAAGTAGGTCGCCCCGTCCATGGCGTGGTAGATGCCCTTGCCACCAGCCCCGTCGGTGAAGAACGAGTTGCCGTACTGATCCCAATGATGACCCCACGGATTGCAACCGCCGCGGGTGAACACCGACAGTGTCCAGGAATCGGGGTTGAACCGCCAAATGCCGCCCGAATTGAGCCGCCGCACCCCGTGGGCCGTCTCGATGTGGGTGTGCGTGTAGATCGACTGGTTCATGTAGAGGTGCCCGTCATACCCCCAGCGCAGCGTGTGAAGGTTGTGATGGGTGTCCTCGGTGCCGAAGCTCGACAGCGTCACCGTGCGGCGGTCGGCCTTGCCGTCGCCATCGGTGTCTTCCAGATGCAGGAGCTGGTGGCTCGCCGCCACATAGCAACCGCCTCGGCCGTCGGGCACCACGCCGGTCGGAATCAGCAGGCCATCGGCGAAGACCGTGTGACGGTCGGCCTTGCCGTCGCCGTCGGTGTCCTCCAGCACGACCACCGAATCGACGGCGGGTTGGCCCGGCTTGATCTGCGGATACACCTCCGACGAGGCCACCCACAGGCGCCCCTTCGGATCCCAGTTCATGTGGATGGGCTTGTGGAGCAGGGGATTTTCGGCCCACAGGCTGACCTCGAGTCCCTCGGCCGTGTCAAAAGTCGGAATGGCCTGCTTCGAAACACTCGCCCGCGAGTCGGCAGCCGAGCTGGCTTGGGTCGCCTTCTTCGCCAGCAGAGCCTTCACTTCGGCGATCGTCTTGGGGTCGGATTGTTCGGAGGGCCGCAGCGAGGCGATCCGGGTATCCCACTCCGCGATCATGGGATCGAACTGCGGGATCTCGACGCTGTTGCGCCCCTGCTCGTGCTTGCGGAAGCCGAAGAGGTAGGTCCAGTTGGCCGGGCGCCAGCGGTGGAAGAACAGTTCGTTCTTGTGCTGGATGGCCGCGCGCAGCAGGGCGGTGTCGGTTCCCTTGGCCGGAGCCTGGATGCCGAGGAGCTCGGGCAGTCGTTCGGCCAGCATGCGGTAGCCGGTCTCGTTCAGGATGACCGGGCTCTCATAGGTCACCATGCGCAGCAGGGAGATGCGACGGGTGGCACCGAGAATATCGACCACGGGGATGGATGAGCTGTTGCCCAGTTTGCCCAGCGCGTCAGCCACCTCGGTCAGCGCCTTGGAGTGGGCCGAGTCGGGCCGTTCGCCCTGCTGCTGGATCGGGGTGAAGAGGACGAACCGGACCGGCTGGCCGCTGGCCTCCCGGATGCCCGCCATGAGGCGGCCGGTGTCGGTGATGAACTTGGACAGGTAGGCCGCATGGGCGTCGCCGGCCGGGATGTCAGCCAACTCGAGGGCCGCGGTCATGCCGTAGCTGAGAATGGCCACCGACGGCTTGGCGATGGCGACCTGCTCCTGAACGCGCTTGAGCCAGCTCTCCTCCGACTTGTTCCAGTCGAAGCTGGCGCGGGCCTTGCCCATCGGGGTGTCTCCGGCCCAGGAGAGGTTGCGGAAGGTCAGCCGACGGTCGGCATACGAGGCCGTCAAGGCGGTCTCCAAGTGCCCGTAATCGACCTCGCGCTCGAAGAAGGTATCGCCGATGAAGAGCACCCGGTCGCCGTCATTCAGGGAAAACGCAGCGGGCCGAGCCCCCGAAGCCGCCTCAGCGGCGGGCAGGGCGGGAACACCCCGGCCCAGACCGAGGATCAGGACACAAAGCCAGAGGCGGATTCGTTGACCGAGGAACATGGGCCAAGGGTGGCGTCAAAACCCGAATCCGTGGAAGCAGGAAAGCGAACCGAGGCCCCGCGGTGGCACCTCGGCTTGAGAAGCATGAATGGGCTTCTTCCCGCGCCGTTCTGACCTCAGTGGATGTCCGAAAGGTCTTTCGCACTGGAAGTGGACCCAAGATCTTCGCCGGAGTCCTCTTGTCACGAGGCGACCGCGCACCTAAACCTCGAGAACTGAAATGAACAGGCATGGCCAAATCGATGAGCGCAGCTTGGCTTTTGACCAACTGACGGTTCAAAAGCTGTTGGCTGATCCTGCGTTGGTGGGTCGTGGTTTGGCCAATATCGAGCGCTGGCTGGGCACGTGCTCTCCCACCGTTCGCCCCGTCCTGCTGGAGTGGCGGGAATTGCTGGAGGGTCCGTTGGAGCAGTTGGTCGACACCCTATTGAGCACCGATGAACGGGCGACCCGGCTTCGCCAATCCAGCCCGTTTGCCGGAGTGCTCACGGTGGCCGAACGGAACGCCATCCTGAAACGCTTTCAAGCCCGTGAACCGCTCCCAGCTTGA
>JAIXXC010000343.1 GCA_027490985.1 Verrucomicrobiales bacterium
TCAGGAGCCCTGTTCCGGAAGGCGGGCCAGAAGATCCCGGGCATGTCGCTCGGCCGCCGGACCGCCGCCGAGCATCCGGCCGAGTTCGGCGATCCGCTCGGCGGGAGCGAGGGTCTGGATGCGGGACTCGGTACGGCCATCGCGGACCTCCTTGATCACCTGATAGTGGGTGGCGGCCGCGGCGGCGACCGGTGCCAGGTGGGTGATGCACAGCACCTGATGGCGGGAGGCGATGGTGGCCATCTTCTGGCCGACGGCATGGGCGGTCTCGCCGCCGACGTTGGCATCGACCTCATCGAAGACCAGCACCGGCACGGCATCCTGATCGGCCAATACGGTCTTGAGGGCCAGCATGACGCGCGCAAGTTCACCGCTCGAGGCGATCGCCCTGAGCGGGCGGGCCGGCTCGCCCGGGTTGGGGGCGAATTGGAATTCCATGCGGTCCATCCCGGTTTCGGTGGCGTTGGCCGGGTCGGCATCGTGGGTGAGGGAAGCCTCGAATCGACTTTGTCGGAACCCGAGGCTGGACAGTTCCCGTTCGGCTGCCCGGTTCAGCGTGCCGAGGATGGATCGCCGCCGCTCCGAAAGAGCCTGGCCTGCTTGGCGAAGCTCCGCCTCCAGGGCGTGCAGTTCCTGATTGAGGCGTTCGAGTTCCGCATCGCGCCCTTCGAGCGATTCGAGCTTCTCCCGGGCCTCGGCGCCGAAGGCCAGCACGTCTTCGACGCTCCCGCCGTATTTGCGCCGGAGAGATTGGATGAGGTCGAGGCGCTCCTCCAGTTCGGTGAGGCGATGCGGATCCACCTCGACCCGATCGGCATACCGGGACAGTTCGGCCTGGAGGTCGCGGAGCAGCCCGGCCGCCTGGGTCTGGAGATCCACGAGGGACTGGGCGCCCGTATCGATCCGGGCCAGTTCCTGCAGGGATCGCCCCACCGAACCCAGGCTGGTGAGGGTCGCTTCGTCGGATTCGCCCAGGGCGGCGAGGGCTCCCTGCGAGAGTTCCAGCAACCGGGCGGCGTTGGCAGCCCGCGCATGTTCGGACTCCAGTTCGATCTCTTCGCCGGCGCGCAATCGGGCCTCGGAGATCTCGCGGACCTGATGCCGCAGGAGGTCGAGCTGCTGCGCGTAGGTCCGTTCATCCACGATGAGGGCCGCCTTGGCCTGCTCCAACTCGGCGCGCCGGCGCAATCGCAGGGCGAAGGCGTCCCGTTCGGATTCCAGCCCGCCATAGGCGTCGACCAGACTCAGTTGGAGGCGGGGTTGGAGCAGCGATTGGTGGTCGTGGGGACCGTGGAGGTCGATGAGCCATCCGCCCATCTCTTCGAGCGTGGCCAGCGTGGTCGGACTGCCGTTGACGAACTGGCGGTTGGTGCCGGTGGCGGTGAAGGTGCGCTTCAGGACGAGTTGTCCCGATTCGCAGGGTTCGAGACCCCGCTCCTCCAGGAACCGGTGCAGGGGAGCCCGGAGCGATGCGACATCGAAGACGGCCTCGACCGTGCACGAGTCGGCCCCGGAACGCAGGGCTCCGCGGTCGGCGCGTCGGCCGAGCACCAGGTTCAAGGCCCCGAGGATGACCGATTTGCCGGTCCCTGTTTCACCGGTGATGGCGCAGAAACCCGGTTGCAGCTCCAGGGTGAGGTCTGCCACCAGGGCCAGGTTTTTGATCCGAAGCGTGCTGAGCACGGACCGAATCAAACGCGTTATGACCGCAAAGGGGAACTCCAAAGGCGGTGCCTCGGACCGTTCCGATGGGCGGAGTGCCAAAATACCGCTAGGCAAAGACCCGTCTTTCGACGCATTTTCCGCCCGTGTCTAAGGCTGCCGAATCCGCTCCCACGGCGGAGAATGCCGCTTCCTTCGAGGAGGCCTTGAAGAAGCTGGAGTCCATCGTCGAGGCGATGGAGTCCGACGAATTGCCTTTGGACCAACTGATTCAGCGCTTCGAAGAAGGGGCCACGTTGGCCAAGCTGTGTCAGGACCGGCTCAGTGAGGCCGAAGTCAAGGTGCGCCGCCTCGAAGAAAGCCTCGAGGGTGTGCTGAGCAGTCAACCCGCGGGCCCGGATTCCTCCGACGAAGCCTGAGGAAATCGCATTTTTGTCCGTAGTCCCAACAACATGAGCCGATATCTCGAAATGGTGGATCATCCGTCGCACGTCAAGAAGTTGACCCCTGAACAACTGACCGAGCTGGCTGCCGACATCCGGCAAGAGCTCATTCAGGGGTTGGCCAAGAGCGGCGGGCACCTGGGCCCCAACCTCGGCGTGGTGGAACTCTCGATCGCCCTCCACCGGGTCTTTGAGACGCCCAAGGACAAGTTCGTCTGGGACGTCAGTCATCAGGTGTACGTCCACAAGATCCTGACCGGCCGCAAAGACCGCTTCCGGACCATTCGCACGACCGACGGCCTCAATGGCTTCGCGCTGCGGACCGAGAGCGAGCACGACTGCTACGGCGCCGGTCATGCCGGCACGGCGCTGTCGGCGGCACTGGGCATGTGCGCCGCGCGCGACCAGAAGAAGACCGACGAGAACGTGGTCTGCATCTTCGGCGACGCGGCCCTGACCAACGGCATCAGCTTCGAGGCGCTGAACAACATCAAGTGCACCACCAAGAAGTTCATCGGCATCCTCAATGACAACGAGTGGTCCATCGCCAA
>JAIXXC010000287.1 GCA_027490985.1 Verrucomicrobiales bacterium
CGCTGCCATGGCCCTCAAAGCAACCATCCACAAGGCTCAGATCCAACTGTCGGACATGGATCGCAATGTCTACTGCGATCATTCGGTGACCATCGCGCGGCATCCCTCCGAGACCGACGAACGCCTGATGGTCCGCATCTTGGCTTTCGCGCTCAACGCGCCGTCGTCGCCTGACGAGAGCCCGCTGGAACTGGCCAAGGACATGTGGGAGCCCGATGAACCCAGCCTGTGGCAGAAGGACGCCACCGGCCGCGTCATCCACTGGATCGACCTCGGTCAACCGGAAGAGAAGCGATTGCTCCGGACCTCGGCCCGGGTCGACCGACTCTCGGTGTACACCTTCCACTCCAACGCACAGGCCTGGTGGAAGGACCTCGAGAACCGGCTCACCCGCCTGCGCAATCTGACGGTTTGGCACATTCCGGCGAGCCAAAGCCAAAGTCTGGCCGCCTTGGTCGAGCGAACCATGACCCTGCAAGTCACGGTGCAAGACGGTTCGGTCTGGGTGGGTGACGACACCCGGTCGGTGGAGATCACGCTCCAACGCCTTCGCGGGCCGACCGAAGACTGAACTCCTTCGATCGGTCAAAAATCTTTACCGAACCCGAGCACTCGATGGCCTTGTCCTTCCTCGGGGTTTTTGGCGGCTGCAGCTGGGTTGTCATGGCCCCAGAGGATCCCCTCATTCAGCACGGTGCACTGGGGAATCTGAATCTCTCTGGTGCCCAACGTGTACCAGAACTTCGGCCTGTGCCTCTTTATCACGACCCTCATCGTTCCCGCTGGAGGCCTGGCCCGTTGGGATGCCGCCGACAGCGGCGAATAAAAAAGAGCACCCCTGCATGCGGCTTCCCCGAACAGAAATTTGGGACCCAAAACTCACGGAAACCCGGGCTTCTCGGGAGCACCAAACCCCGAAAGAAACCGGTGAGACAATCGAGGCCATGAGGGCCGCCGTCGCAGCAATTTGAAATCGGGAGTCCGAGGAAGTCGGAGTTCTGGATCTGTGAAGAGCTCACCCACTGCAACGAATCGGTGATCGGGCCCGGTGGCGTTGTGCCAGGCATTCAGGGCGGGAATGGTCCATTGGAAATCGACCAGAAACACGGGCTTCCCATCGGCTCTCCAATAGCGGTTGTCCTCGAAGCGAACCCGATGCTCGAAACCGGAGATGGAGACCAAGGTTCCGTGCGTGGGAACCACGACCAGATTGCTTCGGATGCAGGCCTGAATGGAACGCCCCATGACACGCACCGCCGCCACGGATTCGACCGGTGCGATCACGGTGTTGCGTTCCACGATCAAACCGGTGATCTGACATCCGTCTTCCGAGCCCAACTGGATTCCTGCATAGCCGGAGCTTCTGGCACCATCGTTCCACGAGATATTCTCCCGAACCTGGCAATCACGGTCGGCGTAAGCGGCACCCGAATAGGTGTACACCAAGAATCCCGGACCGTGGTTGTGATGTGAAAAGTTTCGGATCAACGAACTCTCCTCGCATCCCCCGTCCAAATCGAACCCGCCGCCATCCCGGAGGCAGGACTGGTTCCCGTAGGATTCACAACCCTCGATCGTCACTCGACGGCAGGCGTGAGCCCAGATACCCACCGGACCTCCGCGCTCGTTGCGACACGCAGCTCCGTTGCCCGCTGCGACACAGCCTCGAATGAGGGCGGTATCGACTCCATCGATGAAAATGCCACTGCCCGAGTGGTGTTTCCGTTCATCAGGATCGCCGGGATTTCCCACGGCGACGCAATCCTCGATCTGGACCCGCGCATGAGGCCGAGAACTCCGCCCCGCCGGATTGCCTCCGTACACCATGATGCCGGCATAGCGGTTACTGGACGTCAGACAACGTTCGATCGTGACGCCTTCAAACCCCATCGAACGCTGGCTGGCATCCACCATGATTCCGTGCCATCCGAAGCCCGTGATCGAACAGTCCTGAATCACCACTCCGGCCACTCGCTCCGGGGTTTCTTGGTCCCGATCACAGCGGATGCCATCCCCCAGGTTGCCGGGAGAGGCAATGATCTTCAGTTGTGAAACCGTGATCCAAGAAGTCTCTCGGATGAGAAGGCCGGATTCCTGGCCTGGGCGAAGGGTCGCCTGCCCGCGTCCGTAGCTGGTGATTCGAACCGGTGATTGCCGCGTTCCGCCACCGGCATGTTCGATGCGAAGCCCCCCATCAAAGGTGGCCCCACCCTCGAGAAACAGGCCATCCCCGGGCGCGAGACGATGATCCGCGATGTGCCGGTTGACCCGCTGCAAGGTCTTCCAGGGTGCTTTCGGCGAAGTCCCCGAATGGGAGTCCTTTCCGCTGGGTGAAACGTAGAAATCGGCAGCGTTGACGCAGCACCCTACGGCCACAAGCCCGAACACCCATCGTGTCCACTGCCTGAAAATCTCGAACGTCATGGATCCATTCAAAGGCAGCCTGAATGACCGCCGTGTTGATGGCTCATGAAACGCTGATATCCCCGACCCCAGTCAAGTCTGGCGCCCGAACCCGCAAACCAGGCTTCGGCCCAAAACCGGTCGAGACTCTTTGAGGGGCGCCAATCTCCCGGAACCTCGTGGAAGCCGATGCACGGCGAGAAGCCCACCCTGATGAACCACCGGAGGCCAACACCCGTTCCATGGAACGGGGGATTTTTGAGGCCGACTGGAACACCGGTTGGGTGTTGAGCATCGGATGCCGATTCGCCTAAATGTCCCTCACTCCCCATCCCATGAACTCCCTCTCGATTCTCCGCCTCTCCGCTCTGGCGTCCCTGATCACTCTGGCTGGTTCGCTCTGGGCCGAGCCCATCCCGGCCGAGTACCGCATCGGCGGGTTCGCCATCGGCTGCCAGGCCTACACCTTCAACCGGTTCACCGCGTTCGAGGCGATCGAGAAGACCGAGGCGGCAGGCGGCAGGGTCATCGAGTTCTACCCCGGACAGGCACTGAGCCCGGACGACCGCACGACCAAGGTGGGGCATGAGATGTCGCCCGAAGCCCTCCAGAAGCTCCAAGAGAAGCTCAAGAAGCACGGGCTCAAGGCCGTGAACTACGGCGTGGTGACGATCCCGAAGGACACCGCGGCGGCCCGGAAGCTGTTCCAGTTCGCGAAGGGCCTCGGCCTCTACGCCATCACCACCGAATCGACCGATGCGATCGACACCTTCGAGCCGCTGGTGAAGGAGTTCGACATCCGGGTGGCCTTCCACAACCACGCGCAGCAGCCCAAGAACCCGGCCTACAAGGTGTGGGATCCGAAGTGGGTGGCCGACCTCGTCCGGAACCGCGACTCCCGCATCGGCGCCTGTGCCGACATCGGCCACTGGCAGACCAGCGGCATCAAGGCGGTGGACGGACTCCGCATGCTCGAGGGTCGGGTGATCTCGCTGCATGCCAAGGAACGCGCACAACTCGGGCATGGTCAGCGCGACATGATCTTCGGAACCGGCTCGACCGACATGGGCGGGGTGCTCGCCGAGCTCCGCCGCCAGAAGTTCGACGGCAACATCAGCTGCGAGTATGAGTTCAACTGGGATCATTCCGTGCCCGATGTGGCCCAGTGCATCGGATTCGTCCGCGGCTGGAGCGCCAACAACCGGTGATTGGGGGCAGCCAATTCCCTCGCTCACAAAACCCACCCGTTTTCTTATGGATTGGCTCATTCGGCTACTGCTCGCGTTCCAGCTGA
>JAIXXC010000201.1 GCA_027490985.1 Verrucomicrobiales bacterium
CCACGGGACCCACACCCACGGGATCGTGGTGCGACTTCGGGGAGATCTGCGCAATGACGAGGCCCAGATCCGGGCCCTGCCGGTCCGGGTGGGTGAATCCGGCCTGGTGCCGCTGGGCCAGTTGGCCGATCTGGCGACCCTCGAGTCGGTCCAACCCATCCGTCACGAGACCGGTCGCCGTCGGGTGGCCCTCATGGTCAATCTGAACACCTCCGACATCGAGGGATGGGTTCGCAACGCGCAGGCCATCCTGGCGGAAAAGATTCCCCTGCCGGACGGCTACATCATCGAATTCGGCGGGCAATTCAAACGGCTTCAAGAAGCCCGGGCCCGGCTGATGATCGTCGTGCCGTCCACGCTCCTGCTGATCTTCGGGATCGTCTTCATGGCCTTTGGCAGTCTCCGTCAGGCCCTGCTGATCTACTCCGGGATTCCTCTGGCGGTGACCGGCGGCGTGTTGGCGCTCTGGCTGCGGGGCATGCCCTTCAGCGTCACCGCGGCCATCGGCTTCATCGCCCTGAGCGGCGTCGCCGTGCTCAATGGCATGGTGATGGTCAGCTGTTTCAACCGCCTTCGGGAGGAAGGTTCCGGGGTGATGGAGGCCGTCGTGTCGGGGGCCGTCAGTCGGCTGCGACCGGTGCTCATGACGGCGATGGTGGCGTCGTTGGGCTTCGTGCCGACGGCCGTGGCCACCGGGGCCGGTGCCGAGGTGCAGCGCCCGTTGGCCACGGTGGTCATCGGGGGCATCCTCAGTTCCACGCTGCTGACCCTGATCGTCCTGCCCGTGCTCTACGGATGGTTCGAGCGGGAGACAGCCGCCCGGGCGGAATCGGCCGGTTGATCCGGGGCTCCCCGCGTCCGGGGGCGGCTCCGGGGAGGATTCAAAGGGCGGGTTGAAATCGCGGAATACGTCCGCCACCTTGGGGGTGGCATGAAGTTCATCCTCGCAACCCACAATGTCACCCTGACCGAAGCCATCGAGCAGCATGTGCTCCAGCAGATCGACAAGCTGGAACACATCGACCGCTGGTTGATCGACGCCCGGGTCACGTTGGAGCGGGACCATGTGGCCCACTCGCCGGAGAAGCAGTACAAGTGCGGGATCCGCATCGGGGTCCGCGGCAACGATTTGTTCGCCGAGGATCGCGAGTCGGATCTTTACGCGGCCATCGACCTGACGGTGAAGAAGCTCCAGGCGCAGCTGCGGGCCCGTCACAGCAAGGTCAAGGCCAAGACCCACAAGCAGGCGGCCCGCCTGAAGGAACGCCGTCGCGTCGAGCCCGCCTGATCCCTTGATCCTGCGAGCCAGAACCGTGGTTCCGGTGACCGCGCCGCCGATCCCCGACGGCGCGGTTTGGATTTCCGGACATCAGATCCGTGCGGTGGGTCCCTGGTCGGAGATCCGGGAGATCGGGCAGGTCGCCGCGGGCCCGGTCACCGATCTGGGCGATGTGGCCGTGTTCCCGGGCCTGATCAATGCCCACTGCCACCTCGATTACACGGCCATGACGGGACTCCTGACTCCCCCCCGGGAATTCCCGGATTGGATCAAAGGCATCCTCACCCTCAAGTCCCAGTGGACCGATTCCGAGTTCGAGGCTTCCTGGCTGCTCGGAGCCCGACAGCAGTTGCAGACCGGAACGACCACCGTCGCCAACATCGAAACCCGCGCCCATCAGTTGGCCGGTCTGCGTGCGAGCACGCCGCTGCGCGTTTTCTCCTTCCTGGAGATGACCGGCATCCGGTCAGGCCATGAGCCGGAGCGCATTCTCGCCGAGGCCATGGACGTGTTGAAGTCATTGCCTCCGAACCGGGGTGGCGTCGGGCTCTCGCCCCATGCGCCGTATTCCACGTCACCCGAACTCCTGCGGGCCGTGGCCACCATCGCCCGCCACGAAGGGTGGCGGGTCACTTGCCATGTCGCGGAATCCGAACCGGAGTTCGACATGTTCATGTACCGCCGGGGATCGCTCTTTTCATGGTTGGAGAACCAGCGTCCCCACGGCGATTGCGGATTGGGCTCGCCCCTCCAGCACGTGCACCGGCACGGGTTGCTCGATTCGCCCCTCTTGGCCGTCCACGTCAACTGCCTCTGGGGCGACGATGCCCGGCGTCTGGCCGCCCGGGGGGCCAGTGTCGTTCATTGCCCGCGCTCGCACGCGTATTTCGGTCACCCCCGGTTTCAGCGCGAGGTGCTCACCGAGGCCGGTGTTCCGATTTGCATCGGCACCGACAGCTTGGCCTCCACGAAGGCCACCCGCGAGGGCCCCCCGATCCTCTCGTTGATCGATGAGCTGCGGACCCTGGCCGCCGACGATCCCGGCCTGTCGCCGCGTCGCATGCTGGCCGAAGTCACCGTCAACCCGGCCCGGGCCCTGGGCCTGAAGTCGGTCATGGGCGAATTGCGGACCGGGGCGCTGGCCGACGTGCTGGTGATCCCGCATGCGGGCCCTGTTGCCACGGTCGAGGAGGCGTTGATCCAGCATCGCGGACCGGTCACAGCCACGATGATCGGGGGCCGCTGGGAGTGGATTGCGCCCGGAGGGATCGCGGGGTTCCCGGCCTCGGTTTCCAACCCATGAATTCCGAGCCATCGCAAGTCATCCTCATCAGTGGTGCCGCCGGCGGTCTCGGGCGGGCCCTGGTCGCCGAGTTGGTGGGTCGTGGGCACCGGGTCGTGGCGGGTTGGCACCGCAGTCCCTTGCCGCCGCTGCCGCCGGGAGTCGAACCGGTGCCGCTGGATGTCACCTGCGACGAGTCGTGCGCCGTGGCGGCGCAACGGGCTATCACGCGCTGGGGCCGGATTGATGCGGTGATCCACGCCGCGGGCCTCGCCTGCGACTCGCTGTTGGCCCGGGCCCATTCCGAGGATTGGGACGCGGTCTTCGCTGTGAACCTCGACGGAGCCCGCCGCCTGGCCCGGGCCACCCTGCCCCTGTTGACCGGGCAGAACGGGGGAGGGCATTGGATCGCCATCGGCAGCCATGCGGGGCTCGCCGGATCGGTGGGTCAGGCGGCCTACGCCGCATCCAAGGCGGCGCTGAATGGACTGATGCTTTCGTGGGCCCGCGAGTTCGCGGCGGACAATGTCCGGGTGAACACGGTGCTTCCGGGAGTCCTGCCCACCCCCATGACCGAATCCTTGGATCCGGAGGTGATGCGCTCCTACGCGCGGGCCAATGTGCTGGGCCGCATCAACGATCCTGCCGAGGTGGCCCGGTTTGTGGCCTTCCTGCTCACCACGGCCAACATCTCCGGGCAGGTCTTCTCGCTGGACAGTCGCATCCACCGTTGGGCGTGACCCGGCCGTGGGTTCTCCGTCATTCTCCCTCCATGTCCGAGCCGTTCGAGGAAACCCTGCGCCAGCGATTGGAGGCGGTGCGTTCCCAGGGACTTTGGCGCAGCTTGAGGCCGGTGGATCACCGCTCGGGGTCGGAGTTGGAGACCGGAGGTCACCGGTTGGTCTCCTTCGCGGGCAACGATTACCTCGGTCTTTCCCAGCACCCCGCGGTGTTGGAGGCCGCGGTCCGGGCGGTCTACGACTGGGGTTGCGGATCGGCCGCCTCGCGCCTCATCAGTGGATCGCTGGCGGTGCATCACCATCTCGAGGACACGCTCGCCGAGTTCCTCGGCACGAAGGCCGCGCTGGGATTTTCCACGGGTCATGCCGCGGCCACTGGCACGATCCCGGCCCTGGTGGGCCCGGGTGATGTGGTCATTGTGGACCGCTTGGTTCATGCCTGTTGCGTGGATGCCGCTCGGCTTTCCGGGGCGAAGCTGCGGGTGTTCCGCCACAACGACCTCGACGACCTGGACCGAATCCTCCGATGGGCGTCAGCCTTGCCGCGCAATGATTCCGGCGGGCCGCGCGTCCTGGTGGTCACCGAGGGAGTGTTCTCGATGGATGGGGATTCGGCACCCCTGGCCGGACTCGTCGAACTGAAGGAGCGCCACGGTGCCTGGCTGATGCTCGACGAAGCTCATAGCACCGGTGTGATGGGTCCGGAAGGTCGCGGTCTCGCGGCCCAGCTGGGCCTGGGATCGCGGGTCGAAGTCCGCATGGGAACCCTGGGCAAGGCGTTGGGGGCATCCGGCGGTTTCATCGCCGGTTCGCGGGCTTTGATCGATCTCCTGGTGAACCGGGCCCGCAGCTTCATCTTCTCCACGGCTCCCGTTCCCGCCGCCGCGGCCGCCGCGGCCGCGGCCCTCGAGCTGATGCTCACCCGCGACGGTGAGGAAGCGCGTCAGCGATTGCGATCGGTGGCGGCCGCCGGAGCTCGAGTGGTCGCCCGGGCGTTCCCGGAGCCCGCGGGCGCTGCCGCATACGAAGGTTCCGCGGGTCACATTCTGCCGGTGCCTGTGGGGGACGAGGCCGCGGCGGTGGCCTTGGCCGATCGGCTGCGAGCGGCCGGGGTGTGGGTTCCCGCCATCCGCCATCCGACGGTGGCCCGGGGTTCGGCCCGACTGCGCCTGACCTTCAGTGCTGCTCACACCGCGGCCGACCTGGACAGTCTGGAAGAGGCCTTCAACCGGGCTTGCATCCAGACCCCTCCCAACCTTTCCGGAGACGCCGCCTGATGCATCGTCTGGCCCAGCTCGATCACCAGTACGTCTGGCATCCGTTCACCCAGATGCAGGACTGGTTGCGCACCGAACCCCTCGTGCTGGTCGAAGGGCAGGGGGCCGTCTTGCGGGACGTGACGGGTCGGGAGTTTCTCGATGCCAATGCGTCGATCTGGACCAACCTCCACGGCCACCGGAATCCCCGCATCGACGCGGCCATCCGGCGCCAGTTGGGTCGGGTGGCCCACACCTCGGCCCTGGGTCTGGCCAGTGGCCCGGCGGCGGAACTCGCCGAGAAGCTGGTGGGTCTGGCCCGGGGACCGAAGGGTCAGCCACGGTTGGAAAAGGTGTTCTACTCCGATGACGGATCCACGGCCGTCGAAGCCGCCCTCAAACTGGCCGCCGAGCACACGCGCCGCAGTGGCTTGGTCCGCAAACCGCGCTTCCTGTCGGTGAAGGGGGCCTATCACGGCGACACCATCGGGGCGGTCAGCGTCGGTCAGATCGATCTCTTCCACCGGACGTGGTCGTCGCTGTTGTTTCCCACCGAAGCGGTTCCTGCACCGGCTTGCTACCGTTGCCCCTTCAACCGGGCCCGACCCGAACGGGCCGACGCCCGGACCTACCGGCGCTGCCAGTGGGAGTGTGTTTCGGGCGTCGAGAAGGCGTTCGACCAGGCCCGTGCCCGCGTTCGGCCCTTCTCGGGTCTCATCGTCGAACCGCGGATGCAAGGCGCGGCCGGGATGATCGCCCACCCCGAGGGATGGCTGGCTCGCGTGGCCGAAATTGCGCGAGGTCATGGCACCTTGCTCATCGCCGACGAGGTGATGACCGGCTTCGGACGCACCGGCGTGGGCACCCGGACCGGAGACCGATTCCATGCCTTTGCCACCCAGCACGAGGGGGTGGTGCCCGATCTCCTGGCCGTGGCCAAGGGGATGACCGGAGGATACCTGCC
The DNA here is from genome assembly GCA_027490985.1 of Verrucomicrobiales bacterium. Taxonomy (GTDB): domain Bacteria; phylum Verrucomicrobiota; class Verrucomicrobiia; order Limisphaerales; family UBA9464; genus SXXZ01. The sequence goes on from JAIXXC010000201.1 coordinate 5,522, forward strand.
GATGGCCGCCACGCTCACGACGCGGTCGATCTTCGACTCCTTCCTCGGTGAGTACGCCGACTTCCGGACGTTCTTCCATGGCCACAGCTACACGGGCAACGCTCTGGGTGCGGCCGCCTCGCTGGCCAGCGCGGCGTTGTTGTCGGCGCCGACCGGGGTTCGCCGCCGGCGGGCTCTTGAAGGGGCCTTGGCCTCGGAACTGTCGGGTCTGTGGCGACACCCGAACGTGGGCGATGTGCGCCAGGTCGGCCTGGTGGCCGGCGTGGAACTGGTCCGGGACTGGCGCACGCGCGCCCTGTTCCGGCTCGAAGAACGCGCGGGCATCCGGGTGTGCGAGGCCATGGCCCGCCGCGGAGTCCTCACCCGGCCCATCGGCAGCGTGATCGCCCTGATGCCACCGTATTGCACCACCCGGCCCCAATTGCGCCGTATGGTCTCCGCCTTGGCCGAGTCGCTGGAGGAGGTCTTCCCGCCGACGGCTCTGGCCGCTCCGGGCTCTTGACGCGGTCGATCTTTTGCAACGGACTCCCGGGGCGATCCCGCTTCGGAGCCCCGCCTCCGACTCACCTGGACCATGAACTTCGCCGACCTGCGCTTTTGGGAATGCCTGCTGGCCGCCCTGTGGGTGGCCGCGGGATTCCGGTGGGCTTTCGGTGGCACGGCGGCGGTCCGCGATGGGCGTTTTGATCGCTGGTTCCTGTTGATCCTCGGACTGGTGCTGCTGGGTCTGGTCAGTTGGCTGACCTTCGTCATTCATCTGGGCGTGGCGGTGTTCACGTTCGCGTGCGTGGCCTGGGGTTCTCGGCGGCCCGCCGCGCACGGGCGTTGGATCCTGGCGGCGGTGGTGCCGCTGCAACTGCTCCCGCTCTTGTATTACAAGTACGCCGACTTCCTCTGGCGCGATGTCTGGGGCGGCGCGGGTTCCTGGACCGGTTCGGTGGCCATTCCCGCGGGCATTTCGTTCTACACGTTCCAGTTGGTGGGCTTCGCGGTCGATACGCTGATCCGCCGGGAGCCGTTGCCCCGCTGGTTCGACTTCCTCAATTTCGCCGGATTCTTCCCGCAAATTGTGGCCGGACCCATCGAACGCCGTGAGGCGTTGCTCCCTCAAATTGAGGGATTCCGACTGAGGTGGTCGGCCGCCGACATCGATGCGGGCTTCCGTTGGTTGGCGCTGGGACTCTTCTTCAAGTGTGCTTTGGCCGACAATCTGGCCGCGCAGTTCCACCGGGGACCCAGCACCAATGCCTACCAGATCTGGTTGGCGAACGGGATTTTCGGACTGCGCATTTACTACGACTTCGCCGGCTACAGCCTGATCGCCGTGGGCATCGCCCGGTGCCTGGGCATCCGGTTGTCGCTCAATTTCCTGAGCCCATATTGTGCCACGGGACCGGCGGAGTTCTGGCGTCGGTGGCATGTCACCTTGAGTCAATGGTTCCGGGATTACATTTACGTGCCGCTGGGTGGCGGGCGGGGTCGGGGCTGGGCGTTCAACGTGGGCGTGGTGTTCCTCGTTTCGGGTATCTGGCATGGGGCCGGGTGGAACTTCGTCCTCTGGGGCGGGTTCCATGCGCTGTGGTTGATCGCGGCCCGGCTCACCGCCCGGGTGAGCGTGCCAACGCCTCTGGGATGGTGTGGCACGGTGATCATCGCCGCGTTCTCCTGGCTTTTCTTCTACGAGACGAACACCGCGGAACTCGGAGCCAAGTTGGCGACATTGGCGCATCCCGCGGCCTATGGACCGGCTGCGTTGGCGGCGCTCAAGGCCTCCTTCACGGCGGCCGACCTGGTGACCTTGGCCGGCACCTTGGGACTATGCGCCCTCACCCTGCTGGCCGAATGGCGTTCGCTGGCTGGAGGGGGTGAACCTTATTCGCTGTTGGTGCGTCCGTGGGTGCTGGTGGTGTTGGTGGTGCTGACCGTGTGGTTGGCACCGGGGGATCAAAATGACTTCATCTACTTCGCCTTCTGAACAGCCCGTTCTCTCACGGGTTCCGCGTCTGGCGCTCGCGTTGCTGACGGCAGCGGTCCTGGCGTGGGCGGTGGGGGCGCTGTACACGCTCCGGTGGAACCCCGAGGTCCGCTTCTTTCATCGCGTCCACGAAGCCAAGCGGGCGTGGGAGGCGGGCTTGTCGCCATCCAACCGAGTGCTGTTGGTCGGCGGCTCGGGCTGCATGACCTCCATGGATCCGGTGCGGATGCGCGAGGCTCATGGGTTGAATGTCCTGAATTTGGGTCTCGGCGCGGGCGCGGGTGCAAAGTTCTTGGGTCGTTATGCCATGGACTGGGCCCGTCCCGGGGATCGACTGATTTTAACCATTGAACCGGGAATCCTGACCGGTGCCATCGACTGGAAGTCGCTCGGCGTGCAACTCGCGGCCGCCAACGGCACCTGGCACTTGTGGGATGAGCCGGGGTCTTGGGAATGGCCCAGCCGACTCTTGGGATTACGACCGGGCGGCCAGCACCTGTTCACCTTGCTGGGCAAGGCCCTTCTGCGACAGCCCTGGTATCGCTACGGCCTCGACGAGATCCGGCCGGGGGGCTGGCACGAGGTGGCCGCTCGCCGTGAAGTGCCCTCGCCGGGTCCGGGTCCGACCGCCTTGTCACCCGAGGCTCGGGTCTGGCTCGCCGACTTGAAGGCCGA
>JAIXXC010000048.1 GCA_027490985.1 Verrucomicrobiales bacterium
CAGGCCAGCCATCTGGGCAAGGGCATCCTCGAGCGCGACCTCGAGGTACGGTATCCCGACAAATCGGCCGAGATCGTCATGTATTGCGGGGGCGGCTATCGCAGTGCCCTGACCTGCGACGCGGCGCAGAAGATGGGCTACCAGAATGTCCGTTCCCTCATCGGGGGCTACAAGGGCCTGGTGGCGGCCGGATGGCCCATGACCCGCTGACCTTGCGACGTGGAGCGGGGGACGGAATTCTGAGACTCCGGGAATCCGGGATTCTCTCGGAGGTCGCTATCTGGCGAAGGGGATTCTGAGCAGCCGCGGCCCGAGGCAGGCGACGGCGCTGTCGAATCGGAGGGTTTCTCCCGCGTCTTGGACGAGCCCGCTGCGATCCACGGCCACCCCGGCGGCCATTTCCGAGAAGGCCGGGAGCACCAGTCGTCCGGGAGCCACGAGGAAGCACGGCACCTTGACCCGCGAGGCGACGCCGTCATCGAGAACCAATGCGGGATGCAAATGGCCTTGGATGCGCCACGGCTCCGCACTCATGGCAGCATCGTGCGGGCCCGGCGGAGCCACCGGGACATCGCCGTGGAAGAGCACGCCCTCGGGCAGTACGACTTGGGAAACGGTCTTCCAGCGCAATCCCCAGCGTTCGAGTTGCCGGGGCAGGTGGCGGTCGTGGTTCCCGAGGCAGAGATCCAGCGTCAGGCCTTCTCGTTCCAGCGAGGCCAAGTCTGTGACTGCCGAGCGGATGCCTTCGAGGGGCAGGGCGGCGTGGACGATGTCACCCAGCAGGACGAGGCGCTCGGGCCGGTAGTCTTCGAGCAGGGATTTCAGACGGGCCACCGCCGTGTCGCCTCCCGACAGCGGCACCAATTGCCCCCGTGCCCGACGCGCCCAAGCCTCCCCAAGGTGCAGGTCGCCCACCGCGAGGCATCGGCTGCGCTGCAGCCACACGGCCCGCCGAGCATCAAGCACCACATCATCTTGGAGTTGAAACCGTTCAGCCATCGCGTGGGCCATACTCTGGCACCGACCCGGGCCTCTGACGAGGCAGTCGGAGGGATCGATTCCGGCCCTCGTCTCGGTGTCAGTTGGCCGACCCAGGTCCCTTTAAGGCGGCAATCCAACAGTCGCTTTTGAAAGTTGCTTTTGACTTCCGCCCGGTGCTGGTCCCGGCATCCTTTTCGCCCATGAACCCCGTTCGCTTGGGCCTTCTGGCCAGCCTTGTCCTCGGCACCGTCGTCTACGCCAAAGACCTGACCATCGCCGTCATTCCCAAGGGAACCACCCATGAGTTCTGGAAGTCGGTGCATGCGGGCGCGGTGAAAGCCGAGCGGGAACTCACCGCGGCCGGGACGCCCGTGAAGCTGTTCTGGAAGGGGCCGCTGCGCGAAGACGACCGCGATCAGCAGATCCAGGTGGTCGAGAATTTCACCGCTCGCAATGTGAGCGGCATCGTTCTGGCGCCGTTGGATTCGCAGGCGCTGGTCAATCCGGTGCGCAGCGCCGTGAAGGCCGGGGTGCCCGTGGTGATCTTCGATTCCGACCTCAAGAGCGACCAGCAGGTGAGCTTCGTGGCCACCGACAACTTCAAGGGCGGCCGCATCGCCGGCGACTACCTGGCCCAGCGCCTGGGCGGCAAGGGCAAGGTCATCCTGCTGCGCTATCAGGTCGGCAGCGCCAGCACCGAGGCCCGCGAGGCCGGGTTCCTGGATGCACTCAAGGCCCATCCCGACATCAAGCTCATCTCCGCCGACCAGTACGCCGGCCCGACCCGCGAGACGGCCTACCAGGCCTCGCAGAATCTCCTGAACCGCCATGGCCAGGCGGTGGACGGGGTTTTCTGTCCGAACGAAACGGCCACCATCGCCATGACCAAGGCCTTGCGCGACATCGGTCGTGCCGGGGGCAAGGTGGTGATGGTGGGCTTCGATTCGGGCTCGCAATCCGTGGCCGATCTCCGGGCGGGTGATGTCCAGGCGTTGGTGGTGCAAGACCCGGTCAAGATGGGCTACCTGGGCGTGAAGACCCTGGTGGAGCATCTCCAGGGCAAGAAGGTGGAAAAGCGGGTGGACACCAGCGTCATGCTCATCACCGGCCAGAACATGGCCCAGCCCGAGGCCCAGGCGCTGTTGAACCCGCCGTTCAAGCAGATCCTGGGCGAGTGACCGGACAAGCCGAGGTGGCCTATTGGCAATAAACTGCTTGTGCCCCCGGCCCGATTGACGGGAGAACAATCGCACTGAGTTCAACGATGAATCCGCTCGAGACCGAAGCCGTGAAGAAGCCCCTGCAACACATCGGGGAATGGGAAGACTTCGTCTTGCAACATTATCCGGAGCCCACCGGCCCGGCCGCAGGCCAGGCCGACCCTTCCGATCGCAAGCCGGCCGTGGGCTATGCCCCCGAGAAGAAGGAGACCGAGTTCCGCAATTACGAGGCCGACGCCCGGCCCACGGTGCGGGAGTTCTACCGGTTGAACCACACTTACCAGACCTACGAGTTCGGTCAGGCCAAGCGGAAGGAATACCTCGGTCTGAACCGGATGACGATGGGGGTGTGGGAGGCGGCCGAGTACCTCAATCAGCTGGTCGACGACTCCGATCCTGACACCGACATGACGCAGTTGCAGCACCTGCTGCAGACGGCCGAGCACTTGCGCCGCGATGGGCAGCCGCGCTGGATGGTCCTCACGGGCTTCGTGCACGACTTGGGCAAGATCCTGTGCTTGTGGGGCGAGCCCCAATGGGCGGTGGTGGGCGACACCTTTGCGACTGGCTGCGCCTATTCGCCGAAGATCGTGTTCCCGAAGTTTTTCGAGGCCAACCCGGATAGCAAAGACCCGCGCTACAACACGCCCAACGGTATCTACGAGCCCGGATGCGGCTTGGACAAGGTTTCGCTGTCGTGGGGGCACGACGAGTACATCTACCACGTGTGCCGCGACTACCTGCCCGAGGAAGGCTTGGCCATGCTGCGGTACCACAGCTTCTATCCTTGGCATCGCGAGGGCGAATACGCCCACCTGCTGAACGACAAAGACCGGTCGCTGTTGCCGTGGGTCCTGCGCTTCAACCCCTACGACCTCTACACCAAGAGCCACAGCAAGCCCGATGAAGTGGCCTTGCGTCCGTATTACGAGGACCTGATCCGCGAGTTCTTCCCGGACAAGATCCGTTGGTGAGCGCCGGTTGCGCCTAAAGCACGGGCGGGTGCCGGTCTCCTCAAGGGGGAGGGGGATCCCTTCGGAGCGGCCGCCGCTGGAGCGTCACCGGTCATGAAGGGCTTGGTTAGGTAGTAATTTTTGCTTTAAACCATCCAAAGTGATTACCTTATAAATTTTGCATGAAATGAAAACGATTCATGTAAATAAAAATAGTAAAACTTGACTGGTTGGGCGGGGTGTATGTTGGACTACCGCGCATGGTAAGAATTCTATTGGGTGCTTTCCTTGCATGCACCATTGGTTTAACCAGTCTATTGGCACGATCAAAAACGGATACGTTCGCGGAAATCATCGGGGAGAACGCTCAATCGCTCCTCGGTGTTACCAGACTCGTTGTGGTTGGGGTTCCTGGCATACCAGAATTGTCCATCGATAATCCCCGAACCGGTCCGGAAGGCAAACTGACCGAAGGCACCGGATTCATCCGGTGGAACAAATGGGGTGCACTTCGCGTTGAAGACGTGGAGGTGAAGGACAGTAAGCTGGAGCTGAAGGTGCTGGGAATGCTGCCCACCAGAAACTTCATCCAGAAGAAAGGTTCCAGCGGTGCAGGGTCTGCCGACGCCGTCGAAGTCCGATTCGTCATGGTGATCGGGGCGGCCGGGGTCGAGCAGAGCGGTTTCAGCGTCACAGTACCCGAGGCTCAAGTGCCTGGCGGTGCAATCAAGGTCAAGGACCTGGTGGTGACTTACAACCCCCCGGAGATCGCCATGGGGGCCGTGTTTCAGATGGGCGAAGGCAAGGGTATCGGAGGCTCGTTCGCGCTTTACGACGGTAATTTTAATGGGCTTTCACTGAGGGGAACAGACCTTGGATGGAGGCTCGGTGCGTCCGGGTCCACCATCGACAAGCTGGATGTCGGATTTTTCAACGTTCAGAATCCCCCTTGGTATATCGAAGGAGGTTTCACGGTGCTCGTCGGCCAGACGAGGGTCGCAGGCAAATGGCCCCTCGAGGTGGAAGCCCGCGGACGTTTCTCCTCGGATTACCGGATCGACATCCGGGGCAACGCGGCGATCGCGGGCATCCCCGTGGGCAACGCGTATCTCACCTACATCCCCTCGTTCAACGTGGATGCAGGG